>CAZMFZ010000036.1:0-28035 GCA_964565665.1 uncultured Bifidobacteriaceae bacterium | reverse complement strand
TTAATAATATTTAAACAACAGATAATTTGATGTTGTGGATTAATTAAATCGAAAATACTAATAAGTTTACTGCGTAATTTTATAAACCTTTTAAACATTTATTACCATGAAAATAATTTTCTTATCAGCATTGTTGTTGTAGGGCTTAGATACGGCACAAGCTCAAGATGTATTTAAGCCAAAAGCCGGAGATATAGGTTTGGAGGTTTTGTTCAACCCTTTGGTTGGAGTAGGACTTAATAGCACAAACAGCTCATTAAACACTTTTGCACTTAATAATTTTACATCTCAGTTTCCCTATTTAAAAGGCAGGTTTTTTATAGCCGATCAGTTAGCACTAAGGGCAGGATTTAGATTTGGCGTGCAATCTACAAGCAATCCTGCGTTGTTAAACGGCCCCATCACTAAAGACGATAATACTACAAGTGTAGTTTCTTTTGCTTTTTTGCCGGGTATTGAAAAGCACTTTGCTGGTACAGAAAGACTTTCGCCTTACGTGGGAGCTGAATTAGCTTTAGGTGTGTGAGCCGCTTCTTCTAATTCAGAAGTTGTTTCTGGAGGAAATAGTGTTAAAACCGTATATACAGGTGCTACAGGAAATACTTCTACAGACACTAGAAGTAGCTTTTCATTTGGTCTAAATGCAGTAGCAGGTGCCGATTACTATTTTATTAAACGAGCGTATTTGGGTATCGAAGCTGGTTTTGGCTTGAATTATGTAAGCTATGATGAAGTAAAAAGAGAAATCTCTGGCACTGGATTTGATACACAAACTACCACCACAGAGGCTGTGAGCTCAAGTTTTAACTTGTTTCCTAGTGTTGTAGGTGCATTGCGACTAGGGTTCTGGTTTTAGTATTTAATATAATCTTAAAAAAGGGTTGTAGCAATTTGTTACAACCCTTTTTTATTAATTTTTACTTATCGACTGTTGTTTGCATTCATATTGATAAAATAAAAAAAATGAAAAACCAATCAAACCCCATCTGCCAGCTTTTTGGTATTGATATTCCCATTATTCAGGCGGGAATGGTATGGTGTTCGGGTTGGGAATTGGCATCTGCCGTTAGCAAAGCAGGTGGTTTGGGCTTAATTGGTTCTGGCTCTATGCACCCCGAAACACTCAGAATCCATATTCAAAAATGCAAACTTGCCACCACAAAACCTTTTGGTGTAAATATTCCATTATTATACCCAGAAATAGAAAAGCACGTGCAAGTGGTGATAGATGAACGTGTAAAAATAGTTTTTACCTCAGCTGGCAATCCCAAAACATGGACTTCAATTTTAAAATCGCAGGGAATAGCGGTGGTTCATGTTATTTCAAGTACAAAATTTGCAATAAAGGCTCAAGAAGCGAGGGTAGATGCCATAGTAGCTGAAGGTTTTGAGGCAGGTGGGCATAATGGAAAAGAGGAAACTACCACGCTTTGCCTAGTACCTGAGGTGGTGAAGGCTGTGAATATCCCCGTGATAGCTGCAGGAGGCGTAGGTTCGGGCAATGCAATAATGGCTGTTTTTGCCTTGGGAGCAAGTGCGGTACAAGTAGGAACTTTATTTGCTGCCAGCAAAGAATCCTCTGCACATGAACATTTTAAACAAACAGTAGTTTCTACAAATGAAGGCGACACTGAACTGGTACTCAAAAAAATTGTACCGGTGCGGATAATCAAAAACCCGTTTTACGAGCTTATAAAAAAGGCAGAAAACCAAGGTGCTGATGCCGAAAAACTTAGGGAATTGCTGGGAAAAGGCCGTTCGAAAAAGGGAATTTTTGAAGGTGATATGGTTGATGGAGAACTTGAAATCGGTCAGATAGCTTCAGCAATACACCAGATACAACCCGCAGCAGAGATATTAAATGAATTATGGAATCAGTTTTTGAACCTGCACCAATCTATAAAACAGCACTGGGATTACAAATAATCGACACTGCCGACCGCTCGCATTCCATTTACAGTGAAGCCTACAACGAAACTTATCATTCAAAACACGGAGCTGTACAAGAATCAAGACACGTATTTATCAAACATGGACTTTTACCTTTATTAGATAAGAAAAAAGAGCTTCACATATTTGAAATGGGCATGGGAACGGGATTAAATGTGATGCTTACGCTCGAAAACCCAGAAATTTCTGGCATAAACATTCATTACCATGGCATTGAAAAACATCCTATTGATTTTGAATTGATAGATAAGCTCAATTATAGAAATAATTGGAACGACCCTGAGTTCAAAGCATTATTTGCCAAGCTTCATAAACAGCCTTGGAATGTAGCATCGGCTCTCACGCCCTTTTTTCATCTTACAAAAATAAATAAAGATGTGTTTGAGTTTGAGCACACTTCCGAAAGTTACGATTTGCTTTACCACCATGCCTTTGCTCCTGTATGCCAACCCGAACAGTATAGCGAAGCCATCATAAGCAAATACTACGATATGCTTAAGCCTGAAGGCATATTAGTTAGTTATTCGGCACAAGGACAATTTAAACGCTACCTTAAAGCATCTGGATTTACAGTAGAATCGCTTCCTGGCCCTGTGGGTAAAAGAGAAATGACTAGAGCTATAAAATGAGTTGCTAAATAATGCCCAGCTTCGTATTCAGCTGGTTTTCTAATGTCCATTATTTGGGTATTGGCTATTCTTTGCAAAAAAAAACCGGCAATGGAATTTATCTTACTTAAAAGCTTTTATTCAATTGATTCAAATCATATAAAATATTTTAAAAGTAGTATTTGGGTACAAATAGCTAATTTATTTATAATATTGATTCCTCAGCCAAGCACACTTTTTTTTCTTATTATAAGATACTCGTGGTTGAGTAATAGTTCAATTATTAAGGCTGGAGTTTTGCTCTAAGCCTTTTTTTATGCCCTTTCAAATGAAGAGATGGGCTAAAACTCTAATACCAGCCCCAATCTTTTCTTTAACTCATCTAGAACAGGATATTTATCTGCCAAAAAATTATACTTGTCGGTAGGTGTATAAAGCAGCTTCTTTGTTTCATTATTGTTTGTGGCAATTTCTGCATCTAAAGTAAAATTTGAGTCGAATTCATCTTTCAAATATTTAATAAAAGCAGCTTTATAGGCATTTAATTGTGATTTTTGAATTTCATTTTCAAGTGTAAAAATGAGCTTCCCATTTTCAAGTTGCACTTCCCTTTCATTAAAAAGTGCAAATTCAAACATACGATCTAGGGCTTTCATCGTGTCTGCATACACTTGAACTGCAATTTTTATTTCATCAACGCCAATATTTTTTATGGGTATAGTTGCTTGGTTTTCAGCCTTTTCATTGAGTTTATCTTCAACGGGTTTGGGCTGCATATCCGCTTTTATATTGTGAAGCGAAGGCAACACAGGAATATTGCTTGATGAATTTGCTGGAGGCGTATTTTGAATTTTCGAATTTGCAGTATGCCCTATTGGCTGATTTTCAGGCTTATTATTTCCATTAGCTATTTTTTTTTTGCACTTTCGGATTTGAAAGGGCTTGGGCGAGGCTGAAAGCCGATTTTAGATGAGCCATTTTCATCAAAGCCAGTTCCAAGTGCAACCGTGGGCTTTTGCTATTTCGGTATTCCACATCAAATTTATTGGCAAGGCTCAGTGCCGTTACCAAAAATTGCATCGAAACTTCATTGGCTTGCTTCAGATATTTTACTTGAATAGATTCGGAAACAGGCAGCAATTGAATAGTGGTATTGTCTTTACTCACCAGCACGTTTCGCAAATGCTCCATCAAGCCAATCAAAAAATTATGTCCATCGAAGCCATCTCGCAATATTTCGTCAAATATAAGTAGACATTGGCTTAGTTCACCTTTGTATAAATGTTCGCTTACGCGGAAATAATAATCGTAATCTAATATATGGAGGTTTTCAATTACGGTTTTGTAAGTGAGAATACCACCAAGCGAAAACGTTACCATTCTGTCGAATAAAGACAAGGCATCACGCAAGCCGCCATCAGCTTTCATCGCCAGCAATCGCAAAGCTTCGTCTTCAAATTTTATATCTTCCTTAATAGCAATGCCTTGCAAGTGTTCGGCAATATCTTTGGGTTGAATGCGATTGAAATCAAATATTTGGCAACGAGAAAGAATGGTAGGGATAATCTTGTTTTTTTCAGTAGTAGCCAAAATAAAAATCGCATATTTTGGCGGCTCCTCCAAGGTTTTCAAAAAGGCATTGAAAGCCGAGGCAGATAGCATGTGAACCTCATCTATTATATACACTTTGTACTTGCCATGCTGAGGTGGATACCGCACTTGATCTACCAAGTTCCGAATATCGTCTACCGAATTGTTGGAAGCAGCATCAAGCTCATGAATATTAAAAGAAGCATTGTTTTGAAAACTGGTGCAGCTTTCGCATTGGCCGCAGGCTTCGAAATCGACTGTGAGATTGGTGCAATTGATGGTTTTGGCCAATATTCTGGCACAGGTAGTTTTGCCTACTCCACGCGGCCCGCAAAATAAAAACGCTTGGGCAAGATGATTGTTCTTAATCGCATTTTTTAAGGTAGTGGTAATGTGCGATTGCCCCACTACGCTATCAAAAATGACAGGACGGTATTTCCTTGCTGATACTACAAAATTTTCCACGGGTGCAATTTAGGAAAAGTGTTGAATAGAAATACTGAATAAGGTAGGTGTGGAGAAAATAATAGAATAGAATTATGAAAACGAAACAACATTTTCTGTTGCATATTTTGTGTAATCCTCGATTTGATTTTCTAGAATTATTCTTTTTTGAATATTGATTTCTTATATAATACCCAAAGAATTTTTAAACTCATCAAGTAATGAAGGGTTTGATGGTTTGGAAATAATCAAATCTATTCTATAATTATTTTTCTCAGCTTCTTTTGATAAAATATTGAGTTTCCCTGAATACTGAACAGCTTTTTCGTTCAAAGCATTTGATTCTTTTAAATCGAAACTAATTGCTTTTATAAGGTTTCCAGAATTGTTCTGCCAAAAATAATCTGCTTTTAAAGATGTTTTTTCGTTGCTAAATTGAAAGTCGGTGTTAAAATATTGATACTTTTCAGGATACTTTGTATGAATTAATTTTAAAATCGTGAGACTATATATCGTTCATTTTTTACTATTTTTTTAACAGCAGCAGGCCGAATTCTATAAGGGTTGAAGTATAGTTTGTAATAATCAGACACAATATCCTCAATTGAAGATTTTTCCATTAAACCTATTTCAAATGGCAAAAATGGCAAAACGGAATTATCTTTTGGCAAAAAATAGGCGTTTGCAATATCATTCAAGTCTTTGTCGAATAAACCTATTTTAAAATTAGCGGCTGTTTTGTAAAAATACGATACATATTTCTTTATTAACTCTTCATTGAAATCGGTGTAAGCGGCTTTAATTCTACTTAATTTTTCGGGAGCCCGAAATACAAATTTTTCAGCTTCAGGGAAATAGAACAGAATACCCAAGTTTAACCCTTCGCCCAAATAAGGCGAATGAATATATTTAAGTATGCTATGTTGAAAAGTGTTATTCATTATATGAGCCTGTATATTGAACGCACAAAATTAGACGATTTTTCCTGTACTGTTGATAAATATTTACGAATGGCAATGTACTCATAGGTATCATGTCCATATTCTGATAGCACCTCTTGTACCGAATCTAAGGCTGAGAATTTGAGCAACTGACACAGACCAAATATGCACAGATTTACGGTTTAAAATTAACGGATGTGATGAATAAAGTACGAAGAGGACAACTAAAAACACGATATATTCCAGATTTGGGATTGAGACTGATTATCGTTCCATAATCCTAATTCTGTCACAATGGCAGCAATTGCCTTTTGGAATGGCGATTGCTATTCTCTTTTTAAGAAAGGGTTTTAAAAACTTCCCTTTATTTTTCAACTTTAATCTAAAAACACACAAACATTTAATACAATGCAAGAAAAAGGCACACTTTCGATTCATACCGAAAATATTTTCCCTATCATCAAAAAGTTCCTTTATTCCGACCATGAAATATTCCTGCGCGAATTGGTTTCTAATGCGGTTGATGCTACTCAAAAGTTGAAAAAACTCAGCTCAATGGGCGAATTCAAAGGCGAACTTGGCGAACTAAAAATTAAAATTACCATTGATGAAGCGGCTAAAACTTTGACAATTTCCGACAAAGGAATTGGCTTGACAGCTGATGAAATGCGTAAATATATCAACCAAATAGCTTTTTCGGGTGCCACAGAGTTTGTAGAAAAATTCAAAGATAAACTCGACAATCCGCAAGATATTATTGGAAAATTCGGGCTCGGTTTCTATTCTGCTTTTATGGTGGCAGATAAAGTAGATATTATAAGCCTTTCTTATCAAGATGGGGCAGAGCCAGCCAAATGGAGCTGTACAGGCACTACCGATTACGAAATTACAGAAGCTGTAAAAACAGAACGTGGCTCTGATATTATCCTTCACATCAATGAAGATAGCAAAGAGTTTCTTGAAAAATTCCGCATTCAAGGCATACTTACAAAATATTGTAAATTCCTTCCTGTAGAAATAGAATTTGATGAGAAAGTAATCAATAATCCGACACCGCTTTGGACAAAGTCGCCAAACGAACTTACCGATGAAGATTATAAAAGTTTCTACCAAGAACTGTATCCTTTCACTGACGAACCTTTGTTTTGGATTCATCTCAATGTCGATTACCCTTTCAACCTTACCGGAATTTTATATTTTCCGAAAGTAAAACAGGAGTTTGAATTGCAGAAAAACAAGATTCAGCTTTATAGTCGCCAAGTATTCATTACCGATGAAGTAAAAGATGTAGTGCCAGATTTCTTAATGCTATTGCATGGCGTAATCGATTCGCCAGATATTCCTTTGAATGTATCTAGAAGCTATTTGCAATCGGATGGTAATGTGAAAAAAATCAATTCACATATCACCAAAAAAGTAGCAGACAAACTGCACGAGTTGTTTAAAAACGACCGCAAAGGCTTTGAAGAAAAGTGGGATAGCATTGGTCTATTTGTGAAATACGGTATCATTACCGATGATAAATTTTACGACCGTGCCAAAGATTTTTCATTATTAAAAAATACTGAAAATCAGTATTTCACTCTTCCCGAATACGAAGAAAAAATTCAAGTAACGCAGGCTGATAAAGATGGCAATAAAGTGTATATCTACACCAATGAGCCTTCGAAACAAGATGCCTACATACAATCTGCTAAAAAGAAAGGCTACGATATTTTGAAATTTGAAAGCCCAATTGACACACATTTTGTAAGTTATTTGGAACGGAAAATTGAAAAATCGAGCTTCAAGCGCGTAGATTCTGATATTGCAGATAAGTTGATTGATAAAGGTATAGTGCTTGAAAGTATATTGAACGATACTGAAAAAGAAAGTTTAAAAACAGTATTCGACACTGCTATCAACAATAAAAATTATACTGTAGCCATAGAGCCTCTTTCACCCGATGAATTGCCTGTGGCAGTTACATTGCCCGAATTTATGCGAAGAATGAAGGAAATGAGCATGAGCGGTGGCGGTGGTGGCATGGCATTTATGGGCAATATGCCCGACAGTTACAGTGTGACTGTGAATGCGAACCACAGCCTGGTACAGAAAATATTAAAGTCGGAAAGCGAAGAAAACAAGCAAGTGCTAGCCAAATATGTATTTGATTTGGGAATGCTATCGCAAAATTTGCTTACGGGTGGTGAACTCACTGCCTTTATACAAAAAAGCGTAGAGATGGTGCAGTAACTCTATATTAGCCCTTTTAAGTTTCACAAACTTGAAAGGGCTATTTAGTACAAATTTCAGCTTCTTTTATAGCCTCTTCCAATTCTAGCTTTGCGTTTTTTACCGATTCATAAGAATCTTCTGCATAGCTCAACACCTTATTAAGGTAGTTTTTAAAATAAGTATCGTCTTTTTCATTTAGGGCTTTTCGGGTGTAAATCAGCATTTCGTGGGTGTAATAGCCTAAATGTCTGCAATAATCTTCGGCATCGTCTGCCTTTGTAGCCGCTCCAAGGCAATTGCTCGATTGATACGTCTGCTCCGATTCATCAGCCTTTTTCTCGGCCATTTTGGCTTTGCCTTCTGCTTCTTCTGCTAGTTTAGCAATGGATTCACAGCGCTCTTTGGCCTCTGCTTTATTGCGGTCGTTTAGGGCTTTTTTGGCTAGTTTCCATGCCTGATCTATTAAATCATCTGCCAAATCTATTTGATTTACCGTTTCATTTACTAAAACTGCAGGTGTAGGTTGGGCAAAGCTCAATATAGAAATGAAAAGAAAAATTAGGGTTGAAATTCTTGTTTTGATACACATTTTACACAAATTTCGGAAGCTTTTATTCGATTGAAATATCAAATTTGAACTTTCCAGATTTTCAAACTTAGCTAAAAAACGAAAACAATTCCTCTGAAAATGGCTTTATTTGCATAATGGATTCTGTAATACTTCCTTATAAAGAGAACAATGCTTCAAAAAAGGAGCAAGTGGCTGAAATGTTCAACAACATTTCGCCCAAATACGATTTTCTCAACCATTTCCTGAGTGCTGGTATCGACATACTTTGGCGTAAAAAAGCCATACGTTTGCTCAAGCCATATCATCCAAAATATATACTAGATGTGGCCACTGGCACAGCCGATTTTGCCATTGAAGCACTGGCATTGAAGCCTGAAAAAATTGTAGGGGTAGATATTTCTGAAGGGATGTTGGGCTTTGGTAGGGAAAAACTAAGTAAAAAAGGACTAGACAAAATTATTTCTTTACAATTGAGCGATTCCGAAAAGCTACCTTTTGATGCAAATACATTTGATGCCGTAATTGTAGCTTTTGGCGTTCGCAATTTTGAAAATCTTGAAAAAGGACTCGCCAATATATTAGATGTTTTAAAACCCAATGCACCGATTATAGTATTAGAATTTTCGAAGCCGAAAGCATTTCCTGTTAAACAGCTCTATAATTTTTATTCAAAATTTGCGTTACCTTTGATAGGCAAGTTGATTTCAAAAGACCAATCTGCCTATACTTACTTGCCCGAATCTGTTTCGGCTTTTCCTGAGGGTACACATTTTATTTCCATTTTAGAAAAAATAGGCTTTACCAAGTGCAGACATATTCCATTAACTTTTGGCATCAGTTCAATTTATATAGGGGAAAAATAATTTTCTCCATCCTGCTTTTCATTTGTGTTTCCTCCTACTCACAAAGCAAGCGAAATAGGGTAAATCAGCAGGAACAATACGAAGTTAACCAGCAAAAAAAAGACATTCATTTACCTAATTACGATGAAAAACTGCTTCACTACGGCTTTTTTCTAGGGCTGAATTACGATAGAACTATCATCAAATATGCAGAAACCTATTTTAGCGATTCGCTTTACAAAAACATTACCCCTGTAGGCGAAGGTGGATTTGCCTTAGGTTTTTTGATGAATTTTCGACTTCACGACCAATTGGCTTTTAAGATTGTGCCATCGGTGGGGTTTTACACTCGTTCAATTAATTATCAATTTTCGAGGGTAGATACTATATTGAGCAACCCTATAGAATCTACACAATCAGTAGAAACCTCATTTATCGAGCTGCAATTGTTGATGAAATACCGCTCGTTGCGAAGAAAAAACACGAGAATGTATGTAGTGGCGGGTATAAAACCAGCCATTCGTGCAGGAGGCAAGAAAAGCGATGCAAGCGAACAACGCCTTGGCATTACCCGCCTAGACTTTTGCATTGAATATGGAGCAGGCATTGAAATATACTTCCCTTATTTTAAATGGTCGCCAGAGTTGCGATTTTCTCACGGTTTAGTAAACTTGAGCGAACCAGGTGGCTTATACAATCGGCCACTTGAGTCTATTTTTACCCACACAGTTTCACTCTATTTCTTCTTCGAATAATGAAAAAGTTGGCACTAATCACCGGGGCAACTTCTGGTATTGGCAAAGCCACAGCTGAAGCATTTGCAAACCAAAACATAGATTTAATTATCTGTGGCAGAAGAACTGAGCGGCTAGAAAATCTAAAAAAAGAGCTTTCTAAAAAAGTAAAGATTTATACCCTACAGTTTGATGTGAGAGATAAATTGGCCGTTTCAAATGCCATTGCTTCATTGCCTGATGCGTTTCAAAATATTGATATTTTGGTGAATAATGCTGGAAATGCAGTTGGGCTTTCGCCAATTCAAGAAGGCGAAACCGAAGATTGGGATTATATGATAGATGCCAATGTGAAGGGGCTTTTGTATGTATCTAAAGCCGTGATTTCAGGTATGGTATATAGAAAAAGTGGGCATATTGTAAATATTTCTTCCATCGCAGGCAAAGAAGTGTACGCAAATGGCAATGTATATTGTGCATCAAAACATGCGGTAGATGCCCTTACCAAAGGTATGAGGCTAGACCTTTATAAACACGGCATAAAAGTAACGTCAATAAATCCTGGCATGGTTGAAACTGAGTTTTCAAACATCAGATTTAAAGGAGATGAAAAAAGAGCCGCCAAAGTATACGAAGGTGTAACGCCACTCACAGCCGAAGATATAGCCGATACCATACTTTTTTGTGTTACCCGTATGGCTCATGTGCAAATTGCCGATCTCACCATTTTGGCCTCCGCTCAAGGTAGTGCCAGCGAGGTTTTCAGAAACGTATAGCATTTGTAAAAACGGTATTTGTTTCAACTTTTCAAGCAACGGTGAGTGTACTTAGGCGTATTTCATTACAATTTGAGCCATAATTTTTACATCTTTTGATTATTGATATTTATAATCAAAGCTCAAATCGACCGAGCTTTTATCAAATGGCATGGTATTATTAGATGTAAAATCAATTTCACATTCTTAATCAAATCATTATGAAAGTAGATCCAAAAGCAACATCACTTGAAAATGATGCAGAACCGATGGTAAAGTACCATCCATTCATTAAAAAAGTAGTTCCGTCACAAATAATTGAGATTGCCAAAGGCTTTAATTTGAACCAATACTTGCTTATGTTTTTATTAACAGCCATAGGTATGGGCGTGGTGGTGTTGATAGCAATTGTAATTTCAAAACTCACTTCTGGGTAATTTCTACCCCAACTTGCCTGAAACAACTACTTTAATTACACACTTAGAATCAATGCTGCATAATCTTCGACACTATGCAGCATAATCTTCAAATGAATGCTGCATAGTCACCTACTGATTGCTGCATTCAGTGGCACACTCTGCAGCAAAGAAAGCAATAGAGTGTAGCCTCCACTTGCAAGAAAATGAACCTTTTTAGCACTTACTTGAACTCCTTCCTGTAAACTTCGGTATTCTGTTTTAGGTATCTTAGTATCTCAAATCAAAGATGATGGATTTTACCTTTCGTGGAACGAGGCTTTGGATAATTTAATTGTTTGGGGATACAATTTGTATAATAATGGAATCAAATTAAATACTAGACTCATTACCGAAACTACTTATCAACTTATAGGGCTAACCGAAGGATCATCAAACACAGTTTCGGTAACCGCAGTTGATTTTGTAGGTAACGAATCTGGGCCAGCAGCTATCAATGTAATCACCAATCGCAAGCCCACCGCTGTGCTGAATGCAGAAGTATTTTCAGGCACTGCACCACTTACGGTAAATTTTAACAGCACAGGTTCAAGCAACCCAGATACAGACTCAGGTGATTTTGTACTTGGCTACGATTGGGATTTGGGTAATGGAAATAGTGTATTAGCCAATTCCGCCACCCAAATATATACTATAGCTGGGGTGTATACTGTCTCGCTACGCGTTGTAGATAATCGCGATTTGAGAAGTGAATTTGTGTAAGTTAACGTTACGGTTACTTCAGACCCTATGCCCCCAACCCCTCCTACCAATTTTGGAACTATTGAAAGAAAAAGCACGGCTTTGGTAGTGACCTTTGCCTGAGCTATTGACAATAATTCCGTAAGTGGGTATATAATTTCAGTAAATGGTATAGGCTTCGATACATATCAGGTTTCTGGTACTACAAGAACCATAACAGGGCTGTCAGCCGGAACCATATACCAAATAGGTGTGAGAGCAGCTGATCAGAGTGGTAATTTGCCAATGCCTATGGTATTTACAGCACAAACCAACTTTGCACCCGTTGCTAGTATAGTATTCAAAGGTTCATCTAATCAATTGCCTATCACCGCTACCTTTAGTGGGCTGAATTCTGTTAAGAGTGATGGAGACATTCTCAAATACAAATGGACATTCCAATCAAAAACGTACACTACTGCTGAATTCCAATTCAATTTCACTGCTTTGGGGAGCTTTGCAATTTCTTTGGAAGTTACAGATGGCAATGGAGGTGTAAGTATAAAAGACACAACCATTGATTTAGGAGCTATTTCCAGTATTTATGCGGGCAATGCTAAGGTTGAAAAACTGAATGTTTACCCCAACCCTGTAACTGGAATGCTATATATAGACAGAGAAGCTACAGTAGCCATTACTAACATCACAGGCAATGTGATGTACAAAAGCGATATAGCTATTAATCAATTGGATGTTTCTTTTCTACCTTCAGGTATTTATATATTGATAGCTAATGGCAAGCAATACATAAAATTGATAAAAGAACAACCTTTTCCATCCCTTGAAAGGGCATGAAATTTTATGCCCCAAATCCGTAGTCTTTTCGACTACGGATTTATAATGAGTAATGATGTAGAACACGATTAACTTATAAAAACATAAAGATTGGGGTAAAGATTCATATCAAAGGTACTACTATTCATTGCGGACTTAACAGGCTTAAAAAACGGCAACTTCCCACCAAAACTTGTCCTATTTGCAACCGTGATTTTACTTGGAGAAAAAAATGGGAGCGAGATTGGGAAGAGGAAAAATAGTGCAGTGAAGGCTTGAGAAAGAAATCGAAAGTGTAGCATTCTGTTAATCAAAACTCATATTCAGCTGACTAGCAGTATTATTTAATTTAAAATTATCTTCCTTAAATAATACGACTGAGAATATGGTGCCTACATTCTCTACTGAATTTACCTCAATAATTCCTTTGTGAAGCCAGATTATTTTCTCAACCAGTGATAAGCCAATGCCATACCCTGAAACCGACCTTGTTTTGATAGAGCGGTAAAAAGGTTGGAAAATATAGGGGATATCATCCTTGGGAACGCCAACGCCATTATCCATCACTAATATTTGCACTTTGTTGAAGAATAAAACAACCAATACTTCGGCCGTTTGACTTTTGGAAAATTTGCAGGCGTTTTCCATCAAATTCAAAAATGCTGTTTTTAGCAAATTGGTATTGCCTCTTATATAAAGCGGCTGCTCTTCTTCGGGAAAATTTTGAAAATCTACTTTTACATAATATTCTGGATTCTTTTTTGCAAGGTCAGAACGGCTGGCCCATATTAACTCATCAATTCTCAATGCTTCTTGTTTGAAAGTATTGTCAGTAGCACTCACCTTTGCCAACTCAAGCAATCCGTTGGTCATATTAGTGAGGTTGCGGGTTTCGTCTAGTATTGATGAAAGCACTTTTTCATATTCTTCTGCGGAACGCTTTTGCATAAGCGTTACTTCTATCTCTCCCACTATGGTAGTCATGGGTGTGCGAAGCTCGTGCGAAGCATTCGAAACAAAAGTTTTCTGCATGGCAAATGCCTCCTCCAGCCGCACCAGCATACGATTGAATGTTTTAGCCAATTGGGCTATTTCGTCTTTCCCATTCCCCTCATTTACCCGCAAATTAAGTCTAGAAACTGTAATTTTAGCTACTTGCTGCACCACATCTGCTATAGGTTTCAAAGCATTTTCCGAATAATAAAAGCCAATAATAAAAGCTAAAACCACACCTGTAACAAAGCCAATTGATAAGATAAGTATCAGATTATTGATTTTCTGATAGCCAAAATTATCGATAGCCGATACAATTACAATGTATTCTTTGCCTACATCATCTATCTTTATGCCAATGGTTTCACGGTTTTCATTTCTAAGTCTAAGTTCTTTTCGTGATTTAATATTTGACAGAAACGAAGCTGGAAAATTCACAAATTCCTCTCCACTTTTATAGAGTAGATTTAGGTCGTAGTCGTACAATATCACTTCTTCACCATATAATGTGGTGAGATCGTGCTTATCGATGATTTTTAGAATATTCTCATCAATGGTTTTAATTTCGGTGAGCAACTCTACGGTTTCTTGGGCTTTACCACGTAAGCGTTCAAAGAATTCAATTTCTCTGAATAGCGAATAAAAATAAAATATAGAAAACGAGAACAACAATAAAATTGCCGCAACCACCAGACCAAATAGCAAAGTCAATTGTATGCGGATTTTCATATTTTACTTTGCAATATTTCTGATGCTAGTCTCTAGTTTGCTGCCGCCTTCGAATTGGAATGGTTGAATAAATGAGGAGCCAATTCTTTTACTTTGGCCTCAATTTCAGGGTCGATAATAGCCATGTGAATGCTGCGCGCTTTGCTCAATTGCTCGGCAGTAAGGCCTTTTGCACCCGTAAAATCAGTTTTAAAAAGATTGGCATCGGTGAAATCGGCACCTGCCACCATCGAGTCGACCAATATACAATCTATCATCACTGCCCCGTTAAGCTTGGCTTTTATCAAATTGCTGCCTGTTAAATCAGCTTTAATTGGAGTTGAAAATTGCAAATTTGCCCCACTCAATTGTGCATTTTTCATTTTTGTGCCTTGCAGTTTCACATTTTGCAGGTTGGCCTGATTGAGACGCACATTTACCATTGTGGCATTCTGAAGCGATGAATCTTCCAAATTTATATAGTTCATGTTTGAGTTTGTAAGGTTCACATAATTGAGGTTTACGTTCTTCAAATGGCAGTTGTACAAATCTATAGTGAAAATACCATCTTTATTTAGCCTCTTAATATCGCCTGCAATTCTAAAGCTGGCCTCATCATTTATCCAGTGGCGAAAATCATCAATTTCCTCTTGATATCGCCTTACTCTCAACCGTTTTTCACCTACTTTATTAAGCCAAACCAATAAAATACCAATTACGAGTAAATCGAAAATCATGCCGTGTGCCTCTACAAGCAAGTTTTCATAAAAATAATTTACGTGTCCATTGTAGTGAGGCAAACTTAATGAAAACACTACCGCAGACACCAAAACCAATACTATGGTAGTTGTTAATAACTGTCTTTCAGTTACGCTTCGCAATCCGTGCAAGAACAATTTCCAATTCTTTTTCCAATTCATTTGCCTAAGGTATGAAAATGATAAATATTTCCGTAAAAATTTTTTGCCATTTTTCCACAATCTGTAGTTTTCGTAATTTTAATTTGAGTATTTGAGATATAATACTTTATTTGGTTGAAAATTTCCGTAACCACGATATGGTAGATGCCAAAGTAGGACTTGTAATGCTCGTAGATGATAACGAGACTGATAATTTCATTAGCGAGAAAATAATTGAGATGACAGGCTTTGCCGACCGTGTGATTGCCATGGATTCCGGTTCCAGTGCCTTAGAATATCTCCGTAACAACAGCGAGAATGAAGAAGCTATACCCGATGTTATATTTCTGGACATCAATATGCCCTTTGTAGATGGCTTTGTATTTTTATTCGAATTTGAAAGCTTTCCCGAACTTGTAAAATCGAAAGCAAGAATTGTAATTCTCTCAAGTTCTGACAATAAAAGAGATATTGATAGAATTGTAGACAATCAGTATGTGGTAAATTATGTGGTAAAGCCACTTACAAGCGATGCTTTGAAAAAAATAGAGACACTGTTATAATCCTCTGCCCACAATAAAACTCAAATGCCCTAATTAGTTGGGGCATTTTTAGTTTACACTAAAAACTAAACCGCAAACCAGGCCCGAAGAGTAAAAACCAATCGTCTTGATTGATGAGATAGCCCCCACCCAAATACAAAGGAATGCTTAGTTTGCCTCTTTGCAGTGGAGTAAGCGTTCCCAATGCCACAACTCCCAAATCTCTATTGGCACTATTCTGGCTAAAGTTAAAGGCATCGAAAGCTATAAAACCCGCACCTATACTGTATGGCTTAAATTTATTCACATTGTTTTCATCGTAAAATTGAAGTTGGGCAATAAAGGCAATACTTATACCTGATAGATTTTTAAATTTACTCTCCACACTTGTAGTATCGCCAAATTTATAAAGCAAAAGCCCGGCCGGAAAAGATACTTGCACATCTAAATTGTATTTCTTTTTGATAATAAGCTTGAGCTTGCGGGTGTAGCCATTGGCACCATGCTTCAAATCGTTGTGCTTTACACTTATAATTATTTGGGTAAATGGGTCGAAAGTATAGGTTTTGTGTACTAGGAAATCGTTGATACTTATGGGGAGAAATCTAGCATCTTTTGAATCGTAAAAAGCACTTCTAGGCGAGTTATCACTTGGCACAATGGCAAGGTTGTTTAGGTTTTGCATTTCTACCAAGTCATTTTTGCTATTGAATATTTTGATTTCAATGTCAAAATATTGTTTTCCATTAAGCTTGCCGTTTTCATCTATTTTTGATGGGTCAAATACGAAATTTATATCTTTTATATTGCCATCGTAAAAAATAGGTTTATTGAATGCATCTGAATTGAGCGGAATATTTTTTTCCCCATCATAATTCACAATTATAAAGTCAAAATCTGTAGGCAGCTGGTATTCCTTTATCAAAAGAGAATATTCTGTACTTCTTTTATTTAAGAAAACATTTACTTTCTTTTTGGGCAAACTTACAGGTACTTTCACTATGAAAAATGCCACTTCGTCTGAAAGCCTTGTGGTATCGCGAATCACATTTTCTATTCCTTCAAATTGCAAGCTCGATTGCTGCAGCCCCGTGCCTTTTATTCTCACCTCAAATTTTTCTCCTGGGTACACACCTAGATTTCCAGTCCAATCTTCACCATCGTGCATTATTGCGATTTCATCAATTCTGGGTTTTTCAATGATATTAAAATTGGTGAGGAATCGGGTTTTGTCGCCATCTTTAATGTATAAGTAGCCTTCATTTACCCTGTGGAGAGCGAAAGTGCGTATTTTACAAAGTACTTTATTGCTATTCACAAGTTGAGATTGGGTGAAAATTTCTGCTATCAGATTTCCGCCTGTCTCCTGCTGATCTTCAATGCGGTAAGTTTTTCTAAGGCCCATATTTCGATTCAAATCAAACTGAATGTCGTCTGCCGCTTTAAAATCGGGATTGAAATACACAGTGAACTTTTCGGGATTGATATAATCTATTCGATTGGGTTTTACATTGAACTTAATTTTTATGTGTGGCAAATCAAAACTCAATTCGTTTTGTGCATTTACAAATGGCTTCAAGGTTTTGAGCTTCAAAGTGAGCGATTTGTTGCCCAACACTTTGGGTTTGATATTGATTTTAAGTGTATTTACGGCCTGACCAAGCTTAATTTCATAGTCATTAAGCTCAGAGAAATCATTGTCTATCCTTATATTATATACATTTTGGCTAGGCATTTCGATTACTTTTTCTTCATCCAAAAATAAATCCATAGGCTCAACATCGTAAGAGATATAAGTGTCTTTATAAGGAAATAATTTATATTCTTGATTGATAGATTTGCCAGTTTTAAGTTGAATCACAAACACAAGGGAGAGATATTTGGCATTGTCTAAATCGTTGAATCGAATTTTGGCTCTATAATATTGCTCGCTAAAATGCCTCAAGGAATCTACCAACAAAAAATCGTTTGAGTGAATCATTTTGATTGATTCAATTAAAGTATCTTGCTTTGGAATAATAGTGAGTTCAAATAAATCTTGATTAGTGATGGATTTGAAAAATAAATATTTCTCTTTTTGATATTCAAAAGTGTTTTTTTCAGAAGTGTACACTAAAGTATCAATCCGCAAACTCAACTCATCTATAAAGCCCTCTTTTAATGTTTCTTTTATTTTTTGAGCTGAAGATAAAAAAGCCATACCTAGCAGAAATGGCAATAAAAATATGTTTTTGAATTTCATTTTTACTCTGATAAAATTAAACAGATACTAAAAATAGTGACCGGACAACTACCTTTGCAAAAATAACAATTATATATCTTTACCAACTAATTATCGTTTTTGGCTTTCTGCTTTAAGAAAATAAATAAATAGCTTTTATATTAGTTTTAATTTTCGCTTTTTTACGCTCAAAATCAATATAGCACCATGGGTTTATTCGACTTCATATTCAAAGATAAGAATGTAAATATCGCTAACGAGAAAGAGGCGTTTTACGCAATTTTATACGCTTGTGCAGCCGTAGATGGCGATATTGCAGATGAAGAAATCGAATTTATGAACAGTATAGTGGCAAAAAAAGACCTATTGAAAGGTACTGATTTGCGGTCACTCAATCAAAAAGTGATTCAATTATATAAAGATGCGGGCTCTAGTAGCGGCACATTGATAATAAAAGCGATTCCAAAATTGAATACGGTGCAAAAAGAACAGTGCTACATAGCTGCGTATGAAATATTTTTAGCAGATGGCAATGTGCAAGGCAGCGAACGCAAATTGCTGGAAGACTTGCAGGAAGCACTCGAGCTTACCGATGCCCGTGCAGCCGAACTATCAAAAACAATCAAATAAAAAATATACCCAAATTAGCCATACGCAATCTGCAATGAGTGTTATAGAAATGAAAGTGCCAACGGTGGGCGAGTCTATCACCGAAGTAACCATAGCCAATTGGTTGAAAAAGGATGGAGAATTCGTAAAATTAGATGAAATAATTTGTGAGCTTGAGTCGGATAAAGCCACCTTTGAATTGACTGCTGAAAAAGCTGGAACTCTACATCAAATAGCCAAATCAGGCGACACACTTGCTATTGGTGCTCCTATTTGCTCTATTGACACAGATGGAAAAGGAGCTGCTGATAGTACTCCCAAAGCCGAAGCACCCAAATCGGATGCAAAGCCAGCCACTGTTGCCGAACCATCAAAAGACGGCTATGCAAGTGGCACACCATCTCCAGCTGCAGGCAAAATATTGGCTGAAAAAGGCATAGACGCCACCGCTGTAAAAGGCTCGGGTATAGATGGCCGAATTACCAAAGACGATGCCCAAAATACCCAATCAAAACCAAATTCACTTCCTACTTTAAAGCCAGTAGAAGATGCTCCAAAATCGGCAGCAGGTTCTCGATCGCAAAGAAGAGAAAAAATGACTCCGCTTCGTAAAACTGTTGCCAGAAGATTGATAGCAGTAAAAAATGAGACAGCCATGCTTACTACTTTCAATGAGGTAGACATGAAACCCATAATGGATTTGAGAGGCAAATACAAAGATGCCTTCAAAGAAAAACATGGCATTGGGTTAGGCTTTATGTCGTTTTTTGTGAAAGCGGTGTGTGTGGCTTTGAAAGATTTCCCTGCGGTAAATGCCTATATAGATGGTGAAGAACTCGTTTTTAATGATTTCTGCGATATTTCAATTGCGGTTTCTGCCCCTAAAGGCTTAGTAGTACCCATAGTGCGAAATGCTGAAACATTGGGATTTAGTGAAATAGAGTCGGCCATTGCCAACCTTGCTAAAAAAGCAAGAGAAAATAAACTGACGATTGAAGAAATGACGGGTGGCACCTTTACCATCACCAATGGTGGTGTGTTTGGTTCTATGCTTTCTACGCCTATTATCAATGCCCCACAATCAGCTATACTGGGTATGCACAATATAGTAGAAAGAGCCATAGTGGTGGGTGGCGAAGTGGTAGTTCGCCCTATTATGTACGTAGCTTTATCGTACGACCACAGAATAATAGATGGTAAAGAATCGGTAGGCTTCTTGGTACGTGTAAAACAAATGCTCGAAGACCCTTCCAGATTATTGCTTTTAATATAGAAGTTCGCAAAACCCGACTAGAAATTCAATCTTATAGGATGTTATCTAAACTTAGGTTTGGTGTATACGTTTGAAAAAGAGGTTGTTAGTAAGGTAATGCCAACTGTATTCATGCATTCCATTTTTTCACAAAATAGAATGTATTGCAAAATTCAGAATTCTTTATTGCGAATTTTGCAATACATTCCTTAATCTTCAGCAATCACTATTATTTTATCTTCTGCATCGAATAAAATTGTATCTGATTTTGTAGGGTTAAGCGTGATACCATATTGTTTATTTGGATTATAGGCATCAGCTGCTATCCGGTACCCGATTGGAATTTCACGCTTTAGCAATGCGACTTCCGACACTTGATAAAAATTGGTTTCTTTACCTGGAAACGCATAACTAGTTGCAGGCTTCAGATACACTTCAAAGCCTTCCGCATCAAATAATTCTTCAAAAATATAGCTCAATTCTTTGTTTTCAGAAAGTTGGGCTAGTACAAGCGATATTATCTGATCGGAAATAATAAAATCATCTGCCTTCGACAAATCGGCTAATGCCCTGTTTTTTATATCTAATATTTCGCTTACAATATTAAATCGCTTGCTGATTTTATCGCCAATATCACGAATGTGCATAAGCGTAATCAGGGTAATGGCATCGGCTTCCTGCATTCCATACATATCAGAATAGCTCACTATTATAATATAGTTGTAGTATTCGAGGTCCAGTGCGTTTAGCGTATTTCTGTCATTTATATCGCCACGTTTAAATTTGATAGTTTGCTGTGTCACTTTATCGCTCAAATCTTCAATTTGGGCTTCAATGCCTTCGGATTCAGCCAATACAAATACCTCTGAACCAGGCAACACATAACTATCAAGTTCTTTTATGATGATCTTTGAATTCCTATTCCAGCCCAAAATTAATGTTTTTTGAACACCCTTTGCTGTAGAATCTTTAGCAACTAGCTCTTTGGCAACAGGTTTTGGAGTGTACTTTAGATTTTTGGTAAATTCCAATTCCAAATCATCTTCGGCAATTAATACCAGTTTATCATCTACACCTATTATTTCATCAAGTGGCGGACTCAACATTATACGCCCGTCTTTTTTCCTAATTCCTATAATTATAGTGTCTTCAAAAGCAAAATACAATTCTCTGAAAGAGTACCCTGCACTATTTTTTACAGGCAGAATATAAATTTCTACATTGGCGTAGTCAATCAAATCGTTGTAAATCAAGCTCAAGCCCGATTGCCTGCTGGTTTGCACTGTAATTTTTGAAATAATATCGTTCGATACCACCACCGTAACTTCGTCTTTGCCCACAATCTTGGTAATTACACGATTAGTTTCGTCTTTTATTTCGGCAATAATATTGTATTTGCCAATTTTACGATTGGGGTTATTTACAATCGCCATGATTGTTTTTATCACATACGCATCTGATTTATGTTCTTCAGGCGATAAAATAATAATGGCTTTTGCCGTATTGAGATTGGTAATTCGAATGTCATTGGCATCGCGAGCATTGCCATGTCGGAGTATTACTTTTGTCTTGCCGGTATTGCCAACTTTGGCAGATAATTCGTCTTTTATATGGTCAATTTCCTTGTCTGAAAGAATTACAATACAAGAACGGGGTTGGTTGGCATTGGCAATTACTAATTCTGAAACAATTGAAAATACTTTATTAGACCAACCTAGTATCACCGTGTGCCCTTCTTCTAACACTAATGAACGTCCTTTTTTCAACTCTTCTATTTTGGCAGAAAACCCCGTGTTAAGAATAGAAACCAATGAACTCACTAAGAATATACCTATAAAAGTAGTGCATAGCATTATGAGCCTAATTTGCCAGCTGTCGTCTCCGGTAATCGTGCCTTGATCGATAACGTGCATAAGGCTCGACCAATAGGCTTCAAAAATATCTACACTATGCCCTTCTATTTCTTTTATTCCTGACACTAGAATAATAGCCGCTGTTAGCAAGGCCACAATTAAAAATACAGCAAATAATAGCCCAATCATAGCAGGTGTGCCTAGGCCGATAATATTGTCAAAGTTGTATCTTAATCTTTGGGCAAAGGTTACTTTGTGCGATTTATACATTGGTGTCTACAGTTTAGGCAATTTTATAGAATCAAAATTTTTAAAGGATCTTTAACAGGCAATTTAAAATGATTTTTAGCTAAAAACTACAATACATGATATTTTGATTCGTTCCTTGCATTCGATTTCATAATTTCGTGGTAAAATTTCGTGAAATATTTTCTAATTACATGGCTTCCAAACGCATCATTTTTCTTTTTCTAGCATTTATCGGTTTTATTTCTGCTTATACCCAAGAGCTGCAAGTAAAATTAGGCAACACTAATATTGCTCAAAACGAATATTTTACCATCACTATCACCCTGCAAAACGAGCAACTTAAAAACTATTCTAATTTTCCAGATATACCAGGCTTTCAAAAACGCGGTGTTTCCTCACAATCGTCTACCAATATTGTAAATGGTCAGATTACTTTCTCGCAAAGTATTGTGCAAAATTATGCCCCTACCAAGCAGGGGAAATTCAAATTGCCAAACTTTGCTATGGAAATAAATGGCAAAAAAGTGCAAGTTCCAGCTACTACTATTACCGTAGCTGCCCCCAAGCAACAAGAAGAATACGATGCCCAAGGGCAAGATCCGTTTGCAGATTTTTTTGGTAGGGGTGGTAGTGCCAAAGAATATGTAGATGTGAAAGATGAAGCTTTTTTTGCCCTTACCAGCACCAAAGACAAAGTATATGTGGGCGAGGGTTTCACTATTACTTTGGCATTTTACGTGGCTCAAAGCAATAAAGCTAAAATGCAGTTTTACGATTTGGGAACTCAAATGCAAAGCCTTTTAAAGAAAATAAAACCCGCCAATTGCTGGGAGGAAAATTTTGGAATAGAAGAGATACAGCCTATGGAAGTAACCATTGAAGGGAAAAAATATACAGAATACAAATTGTACCGTGCTACTCTGTATCCACTCAATAAGCAGCCTATTGTGTTTCCAGAATTGCCGTTGAAGATGATAAAATTTAAAGTGGCAAAAGTGCAATCGTTTTTCGGATTTAATAACGAAAAGCAATCGTTCAAAGATTTTGTATCTAAATCTAAAACAATTTATGTGAAAGATTTGCCACCACATCCCCTTCGCGACAATGTATCGGTAGGAGAGTTTTCGCTGGAAGAAAATGTGAAAGACCGCAAGCTGATTACGGGGAAAAGTATCAATTACAATTTTAAAATTGTGGGAGAGGGCAATATTTCGTCTATTAAAAATCCGCAGCAATATGAAAGTACCAATTTTGATATTTATCCACCCAATATTTATCAAGATATTAACAGAAGCGGATTGGCAGTAACGGGATCAAAGAATTTCAACTATTTCCTTATTCCCAAAGAACCAGGCAATTACAAACTAAATCAACTTTTGTATTGGGTATATTTCAATACCAAAACCAGCAGATACGATACTTTGAAGCCAAGATTAACACTAAATGTAACAGGAGAAAGTAGCAAAAATTTAGCTGTGGGCGCTACTGATTTCAATGATTTTGGGGAGATACTTGAAAATTATAACAACAATTTCATTAACCCGCAAAAAGATGAATACATCAAATGGATTGCCAATGGCTTTCTGCTGGTGATGTTTGTGCTTACTTTGGCTATTATTTTGAAGCGGTAAATGGTAGTAAATTTTTAAGCAAAAATTCACTTAACCAAACCTTCTACCCATACATCTTCGTCTGTCTCTTCCCAATGAATTCCATCTCCACCCCCAATGAAACGCCAATTATTGCCTTGCTCATCTGTAGCATCCCTTAAAGTAGGCAGCCAATTGAGTGGAATGGAATTTGCTTACCGTCATCAAGCCTTACAAACATTTTAAGGGCATCGAACCAAACATCAGAAGCTATGGTAGATTTATTGATAGCTAAAACGCTCATCCCATTTTAGTTTAATGAACTCTATATTTTCAGTTACTAATTTCCTCCTCTTTATTCTTCGAAAACAATAAATAAAGCCCGCATATAGCCCCAAGCGAAAGCTGCAACACCATTTGGCTGCCATGATTTAAAATGGCATACGCATTGCCGACTACTGCCCCAATTCCGAAAATGGCCAATCCTGCTGTTACCAAGTAATGGTAAGCACCCATCGCCCCTCCTTGAATAGGCACAGACCTTGCCACAGTGCTAATGGTATAAATTGTGATGCCAGCCGCAATGGGAAAATTGGCCGTTTCGCTAAACGAGAGCAGCCATAAATAAGAAGTAAGGAAATTCATGCCCCATATTATAATTGTATACACTATAAAAAGTGTCCAGTTATTGATTTGAGTAAATGCTGTTAATCCTGTCCAAGTTTCATCTACCATTTTATCAATATCAGAGGCATTGGAAGCTTCGTTTTTAGAAGATTTATTGAGGAAATAATATATTAAATAGGCAATAAGAGCCAATACTCCAAGTGTAATGGCTGTCATTTTCTCATTCTTGAAAAATTTATCTTGAATCACATGGGCTATAGGTCCGAATATATTATCCGAAAAAAATGTTTGAATAGAATCATAGTTTACAAAAAATGTGAGTGCCAATATTAAAACCAACACTAGCAAATCTGTCAAACGCTCGGCCATTACAGTGCCAAATAGCGAAGTGGCAGGTGCTTTTTCCTTCTTCCCGAGGGCTACACAACGGGTAATTTCACCTACTCTGGGCACTGCATAATTTACCGCATACCCAACCATAAGGGCAGAAAAAGCATTCATAAAGCTGGGAGAATAGCCCAAAGGCTTCAGCAATATTTGCCAACGCAATGCCCTAAATACCAAACCAATAATTGAGGCAATAAGCACCGGTACTATCATCCATAAATTTGCATTTTGAATGGCAATCCATATTTCTGCAAAATTTTGATTGCGAAAGGCCAAATAGAGCAGGAAAATGCCCAAGACTAGCAATAAAATATTAACTCCGATTTGAAAAGGTTTAGTTTTGGTATTGATTTGCATTTGATTATTTTATTAAAGCGATGTAAGCATCAAGAATTCAAATTATAAAATTCAAAACTTTTACCATGTATTCGTACACAAAGCTAAGAGAATTTGCAGAAAAGGTATTTATAAAAATGGGCTGTCCGGAAAAAGACGCACAACTAGCTGC
Organism: uncultured Bifidobacteriaceae bacterium; assembly: GCA_964565665.1. Lineage (GTDB taxonomy): Bacteria > Bacteroidota > Bacteroidia > Cytophagales > UBA9547 > CAZMFZ01. The sequence goes on along the minus strand of CAZMFZ010000036.1, from coordinate 2,976 downwards.
GGAAGTTTTACTATCAGCCGATGTGCGAGGCGTTGATTCTCACGGAGTTGCAAGGCTTTCGGGCTATGTAAGGCTTTGGGAAACGAGCCGTATCAATGCAATGCCCAATGTAAAAGTAGTGCATGAAACACCAAGCACAGCAGTGGTAGATGGTGATGCTGGGCTGGGCCTAGTAGTAGCTCCACAAGCCATGAAAGTAGCCATTGAAAAAGCCAAAAATGTAGGCAGCGGCTGGGTGGCGGTGAAAAATTCCAATCACTTTGGCATAGCAGGCTACCATGCCATGATGGCTTTGGAGCATGATATGATAGGTATTTCCATGACCAATGCAAGCCCTTTGGTTGCTCCTACTTTTTCCTTAGAAAGGTTATTGGGTACAAACCCAATTGCAGTAGCCATTCCAGCAAATAAGCAACCACCTTTTGTAGCCGATTTTGCCACTACCACTGCCGCCAACGGCAAATTAGAAATATTGCAACGCAAAAATATAGAAGCTCCCTCAGGCTGGGTACAAGACAAACTGGGCAACGAATCTACCAACGCCAATGAGTTGAAAAGTGGTGGATCATTGCTGCCTTTGGGTGGCGATAGAGACCATGGTAGCCACAAAGGCTATTGCCTTGGTGCTTGGGTCGATATTTTCTCAGCCGTGCTTTCGGGTGCAAATTACGGGCCTTGGGTGCCTCCATTTGTGAGCTTTCTGCCCTTGCCAGAAAACCCTGTAGGTGAGGGCATTGGACATTTTTTTGGTGCCATGCGAATAGATGGTTTTCGCCCTGCTGATGAATTTAAAACCCACATGGACAATTGGATTACGACTTTCAGAAATGCCAAAGCGATAGAAGGCGAAAAAGTACAGATTCCAGGCGACTATGAAAGAGCAGAGTCGGAAAAAAGATCAGTAGAAGGCATATATTTATTGCCTCCCGTAGAAAAAGAGCTAAAGGATTTGGCAGAGAAAATGGGTGTAGCTTTTTAATATAGATTTGTTTCTCATCACAGCAACATGCAAAAACGTGTATTTCTCGACAATGCCTCTACCACACCTATCGATCCATTGGTGGTAGAGGCTATGATGCCTTACTTAACCGGCTTTTGGGGCAATCCTTCTTCCATTCATTCGCATGGCAGAGAGGCTCGTTCTGCCATTGAGAAAGCCCGCAAAACCATTGCTAACATATTGAATACCAGTCCTTCACAAATTTTTTTCACTTCAGGTGGCACTGAGGCTGATAATACGGTTATTGTTGGAGCTATTAAAAATCTAGGTATAAAACATGCCATTTCTACCACTATCGAGCACCATGCCGTATTACACACTTTGCAATACTTAGAAAAATCAGGTGAAATAGAACTACATTTTTTAAGTTTAAATGACAAAGGTGTTTTTGAAATGAAAGAGCTGGAAATGCTACTTCAGAAATATCCCAATAGCTTAGTCTCGCTTATGCACGGCAACAACGAAATTGGCAATCTCCTTGATATTGAGGCTATTTGCGATCTTTGCCAAAAGTTCAATGCTGTTTTTCATAGCGATACGGTGCAAACTCTAGGCCATTACACCCACGATCTAAAATCGCTAGAGTTAGATTTTATGGCTGGTGCAGCACATAAATTTCACGGCCCCAAAGGCATCGGCTTGCTCTTTATAGGTGAAGGGAAGAAAATTGCACCATACATTCACGGAGGTGCCCAAGAACGCAATATGCGGGGTGGCACAGAAAATATTGCTGGAATTATGGGGATGTCAAAAGCGTTGGAATTGGCATACGAACGCATGGATGCTGATAGAAAACATATCCTTACACTAAAGAAAACCCTAATAGAAAAATTGGTACAAAATATTCCTGAAGTTAGTTTTAATGGGCTTTCAGCAGAATTAGACAAGAGCCTTTATACGGTTTTGAGTGTACTATTTCCCAAAACTGAAATTGCAGAAATGTTGCTTTTCAACCTCGATATAAATAAAATATCGGTTTCAGGTGGCAGTGCTTGCACAAGTGGCACAAATATAGGCTCTCATGTACTCAATGCTTTATATGGCCCTGAAGATGAACGCCCGGCTGTGCGATTTTCATTTAGTAGATTAAATACTTTAGAGGAAATGGACTATACTATTTCTGTATTGAACAAGGTATTTGGAAAATAGGATACTCATTGTTGCCATCAATCTCAACATTTTCTCTCTCATTCATCTCTCAATCAGAATATTGTTATTTAGCAATTGCGTTGATTTCAAACAACTTTTTGAATTCATATGATATATGTAAATTTGCCGAATATCTTAATCTCCTTTTAAATTGGAAAAAGTAAAAATAGATTTGATTTTTCGGGATGGGAAGCCATAATGAAGAAAAAGGCGGTAGAAAAAGAACAAAATAGAAAGCAAAACCTTCATTCATTCATTACAATATTAGAAAAAAATAAGGTATATCTCCTGTGCAATCTCTGTACATATTTGGTTCTATCACAAGGGAAAACATGTTCGATACCTACTCTGATATAGATATTGCTATCGAAGGTCTAGAAAATCATTCAAACTATTTTAGGATATGGAATGATATTGAGAACGTTTTGAATCATAAAACAGATTTACTAGAATTTGAAAAATGCAACTTTAAACAACAAATTATCTCAGAAGGAATTAAGATTAAATGATGAACAAAACTTAAATAGCATTTTTGATTGGATATATTAAAAATCAAAATAAAACAATGAAAATATTTTTGGGAGGTTAACGCTCATATCTCCGATTGATGTTGCTAATACAGATTCTTTGGCATTTCAAATCCACAATTATTATTCATCAATTGAGGACATTTTTTCCGAAATCCAAAAAATATTTGGTTCTGAGCTTCCATTGTCTAGTTCTAATTATCGAAAGAGCTATTATAATATATGGTAATTGAAATGCCTACTATCAGACCAAATGTAATCACGCATATTAATTATAAATTTTTAGAACACATTCTGAAG
>CAZMFZ010000035.1:0-28069 GCA_964565665.1 uncultured Bifidobacteriaceae bacterium | reverse complement strand
GTTTGCGAAGCCCCCACTATCCGTAGTGTTCCGCAGGACACTACGGATGCTTAATACTGTAGAGACTTCGTCTCGGATAGTGAGGTTTAAGATTGGATTTGTGCAAATTAATGCGAAAGAGCCATCCGAAATGCAAAAGTGAAAACCAAAATATCAGGACAATTTAAGTCCATCGAAAATGCACAAATATTTGCTGTATTGAGATCGGTAGTAGCCACACTCATCAAACAAAATCAACCTATATTGGACAACTTAAACCAATTGGCTAATTTTAGACCTGAATAGTTACAATAACACAAACAAGAAAATTTGTAATTTGCAATGAATTTGCATCATTCCAAAGCGAATCTTAAAAGCGACACCCTGCTAATTGCATTCATTTCCACTATCAAATAAGCAGTTTTCTCTGCACCCAAATTCATAAAACATTGCTTACCAGGTGCACAATAATAATAGTAGCTTTTACAGTTGCGTTCCTTCAACTCCTGTTTATTTGGCTTACCGAGAATGCTAATCAATTGCGTTTCACTTAAACCTTCAAAATCTTTTTTCAACCCGTTGAGAAAACGGAGTTGAATTTCTCTATTGCCATCGCAGCCATTGAAATCATTTTGCCAACGGGTAGGGTTAAAACTTCCGAGCTGTATTTTCTTGTCGCAGCTGCAAATACTTATCAACACAATGCAAAAGAGTAAAGGCTTTGTTACTTTCATTTTTATAATTTTACAAGTCAAAGTTGGGAATCGCAAATCTACACATAAACCGATTCAAGATTAGATAGAGAACCGAAAATGGCCGAAAATAACGAAAATCTGAACCCCGATGCCAATGAAGATAAAATTCATGAAGTAGTCCCTGTTTCAGGTTTATACAACGAATGGTTTTTGGAATATGCCTCTTATGTGATATTGGAGCGTGCCGTGCCGGCCATTGAAGATGGTTTGAAGCCAGTTCAACGAAGAATACTTCATGCAATGAAGGAAATGGACGATGGCCGGTTCAATAAAGTGGCCAATATTATTGGCTCTACCATGCAATACCATCCTCATGGCGATGCCTCCATTGGCGATGCCATCGTGGGCTTAGGTCAGAAAGATTTGTTGATTGAATGCCAGGGAAACTGGGGTGATATCCGCACTGGAGATTCCGCAGCCGCAGCCCGATACATAGAAGCCAGACTTTCAAAGTTTGCCCTCGAAGTGGCTTTCAATGCCGACACCACCATTTGGCAGGCATCATACGATGGTCGCAAGAAAGAGCCCATGACACTGCCCATGAAATTTCCATTGCTGCTTGCTCAAGGCGTGGAAGGCATTGCTGTTGGCTTAGCTACCAAAGTTATGCCGCACAACTTTTGCGAACTCATTGAGGCTTCTATCAAAATTCTCAAAAATGAAGCCTTTATTCTCTATCCTGATTTTCAAACGGGCGGAGCAATAGATGTAGCCAACTATAATGATGGCTTGCGTGGCGGAAAACTAAGGGTAAGAGCCAAAATTGAGGAATTAGACAAGAAAACACTTATAATAAAAGATATTCCTTTTGGCACTACCACTGGCAATCTGATGGATAGCATTGTAAAAGCCAATGAACAAGGTAAAATCAAAATCAAAAAAGTGGTAGATAATACCGCCAAAGATGTAGAAATTGAAATTCAGCTCCAGCCTGGAGTATCGCCCGATATTACCATCGATGCCTTATTTGCTTTCACCGAATGCGAATCGTCTATCTCGCCCAATGCTTGTGTTATAATTGATGACAAACCCCGATTTATGGGTGTAAGTGAAATACTAAAGTATTGCACTTGGCGAACTCAAGATTTACTTCGCCAAGAACTTGAAATCAAACGGAGAGACCTTCAGGAGAAAATATTTTTCAGCTCATTGTTAAAAATATTTATCAATGAGGGAATGTATAAGAATGCCGAGTACGAAAGTGCCGGTACGGCCGATGCTTGTTTTGAAGTATTAAACAAGCTCTTCAAGCCATTTTTCAATTTATTTTATCGCAAGATTGAAAATGAAGATTATGCAAAGCTTATAGCAAAGCCACTAAGCAGCATTACCCGATTCGATGCCAAAAAGGCCGATGAACAAATGAAGGCTTTGGAAGATGAAATTAGGAATGTAGACTTCCACCTTACCCACCTCACTGAGTTTACCATAGATTACTATCAAAATCTATTGGTGAAATATGGAAAAGGTCGCGAACGCAAAACCGAGATAAAAACATTCGACACCATCAATGCCTCTGTTGTGGCAGCCGCCAATTTAAAGCTCTACGTTAATCGTGCCGAAGGATTTATCGGATTTGCATTGAAGAAAGACGAGTTTGTAACCGACTGCTCCGATATTGACGATATTATTGTGTTTCGAAAAGATGGAAACTTTAAAATAGTAAAGATGGGTGATAAGGTGTTTGTCGGAAAAGACATCATTCATATTGCCGTATTTCGAAAAGACGACCGTACCGTATACAATATGATATACGTAGATGGGAAATCGGGTAAATCGATGGTGAAGCGTTTTCAAGCAGGCGGCATTACTCGTGATAAAAACTACGACCTTACGCAAGGCAACAAAGGTTCGAAAGTGCTTTATTTAACCTCACGTGCCAATGGCGAATCTGAGCTAGTTACCATTTCACTCACGCCAAGTAGCACCGCCCGCAACAAGGTTTTTGACTATGACTTTAATGATTTGGCAATAAAAGGCAGAACTTCGCAGGGAAATACGCTCACTGTTTATCCTATAAAATCAATTAAATTCAAGTCGCTAGGAAATTCATCGCTAGGTGGCACTGAAATATTTTACGAAGAATCTACTGGAAGGCTCAATCAAGACAAACGAGGCCGCTACATTGGTAATTTCAATACTGATGATAAAATTCTAGCTATATATAAAACTGGCGAATACGAACTCACCAACTTCGACCTTACCAATCGCTACGAAAATAGCCAACTTTATTTGCTCGAAAAGTTCATTCCCGAAGCCATACATTCTGTGGTGCATTATGCAGGCGATGATAAAACTTATTATGTAAAACGCTTCAAAATCGAAGCCATGCTGCAAGACAAAAAGTATTTATTTATTTCAGAAAGTAAAAATTCTAGGCTAGAATTGTTTACTACCCAAGAAAATCCTGAAATTGAAGTGGTATTTTCTAGTACGGGGAATAAAAAAGGGCATACCACCAAAATTCATCTTAAGGAATACATAGACATAAAAGGTTGGAAAGCTATTGGCAACAAATTGGCAAGCATAGAAGTAGAACGTATAAAGCTGTTGCCTCCGAAAGTAGAAAAAGAATCGCATGAGGCCAGTTTATTGCTGTTTGATGCTGAAAAAGGCGATGTATCAGATAGCGTTGATAAATCTAGCGATAGCGATAGCAGCGATGATGAAGGTATAGCTCCTGGCACAACTTTAGAATTGTTTTAAGCAAACTTTCGGTAGGAAATTTTACGTATTAATTAAGTTTATAGATGATTTAGCACTGATATAAAGAAAGCAAATGCACTGACCATGAAAAAAATAGTTGTTCTCTCTGGTGCTGGCGTAAGTGCTGAAAGTGGCATAAAAACATTCAGAGACAATGGTGGTTTATGGGAAGGTTTTGATGTAATGGATGTAGCTACCCCAGAAGGTTGGGCTAAAAACCAGGCTCTGGTGCTTGATTTTTACAATCAAAGGCGTAAGCAATCCCATGAAGTAATGCCCAACGAAGCCCACAAGATCTTGGCAAAGCTCGAAGACAAATATGAGGTTACTATTATCACCCAAAATGTAGATAATCTGCATGAAAAGGCTAGTTCTTCTAATGTAATTCATCTGCATGGGGAGCTTTTCAAATCTAGAAGCACAATAGATGAGAATTTAGTTTACGAAATTGAAGGTTGGGAATTGAAAATTGGGGATAACTGTGAGCTTGGTTCGCAGCTTCGCCCACACATTGTATGGTTTGGCGAAATGGTACCTATGATGGAAATAGCATACAAAATAGTGCAGAAAGCCGATATATTTATTGTCATTGGCACTTCATTGGTGGTTTACCCGGCAGCTAGTTTGGTCGATTATGTATCAGAAAAAGCTGAATTATATGTAATTGACCCCAATTTGCCGCACATTTCCCCACGCAGTCATTTGCATCTTATTGAAAAATCGGCTACTGCCGGCATGAAAGAAATTCTTAACATTCTAATGAAATAATTTTTAGCTCCATAGTGTCTACACCTCAACTAAATATCGTTAAAAATCAATCGCTGAAGGCATACAACACCTTTGGCATTGATGTAAAAGCCAACTATTTCTGTGAAATTGATTCCCAAGCCCAACTATTTCAACTTTTCAATACAGATGAATACCTCAATTCCGCCAATAAATTATTCTTAGGCGGTGGCAGCAATATTTTGTTCACACAAGATTATGCAGGTATAGTAATTAAAGTGGGCATAAAAGGCATTAGAATTGACAATAACGATGAAAATATAATATGGGTAAATGTAGGAGCGGGCGAAAATTGGCACGATTTCGTACTGTTTTGTATTGAAAACGGATTGGCCGGTGTTGAAAATTTATCGCTTATACCAGGTACTGTAGGTGCTGCTCCTATTCAAAACATAGGAGCTTATGGGGTTGAATTAAAAGATGTATTGGAAGGTGTAGAAGCTATTGAAATGAATAATGGGCTAATAAAAAAATTTAACGCACACGACCTAAAGCTTGGCTACAGAGAAAGTATATTCAAGCATGAAGCCAAGGGCAAATTCATAATCACTTCTGTCACTTTCAAATTAAGTAGGGTTCCAACCTTCAATGTATCCTATGGAGCTATCAATGCAAAACTTGAGCAGAACGAAATTAAAGAACTCAGTATCAAGGCTATAAGCGATGTTGTAATTCAAATTAGAAAAAGTAAATTGCCCAACCCCGCTGAAATAGGCAATGCAGGCAGCTTTTTTAAAAATCCAAGTATTGCAATTACAAAAATACTAGCACTGCAAAAGGCTTATCCTACTATTCCAAATTACCCAATTGATGAGCACACCACCAAAATTGCAGCAGGTTGGCTAATAGAGCAATGCGGTTGGAAAGGCAAAAGAGTAGGCAATACTGGCGTGCATAAAGACCAAGCTTTGGTGTTGGTAAATTACGGTGGTGCTAGCGGCTTGGAAATCTGGAACTTAGCTCAAGAGATTATAGCATCAGTAGATGTGAAATTTGGCATAAAGCTCACCCCTGAAGTAAATGTGGTTTGACAGGTTAAATAAGCCAAAATAAACAACTAATTCTCATCTTGCGAATCAAGCAATTCCCCAGAATAATCAGTCTTAGCTACGTAGGCATCTAAGCCTTGCTCTTTTAAAAACTTTACATAAGCATCTGTGTATCCGTGGGTTACAAATATGCGTTCTGCCTCAGTAGCTGCTATTGCCTCGTTCAGTTCGTGCCAATCGGCATGATCAGAAAGCACAAATCCTTGGTCGGCATTACGCCTTCTTCTAGCACCTCTCATTGTCATCCATCCGGAAGCGATACCTAAAGAATAGGGTTCGAATTTCTTCATCCAAGGGCTATCCATTGCAGAGGGTGGCATCAAAATCATAGCCTTTCTATAGTTTTCTTTAGGTACAGCAGCATTCACTACAAGGGTTTCATTAAAATCTACTCCTATATTATGATATGCTTCTTGAATATTTGCGATTGCCCCATGCACATATATTTTGCCTATTGAGGTATCGAGATTTTGGAGTATTCTTTGGGCTTTTCCTAGTGAATATCCTGCTAAGACAGTGCAAACATCGTTTTCACTATTATTTAACCACCATTTATTTATGTCGTTAAATACTTGATTTTGCGATTTCCAGTTGAATATTGGTAACCCGAAGGTAGATTCTGTAATGAAGCTATGACACTTCACCGGTTCAAAAGCTTCACAAACACCATCATATGTAGTTTTATAATCTCCTGAAGCTACCCATATCTCACCTTTATGCTCTACTCTTATTTGTGAAGAGCCTAGTATATGTCCCGCAGGATGAAGCGATATTTTTACTCCATTGATATAGAAAGCTTCTCCGTAATTTCGCCCCGAAACAGAAATATCGGCCCCAAGTCGCAGTTTCATAATTGGAATAGAAAGATTATGGGCAATGTAATGGGCGTTTCCCCAACGTGAGTGATCGGAATGAGCATGGGTAATGATGGCACACTCCACTTTTTTCCACGGATCGATATAAAAATTTCCTATTTCACAGAATATTCCCGCATCGGTAAAGCTCAGTAGAGGCATCTCTTAAAAAAGATATACGATTGTAGAATAAAAACACGTAGTTTTGCCACAAATCTAACAGAACTATCCAAATTAAATCCCAATTAAAATGAAAAACAACCTCTCAAAAATTCTCATTTTCGCAGTAGTTATAGAAACTGCCCTTATTGTTTTTTTACTTTTACAATTAAAATCTAAAAATGAATCTATCACGCTTCTCACCCAAACTGTAGAGACCAAAAGTACAGCTGTAGAAGATAAAACAAGAGAGCTGGAGGCAATAAGTGGCGATTTGGAACGAGTAAAAGCCGAACGTGAAAAGCTAGGTCTGAACAACGATCAATTGAACAACCAGATTCTAGAATTAAATACTGCCATTTCTGATTTGAAAAAATCTAATAAACTTGATTCGAAAAAGAAGAAAGAACTTGAAGGCTTAGTGACCAAACTGAAGGAAGAAATAATAAAAAGAGACCAAGAAATAGCAGATTTGCAGCAAGCCAATGATTCGCTAAAAACTGATGTCACCAATCTATCCTCAGAGAAAGCGAAGCTTACAGATTCCATAGCATCTACATCTAGCAAAGCTAAAGACGTGGAAAATAAATTGAAATTCGCCTCTGTACTGAAAGCGGAAGGCGTAAAAATCACCATCCTAAAATCAAATGGCAAAGAATCGGATGATGATGAATACAAGGCTTCTAGAATTGATAGACTAAAGATTAGAGCCACTTTGGCCGATAATAAAGCAGCCAAACAAGAAACCAAAGATTTTTATGTGAGATTGAAAACTCCAGATGGTGATGTATTTTCAGACCCAGCCAATGGTGGTGGATACTTTAATTTGGCAGATGGTTCTCCACTATCTTTTACTTTAAAACAATCGCTCGAATTCGACAATTCAAATCAAAAAATCGAATTCACTACTTTTAGCGGGTTAAAATATATTCCAGGTTTCTATAAAGTAGAAGTTTATTGTGATGGCTACAAAATAGGTGAAGGCACATTTAAAGTAAAATAGCAAAAAAGGGTGTGAATAATTTCACACCCTTTTTTGTTTTATAAAGTCTAACAAGCTGATTGATATGCAAAAAGCCAAATTTAAAATACAGAAGTTGAATGTGGTGTTGGCCACAGGACGCATTGACTTTGATGAAGAAGATGCCGTAATGAATGCGGTAAACGAAGATGAAGAATACAATTTTGATGTGATAGCTTGTGCCGCTCGGCCGGTAGAGTTTTCGATTGTAAATCAACTCTACAAGCTCGACAAACAGGCTGTAATTGAAGCTTGCGAAGAATGCGATAGAACCAGAAAAATTGGCGTATTGAGTACCAACAAATACCATTTGATACTATCTCCATTTGTAGAACGCCATACTTTTTTTGGCAAAGAACAAGCCGAAAAGCTAACCAATGAAGTAATTGAAGAATGTATATTTTTAGGTGCTGAAAGCCTGAGAATAACCCAGTTTACAATGATGCGTGGCCACATGCCATTTTACGATCAATTTAAAGGCATCATTGAAGCTTTGATTACGCGTAGAGATTCTACCTTAAAATTGGTATATTTTGATGTGCCAGATAAATACTTTTACGAGCTGAGTACTTTATTCAAGTCGTACGAAAACCCCGATTGATATGGTTACCTTTTTATTTTCTAAAGCGATTGTTTTAGGCTTGATAGGCGGGGCTTTATTCCTTATTTACAAATTGGCAGATTGGTATTTGAATAAAAGAATTAAAAATACTGGATTGTGATAGCTAATTTTTAAAAATAGCACTGCCCACACGCACAATCGTACTCCCCTCTTCGGCTGCTATCATATAATCGCCACTCATTCCCATAGATATTTCCGTAAAGGCTATATTGGGCTTCTCAATCGATTTCACACTATCGAAAAACGACTTTAATTGCTTAAATTCATCTCTTACAATAGCAAGATTATCAACATTTGTGGCCATACCCATTAGCCCTATAAGTTTAATGTTTTGAAATTCTGTAATTGCACTTGAATGGATAATATCCATAGCTTCGCTTTTATCAAGCCCAAATTTGGTTTCTTCTTTGGCTATAAACATTTGCAACAAACAATTGATAACCCTCTGATGCTTAGCCGCTTGTTTATTTACCTCTTCCAAAAGTTTTAGGCTGTCAATCGAATGTATGGTGTGCACAAAGGGAGCAATATATTTAACTTTATTGGTTTGCAAATGCCCAATTAAATGCCATTCAATATCTTTGGGCAAAGCTTCGTATTTGGCAGTAAGCTCCTGCACTCTATTTTCCCCAAATTTGCGATGCCCACTGTTATATAATTCTACTAAAGCTTCCGCAGGCTGTGTTTTGGTCACAGCAACTAGCTTGGTGTAGAAAGGAGCCAGTTCGGCTTCAATAGCAGCAATATGTTGGGCAATTGACATGATTTAACTTAAAAACACCTTTTCCCCCCAATAAGCTTTAAAGAAGGTATGGAAATTTCGTTGCAAAGTAACTACAATGAACGCTCTTTTCTATTTTTTGATGAATACTCACGATTCTACATACAGTAGCAGCCCTTTCAAGTATTCGCTTTCCGGATGGAATATATTTACCGGATGATCAACAGGAGCTTCTAAATGACCAATAATGCGAACATTGCGTTTTACATCGGCAGCAGCACCAAACACAATTTTTTGAAACAAAAGTTTATCTATATTGCCAGAGCAGGAATATGTCATTACCAAGCCGCCAGGTTTTACTTTTTTGAGTCCAAGCATATTCAAATCTTTGTAGCCGCGTGTAGCATTGGGTACAGATTTGGCATTTTTGGCAAATGCAGGCGGGTCGAGTACTACTATATCGTATTGTTTATCGGTTTTTCGAAGGTATTGAAAGCAATCATCAGCAACAGATGTGTGGGCTTGGGGGATGGTGAAGTTAAGTGCCACATTTTCATCACACATCTTTACAGCATCTTTAGAAATATCTACCGAATGCACCTCAGAAGCCCCACCAGCTAGAGCATACACAGAAAAGCCACCCGTGTAGCAAAAAGTATTGAGTACAGATTTGCCTTTAGCTAATTCCCTAAGTATTTGCCTATTGTTACGTTGATCTATGAAGAAACCTGTCTTTTGGCCCTTTTCTACATCTACCTTAAACTTCAATCCGTTTTCATTTACTATTAATTCTTTGGTAGGTGCCTCGCCCAGCCATCCGCTGGCTTGCTCAATATCTTCAAGTTCGTGGGTGCTGATTTTTATCTTCCTAAAAATGTATTTAAATCCCAACTGATGCAGACAGGTGACTAATTGCGGTTCAATTAGCTCTGTGCCTTTAATAAGAATCTGCATTACGGCTGTATTGCCATACACATCTACAATTATACCGGGCATAAAATCGCCTTCGGCATGAATTAAGCGGTAGCAATCGGTAAGATGGGAAATTACAAGGCTTTGCCTTAACTTGATCGCGTTCTGAAACTTTACAAGCCAATAATCCACCGAAAGAAAGTCTTGTAGGGCTATTTCAAATTCAAATAAGCGACAAACAATTTGGCTATTGGGAGCATAGAATCCGAAACCCAATGTTTGCTCCTTATTATCTACTACTTCAATTACAGAGCCGTTTTTTGATTTGGGAAATTGCTTTACACCACCCGAAAACACCCAAGGGTGGCGATTGAGCGATGATTTTTCCCTACCTGATTTTAAAATTAATTTTTCCAATGCGTAATATATAGTTGCCATTTTCTAATACTGCCACAGCAGCAGGCAAATGGCTGATATGGATAGTATAAAAACTGAATTATTCCCCTACTGCCCATTTGATGATTGTTTTTGCCTTTTCAATGGCATTTCTAGAGGTTTGAAAATCCAAATCACCATCATACCCCATCAACAAGTGCATATAATTATATCCACTAGTCAAATGTGACAACATTTTCCTGTTCTCCTTAGCCACCGCTTCTATGAATTTGTCAATATCTGGCGGGCCTTTTCCTTTTTTTATTTGCGCAAAGCGATAATTCAAAGCTTCCAAAACGCCATTCCAAAGGGTATTGCCTGCCATTTGCACATATTTTTTATCTTGATAAAACCCATCTTCTTTGCTAGCTTTTTCCCATAAAATAGCTGTGGCGTTATCAATATAGCGGTTTGTAATTTCCTGAATATTCATAAATAATAAATATTTGTAATCAGATTAGCACCCTTTCAGATCATTTTTATTTCTCTAAAAAAAGGCTAGCAAATATACGGTAATTCAGCCAAAAAAACTTGAGGCTAAATCAATTGACACAACCCATTTTTTTAAAAAATTCAACGCATGAGTTGTGAATTTACAGTTATTAATCCTACTTTTATTTTGCAAACCAATATACCCTTATGGAACAAGTAATAGCTGAATTTAAATACGCTAAACTGTATTACAATGCGGAAATGAAGCTCGCCAAAATAGTGTGGAATGGCACGCCCGACACATTAGAATACAAAATGCCTTTCAAAACCTTGCTAAAACACGCTGAAACACATCCAATCGATAATTTTTTGTCCGACATTACCCATCAGGGCATTATATCAATTGAAAATAGAAAGTGGTTTGAAAACCAAGTAGTGCCTGAGGCCAAGGCGGCAGGTTTGAAAAGATCGGCTATTGTTACGAGCGACAATCCATTTAAAAGACATTATATTTCAATGGTGCTGCTCGTAGTTAATACCTTTAACATGCCGGTGAAGGTATTTTCAAACCATGCCCAAGCCGAAAAATGGCTACACGATGCCGAATTGGAGGGTGTTACTTCTTAATTATCAAGCTAACATCCATTTTTGCTACTTAGCTAGTGTGGTAATGCTCGTTTACAATGGCTGCCTTACCAATAAAACCCAATCTTCACGCCACCCCAGCGATGAAATGTACCTTCGCTGAATTCTCGGCTGATAATGGTTTGATGGTATTCCAAGTAAAGCTTTTTATAGGTAAATACGGCTCCAAAATTATTTTGCACTACCCATCTTTCTACTTCATTAGCTCCCTTTGTGTATGGGAGATTTCTATTGAATAATCCGCCTTGCATAGTGGCATCGTAACCCACCAAATTTACAAGCGGTTGGCTGTAAAAATACCATTGCAAGCCATTGTTTCTATGGATTGTTGAAACTAATGGTGAATTGAATTTGCCTAAGGTAAATGTAAATCCAGCTTGTACTTTATCTGAAATGGTACCGGCTTTGAGTTGCAAATTAGTATTAAGGCTGAAGAAATTGCGGTATTTTAGCAACAGCTTTTCATGGTTTAGCTCATAATTTACCACCAAATCGTTTTGAATTTGATACTGCCAACCCAATGGCTGCTTATCACCTATCCAACCATGAATAGTTGCCTGCATTTCTTTACCTAATGCAGCTTGCCCTAATACACCAAGGCTCAAACCTGCACTTAATCTTGATTTATGCATAGTATCGGTAGCTATTGAGAACGATTTTAAGAGTGCTACAGCTGCAAAAGGCCTATCGTTGTATAAAATACTATTTGAGCGTATACTGGTAGGTGTGTAGCCATTATGCTCAAAAGCCAAGCCATATTTCAATGTGCTTTGGGGTAATTTTAGTAAAACGATGTTTATAGGATTAGATTTGAGTATCGGATTTACCCATTCAAGGTTAATGCCTTGGGTATAATATTGATCATACGCTGCGAAATAATCATTTTCGTAATGAATGCGGAAATAGGCGTTGCTATTGATATTGCGCAAAGACACCGTATTGTCAATCTTTTGAGAAAAAATAGTAGTGAATATAAAACTAGACACCAATAGCAGGCAATTCTTCATTTTTAAAATTGTATACATTACCTACGCTGGAAGAAGAAATGAAGATTTCTGAATTGTATAATTTACAAATCATATTATCTACAACCCAATTTAGGATTTAGAGAGGAGTAGCCTAATACTCATTCTTACATTTTAATTAAATTTCTCATTAGCTCCCCTTCCCTTCTATCAGCTGAAAATAGATTTTTTATTTGGGAAATGAATAAACGCGATACTGAGTCATCTGCTTGCAAAGCAAAGTTGATTTTATTCGTAGCTTCCGCTACACTATAAGTTTCAAGCAAATAATTTTTATCTTGAATAAGCTCAGCAGTACCCAAGTGCTGCATGGCAAGCGGAATGCAGCCCATAAGCATACCCTCCCCTACCGAAATACCAAAACTTTCAAACACCGAGAACAAAGCTATCACTTTTGCTTCTGCCAATTTATTTTTAAAGTACTCTTTTGATAAATGTCCAGAACTTTTCACATTCACCATGCCTAAATTTTCAATACGGCTGTGAAATTCGCCTTGCAAACCAATCAATTCAAACTCAATATGAGACATATTTTGGGCAATGGCAACTATAAAATCAATGTTTTTACGTTTCCAACCCGTTTCATTTGCCACATTTGCCAAGTAAACTACCTTGTTTTGCTTCTCAATATTAGAGTTAAGGGTGAAAAAGTTTGTATCTACCATATTATACATCACGGTGGACTTAAATTTCAAATCCATGCCTATATTTTTAAATAAATTTTCCTCTGCATTGATAGTAACAGGCAAAATTTTACTGCACCATTGGCACGATTTACTAATAAAGTAGCTCCTGACTTTATTTAAGTGAGCTCCATATTTTATTTCCGGCACTTTTGCAGCATCGTAGCCGCCTATCACTATATAACACTGTTTCGAAGTAAATTTTGATAGCAAAGCAGGGAAGAAAGAATAATAATCGGCAAACCAAATGTAAATGATGTCGAAACTATTGTACCTGAATATAAGCCGATGCAAAATAGCCAGTTGACTTTTCAGATTGTTGAAAACCCCTTTTGTATTGAGCTGCAACACCTCCACATGAAAGTGATTGGCTAATATTTTCTCATCATTATCAATAAACGAAATATTGGCTAAAGGCTTGATGTATAAAATGCGTTTGCGAAATTCAGCTAAAGGAAGCGACATGGAAAGAAAGCGGGAAAGAGGGCAAAAAGCATGCTATATAGGCATAAAAAAAGACTACCCAATTTTGAGTAGCCTTCTGTATAGAATAATTTGATTACAATTCGCTGGCTTTTTTGTAATAAATGTTACCATCTTTATCAGCAAACACCAATTCTCCGCCTTCTTTCTTTGTTTTTTCTACTAGGCGCTGGTAGGCAAGTTGAATGCCATAGGTGATTTTGTCGATGGTATCTAAACCTTCCAATTCTTTATTATTATTTTGTTGCATTTTCATCTCTTATAGACTTAATAAAGTTCCACTGTACAATGTTAATTATATTTTCCGATTTTTCATGTCTGTGTTCTGCTATTTTAACTGGTTTATTATCTGAATTATCGCATAATATCCATTCATTTACTATTGGCATATAAATATCGAATAAATTAGTGATGCCTCTTTTGTAACGCCTCTCTATTACATCAATTGGGATATTATGCCCACCTAAAGACACCCTTTTCTTTACTCGATCCATAGCCAATTGAGGTGATTTTAATGTAAAGAAGAGCAAAGTGACCTTATAGCCTTGCGATTGTGCATACCATACTTTTTGAGCAAATGTTTTGGTAGAAAGCGTGGTTTCAAAAGCAAAATCTACGCCAGAGGCAATGAATTTATCAATGCGGTCGAGCATTATTCTCCCTGCCTCTATAGCAGCACTCTCAGGATTGAAGGGCGATAGTCCACGGGCAATTTCATCGGCATTTACAAACTCGTAGCAGCCCAACACCTCAGGCAATATAGTAAAGGAGGCGGTGGTTTTACCAGCCCCGTTGCACCCAGCTACGATATATAAATTGCGTTCTGTCAATTATTTAATTTTAAGCCTTTTTACTGCCCTTTTATCCATAAAAAAGTAAACATATATCAAGATGGGAATGCCAATCATTAATAAAACGGTATGAAAGTTGATTTGAAATAGATATTCCATAAATAGTTAATTTGATTTTCGCAAAATAATAAATCCGATAAGGGCAAATACTGTAGTTGAACTTATTGATTTTAAACCGATTATTTCTTTTCCAAAATATTCAACGTTCACTACACCAGCTAGAAACGATCCCCCAAATATCAGCTTAGAAATGTCGATAAAATAAAGGGCTATTTGTTTGCTGTAGTTTGTATACATATCCTAAATTAGAATCATTTCTTGGCATTAGCAAATCAATACAGCATACGGTGTCTGATAGTACCTGGTATGCTTTTGAGGTCTTTCACTAAATCTTCATGGTGTCGCACATCATTGCTGATGTCAGTAATTACGTAGCCAATAGTTTCATTGGTTTTTAAATATTGCCCAAGGATATTGACATTGTGCTTAGCCAAGGTATTGTTGATATTGGCCAATATGCCAGGCACATTGTCGTGCACGTGCATCAATCGGTGGGCATTGTTGAGCTCAGGTAATTGAATTTGAGGGAAATTTACACTGCCGTAAGTAGTGCCGGAATTCACGTATTCAAGTATTCGTCCGGGTACAAATATGCCGATATTATATTGTGCTTCTTCAGTACTGCCACCAATATGCGGACTTAAAATCACATTTGACAAACCTCTCAATTCACTCACAAATTCCTCGTTGTTGGTCTTGGGTTCATCTGGAAATACATCTACAGCACAGCCTTTTACTTTACCTGATTTGATGGCCTTGGCCAATGCAGGCACATCTACCACATGGCCACGGCTCATGTTGCAGAATATCACACCTTCTTTCATCACCTTAAATTCCGCTTCGCCAATTAAGTTTTTATTGGTAGCACGTCCATCGACATGTAGCGAAATAAAATCTGCTATGGACAATAATTCGTGAAGCGTTTTACATTTCTTGGCATTACCAAGTTGTAATTTCTCTACTACATCATAGTAATATACCTCCATTCCCAAAGCTTCGGCCACTACAGAAAGCTGTGTGCCGATATTGCCGTAGCCTATTAACCCCAGTTTTTTATTTCTAACTTCATGGCTTCCATTGGCAGATTTATCCCATTTACCTTGGTGCATTCCCGCACTTTTATCAATAATATCTCGTGAAAGCATAATTATTGACCCAATGGTAAGCTCAACCACACTTCGAGTGTTGCTATAAGGTGCGTTGAAACAAGCTATACCTCGAACCATGCAAGCTCTCAAATCTATTTGATTAGTACCTATACAAAAAGCCCCTACAGAAATGAGCTTATTGGCATTTTCAAGCACTTTAGCGGTTACGTTGGTCTTAGAGCGAATCCCTAAAATAGAAACATCTTTAATTCGTTCGCACAGTTCTGCCTCATCTAAAGCACCTTTTACCAACTCTACATTGTAGCCTTCCTCTTTAAATAACCTCACAGCTTCTGGATGGATATTTTCCAGCAGCAACACATTCATTCTACTTTTGGGGTACGATTGTGCCCTAGGTAGATTATTCAAAAATAGAAACTCATCTAAGCTAGGCACCACATGGTCGGCTTTAGCGGTTACCGTTTCACGGTTTACATTTTCGGTAAATGCAAAAAAAGAATTAGCCAATCCTGCCTCTTTAATTTCATAATCTGTGAAACCATCGCCAATTACAAATACATCGCCTTTGAAATCTAATGATTTGATTTTCTGTACTTTTCCTTTGGTATGGGCTAATAAATTTTCGGTATTAAAACCTGAGATATTCCCATTGGCATCGAAAGTAAATTCGTTGGCAAATACATGGTCTGGTGCTATGCCATATTGGGCTACTATTGGGTAAATAATTTCATAAAAGCCACCCGAGATAATGTAGATGTCTTTTTTATATTCTTCAATAAACTTTTTATTTCTAATAAATGAGTTTGAAACTCGCTCTTGCAACAAATCAATTGTTTCCTGAATGTGCGCCTTGTTGGCTTTCAGCAACTTTACTCTCGATTGCAAAGCCTCAGGGAAAGAAAGCTTGCCTTCCATGCCCAAATTGGTGATTTTCTTTATTTCATTTACCACTTCTTCCTTCTCAGGATTGCCTCTGAGAGAAACTTCAAAAAGAACGTCTAACGATTCGTCTTTAATAAATGTGCTATCAAAATCTATAATAAAATATTGTTTGTCTTGCATAAAGAGTTGGATAATTAATCGCTTAAATTTTCTAAAATAACTCGCTTGGTTCTGAAGGTAACATACTTATTGAGTCCAAAATTCAATGTAGCAAACACTACTACACCGCAGAGTTTGGCAAAAAACAAATATTGCTGTTCGGAATACGCATTGAATGATTTGAAATAAATAATTAAAGAAGCATATACAGAATTTTGGAAAAATGTGCAAAATGCGAATATGGAAAATATATAAATAGAGTCGCGAAACCAATGACTATCACTTTTGAAAGTCCATTTTCGATTGAAATAAAGTCCGTTTAAGAATGAAATTGTACCTGCAATAATACTGGAGGTAATAAGGTGATTGCTAAAGTATTCAAAATTTTCAACCAGCAAATAATCTAGCCCAAAGTAAATAGCGGCATTCAGTATGCCTACCAAACCATATTTTATGAGTTGTCTGAATGTATTGGGGAGGAATTCTCTTAGTTTTTCTAGCATTCAATAAAATATAAGCTGCAAAAATAAAAGGGTTTCGCAAATAGAGAAAAAACGGAGAGGTATCTGGATTTTTTATTTTAAGAGAATAGCAATTTTACTAATAGTACGGTGGTGCTAATTGAACCTAACATCCCATATATATACCAACGAAGTATTTCGGTTTTAGAACTTTCGATTTTTACTTCGAGGGAAGTTCCAAGTTTATATAAATCTTCTTTAGTGGATAATAGTTTAGCCTCCTCCTTTGATAGTGTCTTATCAATTTCTTTTTTTTCGGCTTTAGTCTCAATATAGGAAATCAACATTTCAGCCTCTTGATCTCCTAGCTTAATCTTTAAAAAATCATAGACTTTAAGTTGTGCCACATCCATATTTCAAAACAACAAAATTTTGAGCTTAATTACAACTATACAGCTACATCATTCTCTCTTAAAGCATTGTTAAGCGAAGTCTTCAAATCTGTACTTTCTTTGCGCTGGCCAATAATCAATGCGCAAGGCACTTGAAAATCACCTGCTGGATAAGATTTAGTATATGCACCCGGAATCACTACCGAACGAGAAGGTACAAAACCTTTGTATTCCTTTCTTTCTGAGCTAGTTACATCAATTATCTTGGTACTTCCTGTTATGCTCACACCTGCCCCTATTACGGCTTCTTTGCCGATTCTTGCCCCTTCTACGATGATGCATCGAGAGCCTATAAAAGCCCCGTCTTCTATAATTACTGGTGCGGCTTGCACAGGCTCAAGTACACCCCCAATGCCCACACCACCGCTCAAATGCACGTTTTTGCCAATCTGTGCACAACTACCTACAGTAGCCCAAGTATCTACCATTGTACCTTCATCTACAAACGCCCCAATGTTTACATAGCTTGGCATCAAGATTACACCTTTGCTCAAATAAGCTCCGTAGCGGGCCGTAGCAGGTGGCACTACACGAACGCCTAACTCAGCATATTTAGTTTTCAGTTTCATCTTGTCGTGATACTCAAATATGCCCACTTCATGCGTTTCCATTTTTCTGATAGGGAAATAGAGAATTACCGCTTTTTTTATCCATTCATTCACTTGCCATTCTCCATTTGGTAAAGGTTCGGCAACCCTTATTTTACCTTTATCTAAATCTTTAATAATGGCTTCAATTGTTTTTACTGTTTCCAGATTTTGCAAAAGTGAACGGTCGTTCCACGCTTTCTCTATTATTTCTTTCATTTGAAAATTATGTTTCCTTTATATTGGGCTGCAAAAATGGTGTTTTGAGTGCGATTGTCAAAATAAAAGAGCGGCTACTTTTCCCCTACCATATCCACACTTTCCAATACCAAATTATTCATTGCATTAGTTTCCAATCCTTTCACATTTTTTTGAGTAAGGCGTACTACTTCATCGTACCAAAGCACAATTACAGGGGCTTCTTTCATCACCAATTCATCCATTTGCTTATAAATGTCATACCTTTGGGTATTGTCTTGCTCCAACTGTGCTTGCTCATACAATTGATCAAATAAATCACTTTTAAAATGAGTTCTGTTTGGCCCATCAGGAGAGAAACTTTTAGAATAAAATAAGGTGAGGTAGTTTTCTGGATCGGGGTAATCGCCCTGCCATGAGCTTCTAAACAAGGGCAGTTTACTGTTGGCCGAAAGTTGTAAATGCATGGCAAAAGTATTGATTTCAATTTCTGCTTTAATGCCGATTTTTGCCCATTCTCTTTGTATAAATTCCGCCAATTCTTTGTAGGGGAAGCGAGCAATAGTGAAAATTTTCAATGGTTTCATATTTCTACCGCCACCAAACCCGGCATCTTTCAATAGTTGTTGTGCTTTCTTTATGTCGTATTGATAACCCGAAGTTTGTTTACCACTTGGGAATAAAACAGGAGGAACAAAGCCACTATTGCCGGGTTTGCCTACATTATTCAAAATGAATTGCACCATTTGCTCTTTATTAATGGCATAATTCAAAGCCTGCCGCACTTTTTTATTTAGCAATGGATGGTTTTTATCTTGATAAGTACTCGCATCTACATTAATTGATAAATATTCAGTATTAAGGTAAGGGATTTTCTGCACATCATATTTGGTCGAAAACTCCTTTTTGATGCTGCCATCATAATTGAATATAATATCTCTGGAGTTTTCATCTAGCCCACTTATGAAGTCGAATTTCTTTTGTCTGAAAGTCATAAAAGCTACATTTCTATCGCTAATAAAAGACACATGCACCACATCCAAATAGGGTAATTGCACTCCATTACTGTCTATTTTCCAGTACGCAGGGTTTCTATTTAATATCAGGGCATTGTTTTCTTCCCATAATTTAAACTTAAATGGGCCTGTACCTACGGGATGAATTCGGAAATCTTTTCCATATTTCTCAATCGATTCATGGGGAATTACAAAGGCATAAGGCATAGCCAATAATTGAAGAAATGTCGGAAATGGCTTTTGCAGATAAACTCTAAATGTTTGATTTCCAATTACTTTGAAGCAAGTATCAGCTATTTCTCCTTTTATATTTTTTAGTACTTTGTCGTTGAATATCCAAGCTCCGGGGCTTGCAGTAAGGGAATTTATAATGCGTTTGAAGCTGAATTCTACATCACTCGCTATCATTGCTCTACCTTTTCCATCAGAAAAAACTTCACTATCGTGAAACTTTATGCTTTTCCTCAAATGAAAAGTATACATTTTACCATCAGGCGAAATTTCCCAACTATCAGCCAATGCAGGCACTATTTCCATTTGCTTGTTGAGTTCTACCAGCCCATTGTATATTTGATTGGTGGCAAACATATTGGGCATATCTTTGGCAAAAGCAGGATCTAAAGTAGTGAGACCATCATTTTGGTTGTAGCGAAATATTTTGTAATTTTTTGTGTCCTTTTTTGAATTGCAAGCACATAAACTAATGATTATCAATAAGTTGCAAATCTTCCAAACCAAGTTATACATTATTCGCTGAAATTATATTTCTAAAAGTATATCTTTGCAAAGCTAATGGAAATGTGAATTGAGAATTAACAAGCCCAATAAATTTGACTTTTAATTTAATGTAACCCTTGAATTTTAAAACCAAATTCTAAATATTTAAACCCTATACCCAAACAAATGGCTAAAATTATTGCTATTGCCAACCAGAAAGGAGGTGTTGGTAAAACTACTACCGCAATCAACCTCGGAGCTAGTTTTGCAGCCTTAGAATACAGAACTTTATTGGTAGATGCCGATCCACAGGCCAATTCAACCTCAGGCTTGGGCTTCGACCCAAAAGTAAAAGATGCCAGCATTTACGAGTGCATGATTAAAGGCGTAGATGCTGCGACTGCTGTTAAAAAAACGTCAGTTGATTTCTTAGATATTCTTCCAGCTCATATCGATTTGGTAGGTGCTGAATTTGACCTTACTGATGTAGAAAATCGTGAAGACAGAATGCGGGAAACATTCAAAACCATCAACGACAAATACGATTATATCCTAATAGATTGTTCTCCTTCTTTGGGGTTAATTACTGTAAATGCCCTTACTGCCGCACATTCGGTGCTTATCCCGATTCAATGCGAATATTTTGCTTTGGAAGGCTTGGGCAAATTGCTGAAAACCATTCAATTGATTCAAAAAAGATTAAACACGCATTTGGAAATTGAGGGAATGCTGCTCACAATGTACGATTTGCGTATTCGATTGAGTAATCAAGTGGTGGAAGAAGTAAATAAAAATTTTCCTCAAATGGTATTTAAAACTATCATTCCTAGAAATGTAAAATTGAGTGAATCGCCAAGTTTCGGTATTCCAGTAATCGCTTACGATGCAGAAAGCAAAGGAGCAATTGCATATTTGAATTTGGCAAAAGAGGTGGTAGAAAGGAATAAAAAAAAAGCAGCATAGATTATAGGAAATTAATGAATTAAATGCATCGACTTCTTTGCTTCTGGGATACGCATAACGCAAGCACTGCATAACAGACCATCCAGAGAGAATGAACTCAATTGAAGAAATTGAATCCGTTTTTTATGAGTTTAGAATTGAATATTATAACAGAATAGGAAGATTTGGGAATGATGAATATATATGTATTGGCAAAAGCAATTTGAACAGGGTTTTGTATATTGCATTTGAAATAACTGATGCTAAAATAAGACCCTTTACTTGTATTCCAAACAATAAAAACGCTAAGAAATTATATGAAAGCAACAAGAAAACTTGACTCTCCACCACCAAAACCAAGTTTTTGGACAGAAGAAGACGAAAGAGAGGGTTTAGATAGAATGGTAAAGAAATTTTCTCTGATTTCCAAATCATCAAAACATCAAAATCCTAAGTAAAAACTTTTGCTTTACTACCGCTTAGGTTGTATATTAAATTATAAATACTTTTAGCACAACATCAATAATAGTGGCAGACAACAAACCCAGAAAAAGTGTACTAGGACGTGGATTGGCAGCCTTGATTTCCGATGCTGACGAGCCGGAAATGGAGTATCCGCATTCAGGTACTTCTAATATTAATGATATTCCGCTGGAGCAGATTGAAGTAAATACATTTCAGCCCAGAAACTATTTTGATGAAGATGCACTGTTAGAATTGGCCGAATCTATCAAAGTACAAGGCATTATTCAGCCTATTACAGTACGCAAACTGGCAGAAAAGCAGTATCAAATTATTTCGGGCGAACGCAGGTACAGGGCTTCCAAATTGGCAGGCTTAACTGCTATTCCGGCTTATGTACGTATTGCTGACGATCAGCAAATGCTGGAAATGGCATTGATTGAAAATATTCAAAGGGAAAACTTAAATCCAATCGAAATTTCGCTCAGTTACCAGCGACTGATGACAGAATGTAGCTTAAAACAAGAAGAATTAGGCGATAGAGTAGGTAAAAATAGAGCTACTGTAGCCAATTACTTGCGTTTATTAAAGTTGCCACCAGACATTCAAATTGCGGTAAGGGATAATAAAATAAGTTTTGGCCACGCCAGAGCTATTATCTCGATTGATAGCGTAGAAAACCAATTGGCGGTTTTCAAAAGAATAATGAATGAAGAACTTTCGGTTCGTAAAACGGAAGAAGTGGTGCGTGAAATGGCTGCCCCAAAAGTAAATAGTAAACCTACCGCAAAACCATCGTCAAATCCGCCACAGCATGAATATAGAAAGTTGCAAAGCACACTTTCTAACCATTTCGGGACGAAAGTAAATTTGAAAGTTAACGAAAAAAATGAAGGTGAAATTAAAATTCCGTTTTATTCAACAGAAGATTTCAACCGCATATTGGAAATATTAGCATTAATTTAGTGAAAAGGAGCTGCCTGTATTTTTATTGTGTTTTCAGTTTGTTAGTGTCGTTTTCAATGCAAGCTCAGCAAACCCCCAACTATAATGATCCTTACAATAATTTAGGTAATCCGAATAACCCAAACACAAATCCTCAATCGCAGTACAATACCACGCCTCAGGGTACAATGGTAAATGATACCACAAGCGAAGACACCGCAAAAGTGGTAAAAGAGAAATATGGACTGAAAAACAATCCGATTATAGCCTCCTTAGCTTCTACCTTTTTACCTGGATTAGGGCAAGCCTACAATGGAAAATTTTGGAAAATACCCATTTTTTGGAGCTTGATGGGTACATTTGGGTACTTGGTGATAAGCAATAATACTCGGTATGAAGATTTTAGAAGTGGATATGTATATACGTTTAAAAAGAATCCCGATAATTTTTCTGAAAGCATATCAAGAAGTGAAGCAATTGATAGATATAATGACATTTATTCAAAATATTCCAATGAAATACTGCCTTTTGATACTGTACCAGGAAGCAGAGCTGTTAGGCTGCTAGAGTTTAGAAGAGATGATGCCCGCAGAACCCGCGACTATATGGCTGTATTCTTTTTGCTTACTTATGTGATGAATATCATGGATGCTTCTGTAGATGCTCACTTTGCCAAATTTGATGTTTCGGATAAGCTTTCAATGAAAATTGAGCCGACTTTTATATCGCCAATGGGAATACCACAGCTGGGGTTGAATCTGAATTTGAGCTTTACCGACAATAGAAAAAAAGTCAAAGATATTAGATATTAGATTTAAGTATAGCTTTAAAGACTCGAGATATAGGAATTGAAAAACGAAAATAAACTAACTAAACTCTATCCCCTTATGGGTGATATGGCTTTTTAATATATGAAAATACTGCTGATAGGATACGGTAAAATGGGCAAAGCCATTGAGGGCATTGCTGCCAAACGTGGGCACCAAATTGTAGGCAAAATAGATGTGGACAATGCCGAAGATTTGAAGAAGTTTAACAGTTCGAATGTAGATGCTGCCATTGAATTTACACATCCTACTTCGGCCTTTGCCAATTTGACTTATTCGCTTGAGAGCGGTATACCTATTGTGTGTGGCACTACGGGTTGGCTTGAGAAAATGCCTGAAATACAGTCGCTTAGGGCTATGAAAAATGGTGCATTATGCTATTCATCCAATTACAGCATTGGGGTTAATATTTTCTGGGCGGTGAACGAGAAGCTTGCTGCATTGATGAATTCCCATGAAGATTATGATGTAACGATGGAAGAAATACACCATGTGTATAAGCAAGATGCCCCTTCGGGCACAGCAATTACAGCGGCAGAAGGCGTGCTTACTCATCTGCAAAGAAAAGAGAAATGGACAATAGACCGAGATAAACTGGTGCAGAAGGAATTGTATATAAATCATAAAAGAGAACACAATGTACCAGGCATACATACCGTTTTGTATACTTCACCTATCGACAGTATAGCACTCACTCATACTGCCTTTAACAGAGAGGGCTTTGCGACCGGGGCAGTGGTGGCGGCAGAATACATTAGCAACAAAAAAGGTTTTTTCACTATGAAAGAAGTACTCGACTTGTAAACAAATTATTAAATAGTAATTAGTGATTTGACATTCAACATTTATCATTCATCATTAAACATTAAGTAAAGTGGCTAAGAAAAAAATATGGCAGTGGTGGGAGTGGACGTTTGTAGTTCTTTCCCTTGGTTTATGGATTCCCTACGATCCATATAAGAAGAAACCAGTAACGGTTAAAGAGCATTTCAAGGAGTGGGGTGAATCAATCTTGTTTGCCGTGGTGGCAGCTACGCTTATTCGATGGGCAACCTTTGAGGCATATACGATACCCACGCCTTCGATGGAGAAGTCGCTGCTGGTGGGAGATTTTTTGTTTGTTAGCAAGCTTCATTATGGTTCACGTACCCCAATTACGCCATTGCAAGTGCCGCTAACGCATCAGACTATATGGGGAACGCCTATTCCATCTTATCTTGATTGGATAAAATTGCCTTCGTATCGCTTTCCAGGCTTTTCTGAAGTTAAGAAAGGGGATTGTGTGGTATTTAACTGGCCTGCGGATGAAGGCTACCCAACAGATTTGAAAACAAACTATATAAAACGATGTATTGGAACTGCTGGTGATACGCTAGAGGTACGAGATATGCAGGTGTATTTGGATAACAAGCCTTCTGAAAATCCAAAACAGATGCAGTACGATTATTTTGTGCAAACAAACGAAGTAATTAGTGAAAGAACATTTAAAAAAATGGGTGTAGATGCGAATGATACCAGACATTATCAAAATGGATATTTGATGTTTGCAACCAATGAAGCTGTGGCAGAAATAAAGAAATTTCCGTTTGTGAATGGAGTTGAAATACAAAAAGAGCCTGCTGGACAAGCAGACCCGAGAGTTTATCCAAGCCTACCTGAGAAGTTCAGTTGGAATGCCGATAATTTTGGCCCTTTGGTGATTCCAGCCAAGGGAATGACTATTACAATAGACTCTACTACCCTGCCTTTGTATGAACTGGTAATCAGAAAATACGAAAACAATGAGAAAATAGAAGTGAAAGCTGGCAAGCTTTATATAGATAACAACGAAGTAAACAGCTACACATTCAAACAAGACTATTATTTTATGATGGGTGATAACCGACATAATTCACTCGACTCAAGGTTTTGGGGCTTTGTACCAGCTGATCATATTGTAGGCAAAGCAGTGTTTATATGGCTATCACTAGATTATAATGCCAATCTGATAGAAAAGATACGGTGGAAACGCTTGTTTTCAGTAGTAAAATAGAAATTTTTACATTTTAAAAAAGCCTCGATTCACACAATTTGAATTGAGGCTTTTTTATTGCACATTATAAGTAAATTCATTTATTTTTGTACTTTTTATACACAAAATTATTGGAATGCAAAGGAGAGAATTCATTACAAATTCGGGGATTGGTTTGGCAGGTGGGTTGTTGTTTAACGATGCAATGGCCACCACATTATTCGAACAAAAAGAATATAAAACAGACCCTAAACCCAAATCTGCTAAGTATATATGGGTAGATAAAACAGGGGAAGGAAGAAATGTATATGTAAATTTTCGCAAGGCATTTACCTTAAACTCTAGCCCTACCGAGGCGTATTTCAATCTGTTTGCCGATACCAGCTACCAATTGTTTGTTAATGGCCAGTTTGTAAACCAAGGCCCAATCCGGTTCGACCCACGATATCCGGTGTATGATGCTAAAGATTTAGTGCCTTATTTAAAAATAGGAGAAAATGTGATTGCCGTGCAGGTAAATTATTTTGGAATGAAGACCTATAAATCAATACCTAGCAAAGGCGGTTTTGTAGGATGGGGAACTGTTAAAACGGAAAACAGCAGCTATTCACTTGATACTAACAGCCAAAACTGGAAAGTGAAACTTGCCAATGAACGATCGCAGTTTGTAAATAAATTAAGCTTTGCCTTAAACCCAGCAGATTTATTTAACCAGGCATTAGAAGACAAAGGCTGGAAATCAGACGGTTTTGATGCTAAAGCATGGAAACCTGCTGTAGAATTAACTACACAAACGGCTTGGGGGGTGCTGATAGTACGAAAAATTCCCTATTTCAAATACAAGCCTCTTGAAGACATCATTGAAGTAAAATCAATATTGCCTTTGGCATACGAAGAAGACATTTATTCTTTCTCTGTACCTGTGCCTGATTTTTTTAATGAAACCAACGATGACGGAGGCTACATTGCTTTCAAGACATATATTTATTCGGAAATAGACCAGCAAGTACCTGTAAAAACATTCTGGGCAGAAGCTTGGCTCAATGGGGAAGAAATAGACGGTGGTATTTACTCTGAAAACAAAAACCTTAGAAAAATTCGCTTATTCAACTTGAAAAAAGGTTGGAATTTCTATATGGGGAAAATGGGGTTGTACTTTGATGTGGTAAGTCTTTACCTTGCTTTCCCTAAAGATTTAAAAATAAAAGTTTCTGCAGATAAGAACCTGAATTCGGATATTGTATTTTACAGAACTCCGTTGCTGAAAAGCAAGGTGTTTGACAAAACATTGTCGCTCAAAGCGCTGCCTTACGATGAAAAAGACGATTTGAAAGAAATAGGCGGTTGGCTAAACATGGGCGACAAAGATAAGAGCCAAAGCCCAGTGTTTGCTTCATCTTGGGACAGCTACGATGAAGCCTTCGAAAAAATAGATTACAACTCACTTTCAAATAAAGTTTTTAAAAAAGCAGAATATCCCTTTGGGTTTTGTATACTGCTAGACCTAAGCTATACGCATTTGCTCTATCCAACAATTAAATTTAGCGGGGTAAAAGGAGCAATTATAGATTTTTGTAACAGTGAACAATTAACGAGCGACAATGAACACCTGTTTCACATGCACCATTACCAAAATGGCGACAGAATATTGTGCAGTGAAGATGTAATTGAGTGGCTACCTCCTCACCCTCGTGGTACAAGATACATAAGCCTGACGGTGCGAAACCTGCAAACTGATGTAAAATTTGAACGAATTGAATTGCAATCTGCAAACTACCCTGTAACAAAAAAGGGCAACTTCATCTCATCAGATCCATTGCTTAATCAAATATGGGAGATGTGCCTTCGTACACAAACTACCACTATGGAAGATGCATACGTAGACTGTGTAGGCAGAGAACGTGGCATGTATATACGTGATACTGTAATTCAATATTACAACAACTTAGCAGTATTTGGAGATCACGCATTGATGCGAAGGTGCTTTGAATTGTATGGACAATCTAATGACGCTACAGGAAAATTCAGAGCGGTATATCCTAACTCAGGCAGCTACACTATTTCAGATTTCTGCTTGAATGCGGTAGAGGGCTTTAGAGCATATTACAACAATACAGGAGACAAGGAGATGATTGCTGAGTATTGGACTCCTATAGTGAAAAACTTAGGCTGGTTTGATAAACTTGCAGATGAAAGACCCAACGACTTGCTGCTAGATGCCGAATGGCATACGCGCATGGGAATAACTGCACATTATGGCGGCTTTCATGGAGACTTAGGCATAAAAAGAGGGTACCTTTCTATTAAAGGTGTACACTGTATATTTAGCATTACGTATTTGATTGCATTGCAAGATGCAGTATTCTTAGCCAAAGAAATAGGAAAGGAAAAAGATGCACATGCCATGCAAAAACGGATAGATGTACTTACAAAATCCATAAATACAGGCTTTTGGGATGAAGAAAAAGGCTGCTATGCAGATAACCTAGATAGAACATCATATTCAGCTCACGCAAGCTTATTTGCAGTGAGAGCCGGCATAGTGTCAAAAAGCCAATTGGAAAGAATAAAGAAGTACGTAAGTTTTGAGCTTCGATCGCTGTTTGTAAACGGATTCAGCCCCGATGCAGGCACGTACGTATCGCCAAGTTTTTGTTTCTACATTTTTGATGGGCTGTACAAAGCCGGTTTGCAAGATGTAGCGGAAAAATTAATGAAAGATGGCTGGGGTTGGGCTCTGTCTCAAAACTATAAAACTGCACCTGAATACTTTGAAAAACACACACAAAATAGTATGTGCCATGCCTGGTCGGCCAGCCCTATGTACTACCTCTCGTGCAAAGTGCTTGGTATAAGATTTCCTAAAGCACCCGATTTGAATTACGTAGAAATACTAGTGCAAACCAATACTTTAAGCTTTGCAGAGGGGCAGTATCCACACCCTAATGGCGGTACTATAGATGTGAAGTGGCATTTAAAAGATGGAAAGCGTGTATTCGATTATGTGAAGGCACCAGATGGCGTAGTTGTGTCAATTGTAGGTTAGACGAAAAATAGCAATATTTTTTATCATAATTCTTTTATCACAATCACAAGACTAAAGTAATTGTAAAAACTTTCTAT
>CAZMFZ010000034.1:0-29425 GCA_964565665.1 uncultured Bifidobacteriaceae bacterium | reverse complement strand
GAGCAAAGAGCTCTTGAATTTTTCACTGTTTTTGTATATTTGTTAAATTGGAATTGTAAAAAGCTAGAATATGAATACTTCATTCACTCTAAAATTGTCAGAATTAGATGCTATTTTTTTAGCCATTGTTAAAACTGCATTCAAAAATGAAATAGAAGTTAGAATAGATACTTCATCTACAGAATATTTTGGATTGAACCAACCAGAGACTAAAAAAGAATATAT
This sequence comes from uncultured Bifidobacteriaceae bacterium, assembly GCA_964565665.1. Lineage (GTDB taxonomy): Bacteria > Bacteroidota > Bacteroidia > Cytophagales > UBA9547 > CAZMFZ01. Next base: position 29,200 of record CAZMFZ010000034.1, on the reverse strand, counting down.
AGCTCGGATTCTAAAAGCAAAAGCCAATTTTGTGGCTGGCAAAGGCGTTGAAATCACAGAAGCAGAATTGAACGAACTATACATTAATACCTTAATGTAATTTGTCAAATGCGTAAAATAGTTTTTGAGCCCGATGCACTTAATGTCACTCGAAGAAAACTCAAGTACACAATGGAAGAATACAAGCTCGTTCTCAAATCAGTTTTTTCAGTTTGCGAAGTGGTGAATGAAGATTTTTCCCTAGTTGAGAAGGCTTTAGATTTATTAACTACAAACTCCCTCCAACCCTTCGATGCCAAAATTGCGGCTACTGCTCTCCACCACAATTGCGATATTTTATATTCGGAAGACATGCACAACGGACCCATCATTGAAAACAAATTAAAAATCGTAAACCCTTTTCTAAACAAATAAACCAACCACCAAATCAATCAGCTTATCCCCTTGAAAGGGACTATCTAACCACCCAAAGCATAAATCAACAAATTTCTTCGCAATATCGCTCTTTCTCCTTTCGGTCGGTAAGCTAAGCCTTTGAGTGCCGATAGAATCATTGATTTACAGACATTTAAAAAAATATTCAGAAAATCAAGCATAAAAAAAGCCTATCAAAACGATAGGCTTTTATCCAAATGAGATGCCTTTTAAAACATTTACATTGTTTCTAAAACTAATACCCAGTCATTTCCTCTTTCAATATCTCCTGGAGGGTCGAATGAAGCAATGCCATTATTAGAATAGGTTCCAATGGTGGTCCTATTCCCACTTTTTGGGTTGAACCACGATGCTTTTACCTTCTCTCCTTCTATTTTACCCATCACAATTTGTATTTTTTTTCCTGTAGGAATGTACACAAATGCATAATTTTTCCCTTTGGTTGCTTGCAAATGCCCTGTTGCATCATGCTCATTTCTAGCCAAAATATCTTGCGCAGGTATGCGCTCGAAAAATGGTTTACTTTCAATAAGTTGCTTCAAATACTTCATCTGATTGGCTCCTTTGCAGTTAAGCTGATTTACCCAAGTGGTAATTTTCAGCGATTTTCTTGGCTTGCTGTATTTGATATTGTAAAACTTCCAAATCAAATCACAACCATACGTATGCCCCATAGCACCTGCAAACACCGACCAGTAGGCTTGCTGGCGAATATCAAAATCATCAAAAAAACCATTCTTGCCATTTTCATCATAATTAATACCACTCATTTCATAAGCCGGTTCTGCATTAATAGTTGGTTTCATGTTTTCTAATTGCCATTGATAATAAGGTATTTCAAAAGCCCTGTCATTATCCTGCTTTTCATGATACGAGCCCCAAATATGGAAATCTATCCAAGCATCTTTCTCAAACCATATCGAACTCGGATAAAAACAGTGATAGCTCATGCAGGTGGAGCTATAATCGGCCTTGCCATTGGGTATTACTTCGCCATTGGCTGCATCTGCTATGCCTTCAGCCATGGCACGCCAAACGGAAATGCCTGTATTGTTCTCATTGGGCAATCGATCGCCCCCCAAAATCCAAATTATATTTTTATGCGACTTGAATCTATTACCAATAAATTGTCCGTAATTATACCCTTTGGCAGTGTCGTCCAACACAATAAAACTGCGAAAACGTGGCGTTACATAATCGCCCCAGCAAGGCAATAAGCCAACATAAAGTCCTTTTTGCTCAGCAAGATTTATTATATATTCTACATGATCATAATAATCGTAAGCTGTAGAATCGCCAAAACTTTCACCTGCTGTTGTATTGGGTAAATAATTGCCATTGACTGAAATTAGGGGCTGATCTTTGTAAATATTGGGCGAGTTGAAAGCCCCTCGTTCGGGCAAAACCACTGCCTGTATCACATTAAATCCTTTTAGTTTTCTATCTTCCAGATACGTTTCCGCCTCTTCTCTGGTAAGCCTGTGAAATAGCTCCCAAGCTGTATCGCCCAAATAAAAAAACGGTTTTCCATCAGCAGTTTGCAAGTAATGATTATTCTCACTCACGGAAATAAACGATGAATTTGTGCTTTTCACGTTTTCGACCGTTTGTTTACTGTTGCATGACAATAAAACGTGGATCAAAACAAAGTAGACAGAAATGTATTTCATTATATACGATTTTTAAAATTGAGAATTTTCTATTTCAAATTACGATAAAAAAGCCTTACAAACTTAGATTCACTACCTATTTTGTGGGGCTTAGGAATTAAAATCGACAGTTTATCCTTTGTAATTTTAAAATAGGCATACATTATCAAATGTCGTATGGCAAGAATGCCATGTGTAGAAATGGAATTATTCGCTCATTGTCATCGCCTTCCCCTACATAATCGAAAGCTTCGTTTTTTATGGCCTCAACACCATCGTGAACATTGCCATAAGCAGTCAATTGAATTACTTCCATAGAAGGGAATTGAATTTTAATATTTTTTGTGGAATCAATACCTCAGCCATCGGGCAATTTTACATCCGCAAAGCACTGCATCAATATCAAATTGTTCAAGTTTCTTTAGCCCAGCTTTACAATCAGGAGCTTCTATAGTTTCAACCTTCCGATTTTATTATTCTTGAAAGCAAATTCCTCCACTTTTCTTCATCACCTATTATCGGTATTGTTTTTAAATTTTTTTAAGTATTTTAATATAGAATAATAAGGATAGAAATTGCCTAGATTCTAAAAATCAAATAATCATTGTTTTTTTGTAAAATCACAATAATTACCTAATTATGTCTGCAAGAATAAAGCAGTTGTCGTTAGATTTTCTTTTAACAAATCCATTTTTATGAAGCATTGTTCTATTTTCTTTGCATTAGTTTTTATAGTTATTACACATAAATCTTTTTCACAAGGCTGTAGTGATGCAGGGTTTTGCACTATGGGAGCTATGAGGCCAAACCAAGGTTTTTCGAAAAAAGTAAATTTAAGGGTACGTTCGGTAGAATTCAGCCAATATTATGGCCTCACTAGCTTTTACTTGAAAATACTTTCCTACACCGCTGATATTAATATAGGGATTACAAATCGGCTTACAGCTCAAGTAAAACTGCCCTACCAATTCGTATTTGGTGTCTTGGCCAAAACGCAAGGCTTAGGAGATATTTCAATAAGCTTAACTCAAAATATTATTAATAAAGAAGCCTACCAGCTTAATATAAGCATCGGAACTAAAATCCCGACAGGGAATTCAAACTTGACGGTGTATAAAGCAGATACAAATGGAGTGTATGCCAATAGGCCATTACCAATGTATTACCAAACCACTTTAGGCACTTACGATGTAATTGCAGGTATTTCATTGGCGACCAAAAACTGGCTTTTTTCTACTGGAATACAGATTCCCCTCAATAAAAATGGCAATCAGTTTTTGTGGGCTTCATGGAACGCTACCGATGACGCTGCCAAGGCACTTTTATATCCTAAATCCCGAAATCTGCAAAGGGGAACGGATGTAATGTTGAGAATTGAACGAAACTTCAGATTTTCAAATTGGAATACATACATAGGATTATTAACAATCTATAGGGTCAATAAAGACAGATTTTTAGATGGCCCATTGGTGGGAGGTATCCAACGAGATATAAAAACGAAGAACGAAGTTTTCGGTTCTGATATCGGTACGAACAATTTTGCAATTTCATTGCTAGTTGGTGGTAGTTTTAGATTCAATACCAAATCTGCCATCAAAGCGATGATAGGCTACCGGTTGGTAGATAGAGCTTCTACTCAACTTCTCGATAGTAAAGATTTCGAAATGTCTCGTAATCCAGATGGGCTTTCCAGACTATTGGTTACAAATATTGGTTACGAATATCGATTCTAAGAAAGTATTTACGCCAATATAGTTTCCAGCAAATAAAAAATCCCCATTTCAAGGGATTAGTCAGCAATTAATGTACCGCGTTTTTAAGCTTCATCCGCTTTTGTAGCTCTATCATCTGAGCTTTAAATTTCTTATCTGTAACCATCATATCTTCACAGGTTTCTATCGAGTGAATTACTGTGCTATGGTCCCTGCCTCCAAAATACAAACCGATAGTTTTCAAGGACAAACTAGTATAATTTTTAGCAAGATAAATTCCGATTTGTCTTGGAATTACAAGCTCTTTCTTTCTCGATTTGCCTTTCAGCTCCTCTAAGGTAATCTTAGCAAACTCACAAACAGATTTTTGGATATAATCAATATTAACTTCTGTGGTAATATCACAAACTATCGATTGAATTACCTGCTTTGCCAAATCCAAATCTATCTCTTTTTTATTCAATGAAGATTCAGCAATCAAGCGAAGCAAAACACCCTCCAATTCTCTCACATTTGTATCCACACTATGGGCAATATATTCTATCACAATAGGCGACATTTCCATGCCTTCTGCGTCCATTTTTTGCTGAATAATGGCCATTTTTGTCTCAAAATCAGGCTGTTGCATATCTGCATTCAGCCCCCATTTGAAGCGAGAAAGAAGCCTTTCTTCCATCCCTTTCAATTCCTTTACTGGGCAATCACTTGTCATTATTATTTGCCTTTGCGATTGGTGCAGAGTATTAAATATATTGAAGAAAATTTCTTGGGTTTTTTCCTTGCCTGAAAAAAATTGAATATCATCGATAATCAACACATCTACATTCAGATAATAAGCCCCGAAATCCTGTATACTTCCCGTACGCACCGATTCCATAAAGTGATTTACAAATTTCTCGGAGGTTACATACAATATCTTTTTATTGGGGCTATCTGCCGCTATTTTATTGCCAATAGCCTGCACCAAATGCGTTTTCCCAAGCCCAACACCGCCATATACAGTCAATGGATTAAAAGAAGTCAATCCTGGCTTGTTCCCAACAGCCAACCCTGCCGAACGAGCTAATCTATTGCAATCTCCTTCTATAAAATTATCAAATGTGTAGTTAGGATTTAGATTTGATTTATAGCGTAGGCTTTCATTTACCAATACATCGTGCTGAACCTCAGCCTTATTCAAGAAATCATTCTTAAAATTAGCTATTTTTTTTGCGGGGATATTAAATGACAAACTACCTGATTTCTCGTTGCCCTTATCTACAATAATAGAGTATTCTAGCCTTCCGCTTGGCCCAAGTTCTGATAAAATTGCCTTTTTCAATACATGCACATAATGCTCTTCCAACCATTCGTAAAAAAATTGACTAGGAACTTGAATAGTGAGTATATCTTCGTCCAAAGACACTGGCTGAACTGGCTTAAACCATGTTTCATAGTTTTTCTCCGTAATATGTTGCCTTATTACAGACAGACAGTTGCTCCACACTGCCACGCAGTCTCTTACAAGTGTAACCATGAAAAATGTTTAATTAATTTAGATTTATTGAAATTTCTCAGAGATGAGATTCCAAAACTGACTAAAAAAAAATTAAAAAAAAACAGCCTGAAAACCTTGCAAATACCGAGTGTCGTTTAGGAATGAATTTGAGGGGTATGTACTTAAAAAATCATAGAAAAATACAATGCTTACTTGGAAAATTTAAACCCTACAAAATGAAATAGACTTGATGTAAACAATCAAGCCTATTTCCTAACATATTGTATTTCAGACACTTAAAAAGTTATCCACAGCTTCTTAAAAGAAATCCACAAATTGGTCGAACAAATATCTTGAATCATGCGGACCCGGAGCCGCCTCAGGGTGAAACTGTACCGAAAAGGCTTTTTTACCCTTAACTCTGATGCCTTCTACAGTATCATCGTTCAAATTCATATGAGTAATTTCTATGTTTTTATTTTTTACTACTTCTTCTTTTACAATAGAAAATCCGTGGTTCTGAGAAGTGATTTCCGACTTGCCTGTCAATAGATTTTTTACTGGGTGATTAAGCCCTCTATGTCCATTATGCATCTTATAGGTTGATATTCCGTTTGCCAATCCTAATAATTGTTGCCCAAGACAAATGCCAAAGAGTGGCTGACTATCTGCCAAAACCGCTTTTACCGTTTCAATAGCATAGCCCATCACAGATGGATCACCAGGCCCGTTAGAAATGAAATAACCATTTGCCCCCCAACTTTTAATTTCATTATAAGTGGAGCGTGCTGGAAACACTTTACAATAGCAATCTCTGTTTACAAAATTTGTTAGTATACTTCGTTTAACCCCAAAGTCTAAAACGGCAACTTTATATTTTGCAGATTCACTTCCTAAAAAATAATGTTCCTTTGTACTTACTTGAGAAGACAATTCTAATCCCTCCATTGAAGGAACTGAAGCTAATTTGCTTTTTAACTTTTCAATATCTAATTCCTCAGAAGAAATAATGCCGTTCATTGCTCCCTTACTTCTGATATATCTAACTAATTTTCTGGTGTCTATACCTGAAATACCTACAATACTATTTTTCTCAAAATAATTTTGCAAGGAAGCTTGTGAGATCCTTCTAGAAAAAATATCAGCAAATGAATTGCACACAAGACCGTTAAACTGTACTTTTCCCGACTCTTCCTCTAAATCAACAGTGCCATAATTTCCCACATGAGGAGTGGTATTGATAATAATTTGCCCCGCATAAGAAGGATCGGTATAAATTTCCTGATAGCCAGTCATGCCAGTATTAAAGCACATTTCTCCAGTAGAAATACCCTTTATACCTACCGAATCGCCTGTAAATACCGCCCCATCTTCTAACACTAAAACTGCTTTATCTTTTAAATTATATTTCATCTTTTACTGATTATTCTTTTAAAAAACTAAAATTAGTAAATCAATTCATTATGGACATAAAAAAAGGATTTGAGATAACTCAAATCCTTTTAAACTATATAATAAATCAAATTTCATTATCAATTTTCTTCCTTTTCTTCAATTGTAGGCTCTGCAACTATTTCAGCCGAAGATGCTTCTACATTCTCAGTTGAAGCAGTCTTTTTACCTCTACGTGTTCTTGTTTTGGTTTCTTTCACTTCCTTACCACCTGTGTAAAGAAAATTATAATCAACTAATTCAATGATACAAGTTTCTGCATTATCACCCAAACGATTTCCTGTTCTGATAATTCTAGTATATCCGCCTGGTCGAGTTGCTACTTTCTCTGATACATTGTCGAAAAGCTCTTTTACAGAAATTTTATCTTGCAAATAAGAGAAAACTACTCTTCTTGAATGTGTAGAATCTACTTTTGATTTAGAAATCAAAGGTTCAACATACTTCCTCAACTCTTTAGCTTTAGCTAGTGTTGTCTCAATTCTTTTATGTACTATCAAGGAAGAAGCCATATTAGACAATAAAGCATGCCTGTGAGCTGTTGTTCTTCCTAAATGATTATCTTTTTTACCGTGTCTCATTATTAATCTTCGTCTAATTTATATTTGGCAACGTCCATTCCGAAACGCAAATTTTTCTCTTGCATCAATTGTTCAAGCTCAGCCAGCGATTTTTTACCAAAATTTCTGAACTTCATCATGTCCGATACATCTAATGAAGCTAAATCACCCAATGTTTTAATGTCAGCTGCTTTCAAACAATTGTAAGCTCTTACAGAAAGATCAAGATCAGCCAATGAAGTTTTCAACAATTTCCTCATGTGAAGGAATTCTTCATCAACCGTTTCTACTTCTTCAGTTTTCTGCGTTTCAAAAGTCATTGTTTTGTCTGAAAACAACATGAAATGCTGAATCAAAATATGAGCAGCACCTTTCAAGGCATCTTCTGGATGAATAGTGCCATCAGTTTCAATTTCAATAAGTAATCTTTCGTAATCTGTTTTTTGTTCAACACGTGTATTTTCAACACTGTATTTTACATTTTTTATTGGTGTAAATATTGAATCAATAGAAATCAACCCGAAAGCACCATCTCCCAACTTCTGCTCTTCCGCTGGAACATAACCTCTTCCTTTTTCAACTGTCAATTCGATGTCGAATTTAACACCTGATGCAAAATGCGCGATTTCCATCTCAGGATTGGTAATTTGAAAACAAGATGAAAAATCTTGTATCATTCCCGCAGTAAATACCTCTTTATTTTTTAAGGAGATGGAAACTCTATTATCAGTCATTACATCAGGAATTTTCTTGAATCTCACCTTTTTAAGATTCAAAATTAATTCAGTAACATCTTCCCTTACACCTTCAATCGTTGTAAATTCATGCAATACACCTGGAAGCTTAATGCTAGTAATGGCATATCCTTCTAAAGATGAAAGTAAAATTCTTCTTAAAGCATTACCGATTGTAACACCAAAACCTTTTTCAAGAGGTTTAAATTCAAACAAACCTTTGAAGTCGTCAGCTTTTTCCATTACGACTTTGTCGGGCATTTGAAAGGCTAATATTGACATAGCTACTATTGTTAAGGTTCGATTAAATTTTATTGTTTTGAGTAAAGCTCAACGATTAATTGCTCGTTGATATTTTCAGGAATTGACTGTCTATCAGGATAATTAATAATTTTTCCTAACATCAATTTTCCATCCCACTCTAGCCAGTTGTATCTTTTTGAGCTTCTTGCAGATAAAGAAGTAGTGATTACTTCAAGAGATTTCGACTTTTCCCTCACACTAATAGTATCGCCAGGCTTCAATAAATAAGAAGGAATATTTACCAACTCATTGTTTACCAAAATATGCTTATGTGATACTATTTGTCTTGCCGCTCTTCTTGTCGCTCCTAATCCTAAACGAAAAACTGTATTATCAAGTCTTCCCTCTAAAAATTTCAATAAATTTTCACCCGTAATTCCTTCTTTTCTAGCTGCAAAATCAAATGTTTTTTCAAACTGACGCTCTAAAAGACCATAAATATACTTAGCCTTTTGTTTTTCAGCCAACTGAATTGCGTACTCAGACTTTTTAGCTCTTCTTCCCTTACCATGTTGCCCTGGAGGATAGTTTTTCTTTTGCAACGCTTTACTATGACCTAAAATCGGTTCATTGAACCTTCTTGAAATCCTAGCTTTTGGTCCTATATATCTTGCCATTTCTTAATGTATCAATAATTGTATATCGAATTAAACTCTTCTCCTTTTTGGTGGACGACAACCATTATGTGGAACTGGAGTAACATCTCGGATAACGCTTACCTCAATTCCTGCATTTTGAATTGTTCTAATGGCAGATTCACGACCAGATCCAGGACCTTTTACAAACACTTCGGCCTTTCTCATGCCAGCTTCAAACGCCAAATGAGCTGCTGAAGAAGCCGCCAATTGTGCAGCATAAGGTGTATTTTTCTTTGAACCTTTAAATCCCATTTTACCTGACGAACCCCAAGAAACAACTTGACCATTCATATTGGTAATAGAAATAATAATGTTGTTAAAAGTAGCTTGAATATGTACCTGACCAATTGATTCTACAATTACTACTCTCTTTTTAGTTTTATCTTTTTTCTTTTGTGCCATTGTCTATTTGTAATACCAAATACTACTTTTATTAGTTATTATTTAGTAGCTTTTTTCTTGTTAGCAACCGTCTTACGTTTTCCCTTCCTGGTGCGACTGTTATTTTTAGTTCTCTGACCTCTCACAGGCAAACCTTTCCTATGTCTCAAGCCTCTGTAGCAACCAATATCCATCAATCGCTTGATAGATAGTTGAACTTCAGATTTTAATACACCTTCTGTCTTAAACTCACTTGAGATAATATTTCTAATAGCATTCGCCTCGTCTTCAGTCCACTCTTTTACTTTTTTATCAGAGCTAACTTTAGCTTTTGCCAATATGTATTGAGCTGTACTTAAGCCAATACCATAAATATAGGTAAGAGAAATCTCTCCTCTTTTCAAATCTGGAATATCTACACCTGCAATCCTTGCCATAATCTTGAATTAACCTTGTCTTTGTTTAAAACGTGGATTTTTTTTATTAATAACATAGAGTTTTCCCTTCCTGCGAATAATCTTGCAGTCGACACTCCTTTTTTTAATAGATGCTTTTACTTTCATCTTGTTTTTAAATTATTCCCTTTCGGATTGTTACTTATACCTGAATACTATCCTCCCTTTTGTTAAATCATAAGGAGACATTTCTAATTTAACCTTATCGCCTGGTAAAATCTTAATATAATTCATTCTCATTTTACCCGAAATATGACAAATTACTTCATGTCCATTAGCCAACTCTACACGAAACATTGCGTTTGACAATGCTTCCAAAATTTTTCCATCTTGCTCAATAGATGACTGTTTCGACATTAAATTACTTGCTCTTTAATAATATAATCAAATGTTGTTAATACTTCAGGAGTTCCATTTAAAATTGCAACTGTATGTTCAAAATGTGCAGACGGCTTACCATCTGCTGTTTTTACGGTCCAGTTATCATCCAGCTGAAAAACTTCTTTCTTTCCCAAATTTATCATTGGTTCTATGGCAATTACCATTCCACTGATTAATTTATGCCCTTTTCCACGCTTACCAAAGTTTGGTACTTCAGGTTCTTCATGAAGATTTTTACCAACTCCATGTCCAACCAATTCTCTTACCACACCATATCTTTCACGTTCTGTATACGACTGTATTGCAAAACTTATATCCCCAACTCTCCAACCAGATTTTGCATGTCTAATGCCCTCATACAAAGACTCTTTAGTAACTCGAAGTAATTTCCTCTTCTCCTCACTAACGTTGCCTACCATATAAGTATAAGCAGAATCCGCATGAAAACCATTTAAAAGAATACCACAATCTATTGAAACAATATCTCCATTTCTTAATTCATAATTACTAGGTAATCCATGAACAACTGTATCATTTACTGAAATACAAAGAGAAGATGGAAAATCTCTATAATTTAGAAATGAAGGAATTGCTTTGTGATCTTTAATAAATTCATAGGCAAATTTATCAAGCTCAATTGTTTTAACTCCTTCTTTAACTATTTTAGAAAGTTCTCCGTGAACTCTACCAAGCAAATCACCACTTATCTTTATTAAATCAAGTTCTTCAACTGATTTATATTGTATTTTTTCTCTTGTCCAGAACATTAATAAAATTAAGCTATTGCTAATTCTTGCCTTCCCTTTACACGACCTGATTTCATTAATCCATCGTATTTCTTCATTAACAGATAACTTTCAATTTGTTGAAGTGTATCTAGTATTACTCCCACCATTATTAATAAAGATGTACCTCCATAAAACTGTGCAAACTCCCTACTTAGTCCAAATACACTCGCGATGGCTGGAAATACTGCTACTCCTACTAAAAATAAGGAACCTGGTAAAGTAATTTTTGAAAGTATGTTATCAATGAAATCAGAGGTTTCCTTACCCGGCTTAATCCCTGGCACAAACCCACCACCTCTTTTTATATCATCTGCTATCTGAGTTGGATTAATTGCTATCGCAGTATAGAAAAAAGTAAATACAATGATTAATACACCAAAAACCGTATTGTATTGCCAAGAAGTATAGTCTGAAAATGTAGCTCCTATTGAGTTAGCCAAATCAGAAGAATCAGACCAAATGGAGGCAATCATTGCAGGAAGAAACATTAATGATTGAGCAAAAATGATCGGCATAACACCAGAAGCATTCAATTTTAAAGGTATATATTGTCTTTCACCTCCCATTACTTTATTGCCAACTACTTGTTTGGCATATTGAACTGGAATCTTTCTTGTAGCTTGAGTGAGCATGATAACTGCCATAACTATAAAGAACAAAGCAACCAATTCAATTAAGAAAAACAAAGCTCCATTCATTCCTTTAGAAATCCCTTCTGCTATAATTGCACCCGGAAATCTTGACAAAATACCCACCATTATCAACATTGAAATCCCATTCCCAATGCCTCTGTCTGTAATCTTTTCGCCTAGCCACATACAAAACATTGTTCCAGTAGTAATTATAACAATTGCTGAAACAGTAAATAACGTTCTTTCAATCATTACCGCTTCTGCTGGAATAGTAGCAGTAACATAACCTATTGATTGTGCTATAGTGATAAATATTGTTAAAATCCTTGTAATTTGATTGATTTTTTTTCTCCCACTCTCCCCTTCCTTTTGCATCTTTTGGAAGTAAGGCACTGCTACAGTAAGCAATTGAAGCACAATTGATGCTGAAATATAAGGCATTATACCTAAAGCAAATATTGAAGCATTACTGAATGCTCCGCCTAAGAAGGTGTCTAATAAACCTAGAATACCAGAAGTGTTTTTAGTTAATTTCGTAGGGTCAACTCCAGGTAAAACAATATAAGAACCAAGACGAAAAATCAAAAGAAAACCCATTGTGTTCACAATGCGGCTTCTTAGCTCTTCAATTGAAAAAATATGTTGTATGGTTGTTATTATACGTTTCATCCTATTCTTAAACGATTTCTATAGTTCCACCTGCATTTTCTATACTCGCCTTCGCAGCTTGTGTAAACGCATGAAGTTTAACAGTTACTTTTGATTTTAACTCTCCTCTACCCAACAATTTTACTTTATCCCTTTTAGATACCAATCCGTTTATATATAGTGTATCAAAATCTATCAACGTGATATTTTTTGAATCAATCAACTCTTGAATAGTATCAAGATTTACCCCTTTGTATTCTACTCTGTTGATATTAGTAAAACCAAACTTAGGAATACGTCTCTGTAATGGCATCTGACCACCTTCAAAGCCCAATTTGTCTTTGTGACCAGAACGGGATTTATCACCTTTATGTCCTTTAGTAGAAGTACCACCTTTACCAGAGCCCGTACCACGACCAATTCTTTTTGAAGTCTTTATTGAACCTGAAGCAGGTTTTAATGAATTTAATTGCATTGTCTTAGTTTATTACAGTTACCAAGTGACCCACTTTTTTCACCATGCCAAGAATTTGAGGTGTTCCCTCTACCTCAACTGTGCGATTTATTCTACCTAAACCCAAGGCCTGAAGAGTTCTCTTTTGATCTGCAGGTCTTTTTATCGTACTTCTAACTTGTGTTATTTTTAAAAGAGCCATTATCTATTAGCCGTTAAATACTTTTTTCATTGAAATACCTCTAAATTTAGCTACCGTAAAAGGGTCTCTCATTTGTAACAAAGCATCGAAAGTAGCTTTTACCACGTTATGAGGATTTGAGGAACCTTTAGATTTCGCTAACACATCTTTAATTCCTGCACTTTCAAGAACCGCACGCATTGCACCACCAGCTATTACGCCAGTACCTGCAGCTGCAGGTTTAAGCAGTACCAAACCTCCACTATACTTCCCTATAGTTTCATGGGGAACAGTACCTTTAAATACTGGAACTTTTATTAAGTTCTTTTTTGCATCATCAACTCCTTTAGAAATTGCATCAGTCACTTCGTTGGCTTTACCTAAGCCGAAACCAACTACACCGTTACCATCTCCTACTACTACGATTGCAGAGAAACTAAATCTTCTACCACCTTTAACTACTTTTGCAACACGATTAACAGCTACAACTCTGTCTTTCAGTTCAATTTCGCTTGCTTTTACTCTTTTTATATTTAATTGTGACATAGCTAAAGTTTCTTAGAAAATTAAACCTCCTTCTCTTGCTCCTTCTGCCAAGGCTTTGATTCTGCCATGGTACAAGTACCCCCCCCTATCAAACACTACATTACTAACTCCTTTGTCTTTCGCCTTCTGAGCTAAGAGTTTTCCAACCTCTTTTGATATTTCCAATTTAGGGGCTTTCGTACCTTTTAATTCTTTTGAGGAAACACTAAGTACAGTTACACCATTAAGGTCATCTATCAGTTGGGCATATATATCAGAATTACTTCTAAATACCGCTAATCTTGGTTTCTCAGAAGCACCAGAGATAACACCTCTAATTTTTGTTCTGATTTTTAATCTCCTGCTTGCTTTATCTACAGACATGGTTTTCTTATTTTTTAGCTGATGTCTTACCTGCTTTTCTTCTTATTTCTTCACCTGTAAAGCGAATACCTTTTCCTTTATAAGGTTCTGGTTTTCTAAATGATTTCAATTTAGCACAAACTTGACCCAACAACTGTTTATCAATACCTTCAAGAATAACTGTAGGATTTTTACCTTTCTCAGTTATTGTTGCTACTTTTATTTCACTTGGCACTTCAAAGAAAATACCATGCGAATAACCTAGGCTTAATTCTAATAAATTTCCATTGTTAGCCGCTTTGAAACCTACCCCAACCAATTCAAGCTGAGATTTATATCCAGTACTCACACCTACTATATTGTTGTTCAATAAAGAACGGTATAAACCATGCAGTGCTTTGTGTCTTTTTTGCTCAGTTGGCCTTTCAATCACTAACTCTTTAGCATCAACAGTGATTTTAAAATCAGAATCAACTGCTTGCACTAGCGTTCCCTTAGGGCCTTTTACAGTTACAACATTACTCATATCTATAGTAATCTCAACTTTTTCAGGCAGTGAAATAGGTTTTTTACCAATCCTTGACATTATATTTTAAATATTAATATACAAAACAAATTACCTCACCACCAATTTTCTGATCACGTGCTTCTTTATCAGTCATAAGACCTTTCGATGTAGAAACAACCGCTATTCCCAAGCCACTTAATACCCTTGGCAACTCATCATGATTTACATATTTACGTAAACCCGGTTTGCTGATTCTTTCAATATGAACAATAGAAGATTTCTTATTCAAACTATTATACTTCAATGCTATTTTTATCGTAGCATGTTTTTCATCAGAATCTTCAAACTTATAGTTCAACAAATAACCCTTATCAAACAATACTTTTGTAATTTCCTTCTTAAATTTAGAAGAAGGTACTTCCAACAATCTGTGACCTGCCATTGAGGCGTTTCTAATTCTGGTCAGGAAATCTCCAATTGAGTCCATTTAATCTATTTTTTTGAAACGGGGTGCAAAGATATGATAATAATTTGAATTACCAACTTGCTTTTGTTAATCCTGGTATTTTACCTTCATTAGCCAAAAGTCTGAACTGATTTCTGCAAATTCCAAACTTTCTCATATAACCTCTTGGTCTGCCTGATAATTTGCAACGATTATGCAATCTGATAGGATTGGCATTTTTAGGCAATTTGTCAAGTCCCAAATAGTCACCTGCTTCTTTTAAAGCTTTTCTTTTTGCAGCATAACGGGCAACAAGCTTCACTCTTTTTACTTCACGAGCCTTTACTGATTCCTTAGCCATTTATATTATTTTTTTTGATTAGCAAATGGTAAACCAAATAATTTCAATAATTCAAGGCTCTCTTCATCAGTTTGAGCCGTAGTAACAAATGTTATATCCATTCCTGATATTTTAGTAATTTTGTCAATACTAATTTCAGGAAAAATAATTTGCTCTTTTACACCTAAAGTATAGTTCCCTCTTCCATCAAAGCCTTTATCATTTATACCTTTAAAATCTCTCACACGAGGCAGAGCAATAGAAGTTAATCTATCCATAAACTCATACATTTTATCTCCACGTAAAGTAACCTTTGCTCCAATTGGCATATTTTCCCTCAGTTTGAAGTTGGAAATAGCTTTTTTAGATTTTGTGGGAACTGCTTTTTGACCAGTAATCTGAGATAACTCTTCAACTCCTATATCAACCAACTTCTTATCTGCTACTGCTGCACCAATACCTTTGTTCACACAAATCTTGGTAACTTTTGGAACTTGCATTACATTTTTATAGCCAAATTTGGCTTGCAATGCAGGAATAACTTCCTTTAGATAAACTTCTTTAAAACGTGGTGCTGCCATTTTTATATAACGTTTCCGGTTTTTACACTAAACCTTTCTGTATTTCCATCTTTATTTACTCTGTGGCCAACTCTTGTAGGCTGGCCATTTCCATCCACTAATGATACATTACTAACATTAATGGGCAATTCTTTTTCTAAGATAGAACCACTTGGGTTTTGAGAAGTAGGCTTTAAGTGACGTTTAACTTTGTTCACACCTTCTACCAATATTTTAGATTCCTTTGGCATTACTTGCAATACGGTGGATACTTTTCCCCGTGCATTACCTGCAATTACCATTACTTTATCTCCTTTTTTTATACTTTGCTTTGCCATTGTCGACTGCTACTAATATTATAAAACCTCAGGTGCAAGAGAAATAATCTTCATGAATTGTTTTTCTCTTAATTCACGAGCCACAGGACCGAAAATACGCGTTCCTCTTGGCTCATCCGCTGCATTTAATAATACAGCAGCGTTGTCTTCAAAACGAATGTAAGTACCATCTTTACGTCTTACTTCCTTTTTTGTTCTTACTACTACAGCCTTTGACACAGTACCTTTTTTCATGCTACTTGAAGAAAGAGCAGACTTTACAGTTACTACTATTTTGTCACCCACAGAAGCATATCTTTTTCTAGTACCACCCAAAACTCTGATACAAAGTACTTCTTTTGCACCACTGTTATCTGCAACGCTTAATCTAGATTCTTGCTGTACCATTGTTATTTCGCTTTTTCAATAATTTGAACCAATCTCCACCTTTTTGTTTTACTCAAAGGTCTAGTCTCCATGATTTCAACTATATCACCAATTCCACATTGGTTGGTTTCATCATGAGCGACAAACTTTTTAGTCTTGTTAACAAATTTCCCGTATTTTGGGTGCTTGGTTTTTCTATCGATAGAAACCACTATCGATTTTTCCATTTTATTGCTAACAACTTTGCCAACTCTGGCTTTTCTTAAATTTCTACCTTCTTCAAGTAATGCAACATCTGATACTTGTGATGTAACTACTTTTGGTGAATCAGCTACTTTCGCTTCTGAACCAACTGTTGATATTTCTTCTGTTTCTGCCATTTTACTATGCTATTTTGGTTCTTTTTGTAAGTTCAGTACTCAATTGAGCAATCAACCTACGTGAAGCCCTAATTTTCATAGGATTTTCAATAGGAGAAACTGCATGGGCAAATCTGATACGACCCAATAAATCTCTCTCTGCTCTTATCTTGTCTGCTAACTCTTCGTTGTTTAACAGTACTATATCCTTATACTTTGTGGCCATAATTAAGCTACGAAATCGTGTTTAGAAATAAATTTCACTTTCAAAGGCAATTTCTGTGCAGCAAGACGCAATGCCTCATTAGCTAGGTCTAATGAAACGCCACCTGCTTCAAATAATATTGTTCCAGGCTTAACTGGCACTACCCAATATTCTGGAGCACCCTTACCCTTACCCATACGAACCTCAGCTGGTTTTTTAGTCATTGGTTTGTCAGGAAATACCCTTACCCAAATGTTACCTTGACGTTGCATTCCTCTTGATAAAGCAACCCTGGCTGCTTCAATTTGCCTTGCCGTAATAAAACCAGGTTCTAAAACTTTCAAAGCAAACTGTCCGAAACTGATGGAGAAACCTCTGGTAGCAATACCTTTAATTCTGCCTTTCTGTGTCTTTCTATAATTAGTTTTTTTTGGCTGAAGCATAGCGTATTAAGCTTTTACTGTTATCTTCTTCTGTTGTTATTACTCTTTCCTCTGTTGGCTGCACCTCCTGGACCAGGTTTTGCACCTTTAGTATCAGAAGCACCATCATCATTTCTTCTTCTGTCGCCACCACGCCCACCTCTTTCTTCTCTTTCGTTTCTCCTATCACCTCTTGGGGTATCACCTGCAGCTCCTGCTTGAGCTGCGGCTAAGCCTACATTAGGAGAGAGGTCTCTCTTACCGAAAACTTCACCTTTGAAAATCCAAACTTTAATTCCTATTTTACCATAAACTGTTTGAGCTTCGGTAATTGCATAATCAATATCAGCACGAAGGGTATGCAAAGGCACACGACCTTCTTTATAACCTTCTGAGCGAGCCATCTCAGCACCACCCAATCGACCAGATACTTTTATTTTAATCCCTTGAGCACCAACTCTCATTGCAGAAGCAATAGCTTGTTTCATTGCTCTTTTATAAGAAATACGAGCCTCAATTTGCTGAGCGATAGATTCACCCACCAATTTTGCATCTAACTCGGGACGCTTAACTTCAAAAATGTTTATTTGAACATCCTTATCTGTA
This sequence comes from uncultured Bifidobacteriaceae bacterium, assembly GCA_964565665.1. Classification (GTDB taxonomy): domain Bacteria; phylum Bacteroidota; class Bacteroidia; order Cytophagales; family UBA9547; genus CAZMFZ01. The sequence continues at coordinate 11,283 of CAZMFZ010000034.1, read as the reverse complement.
ATTGACTTGAGTTCTTCCTTTATCTTATCAACTTCACCTCCACCTTTACCAATTACAACACCCGGACGAGCTGTATTAATAGTAAGGATAATTCTTTTTATAGTTCTCTCTACTATAATTTTTGCAATTCCAGCTTTAGGTATACGTGCAAGTACATATTTTCTGATTTTCTCATCTTCGATAAGTTTGTCAGCAAAATTTTTACCACCGTACCAGCTTGAGTCCCAACCTCTTACTATGCCTAACCTTAAACCTACAGGATTCGTTTTAGTTCCCATTTCGATTGTCTATATGTTTCGTTTTTCGATTCTATTGATTAAGCTTCTTCTTCAACAGCAGCTGATACTTTACTATCTAAAACTACAGTGATATGATTTGACCTTTTTCTAATCCTGTGACCTCTACCTTGTGGAGCAGGACGCATTCTTTTCAACATTCTACCACCATCAACAAAGATAGTCTTCACAAACAAATCAGCTTCTTCAACTCTTTCATCTGGATTGCCTTGTTGCCAGTTTGAAACTGCTGAAAGCACCAATTTATGCAAATACTCTGCACCAACTTTGCTTTGAAATTTCAAGATAGCCAATGCCTGATTTACATCTTTTCCTCTCACCAAATCAACGACTAAGCGCATCTTTCTAGGTGAAGTTGGCACATTTTTTAAGATTGCTCTAGCTTCCATTTATATTCTTATTTGCCTTTATCTTTCTTAGCAGCGTGTCCTCTAAAATTTCTAGTAGGTGCGAACTCGCCTAATTTATGACCTACCATATTTTCGGTGCAAAACACCGGTATAAATTTATTGCCATTATGAACAGCAAAAGTATGTCCAACAAAATCAGGGCTAATCATTGATCTACGCGACCACGTTTTCACTACAGTCTTTTTCCCTGTTTCGTTTATTTTATCGACTTTAGCAGCTAGTCTGAAATCAATATACGGACCTTTTTTTAATGAACGACCCATCTTATTTAGTTCTCTTACTTATTATAAATGAATTAGAATATTTTTTAGGTGTCCTTGTTTTAAGACCTCTTGAATAAAGTCCTTTGCGAGAACGAGGCTGACCACCTGAAGCTCTACCTTCACCACCACCCATTGGGTGATCTACAGGATTCATTGCTACGCCTCTTACTCTTGGTCTAATACCTTTCCATCTATTTCTCCCAGCTTTACCTACAGAAAGATTGATATGATCTTCGTTTGAAACTGTACCAACAGTTGCTTTACAAGTCAATAAAACCAATCTCAATTCACCGGAAGGCAATTTGATAGTAGCATATTTTTCCTCACGAGCCACCAATTGAGCTGATGAACCGGCACTCCTTGCCAAACTAGCCCCATTACCAGGTTTCAATTCAACATTGTGAATAAATGTACCCAAAGGTATTTCAGACAATGTCAAGGCATTACCTAATTCCGGAGGAACTCCTTTACCAGACAATACGGTCTGACCAACTTTCAATCCTTTTGGAGCAATAATATATCTTTTTTCTCCATCTACATAGTAAAGAAGAGCAATACGAGCGGTTCTATTAGGATCATACTCTATTGACTTTACGATAGCAGGAATATTATCTTTATCTCTTTTGAAATCAATAATCCTGTAAGCCTGCTTGTGACCACCACCAATGTAACGCATAGTCATAGCACCTTCGCTATTTCTGCCACCAGTTTTGGTTTTCTTAGCTATCAAAGATTTTTCAGGTTTTGAAGCTGTAATCTCATCAAAAGTAGGAGCTAACCTATGTCTTTGTCCGGGAGTAGTCGGTCTTAATTTTTTTATCGCCATGATTATATACTGCTATAGAAATCAATAACTTCGCCTTTCGCTAGGGTAACAAAAGCTTTTTTTATTGAGCTAGTTCTACCGCTTAGAAAAGATTTTTTAGTACTTCTAGATTTCTGTTTAGAAGACGTAATTAATGTATTAACAGCATCCACATTCACATTATAAGCCTTCTCAACTGCTTTCTTAATTTCAACTTTATTGGCTTTTTTATCGACAATGAAGCCATAAACTCCCTTATCATTTAGGGCTGTAACTTTCTCCGTAACGAGAGGCTTGATTAACACTTCCATCGTATTACAATTCGTTTAATTTTTGAACAGCAGACTCAGCAAGAAATATAACATCTGAGTTAACTAAATCATAAGTATTTACTAAATCAGCAGATACTATTTTAGCGTTTGGAATATTTCTTCCCGACAACACAACGTTAATATTTACATCAGGTAAAATCAATAATGTCTTTTTGCTTGCGAATGAAAATGCATTCAAAAATTCTAAATATGATTTTGTTTTCGGTGCTTCAAAAGTAAAATCTTCCACTACTGTGATCTGACTATCTTTTGCTTTAGCAGAAAGTATAGACTTTCTTGCCAATACCTTTAATTTTTTATTTAATTTAAAGCTATAGTCACGCGGTTGTGGACCAAATACTCTAGCCCCACCTACATAAATATTTGCTTTTCTACTCCCATGACGTGCACCACCTGTACCTTTTTGCTTAAGCATTTTTCTGGTAGAGTAATTTACATCAGGTCTTTCTTTCGTTTTGTGAGTTCCTTGTCTTTGGTTGGCCAAATACTGTTTCACATCTAAGTAAACTGCATGTTCGTTGGGTTCAATAGCGAACACCTCGTCAGATAGCTTTACTTTTTTGCTGGTAGCCTGCCCACCTATACTATATACACTAAGCTCCATTATCTTATTTCTCTAAATAAACTATCGAATTGTTAGCACCTGGAATAGAACCACTTATTAATACTAAGTTTTTCTCAGGATATATTTTTACTACTTTTAGGTTTTGAATAGTAGTTCTTTGGTTTCCCATACGACCTCCCATTCTCATGCCAGGAAGTACTCTTGAAGGAAAAGAACATGCACCAATAGAACCCGGATGACGAAGTCTATTGTGCTGACCATGAGTCTGACCACCAACTCCTCCAAAATTATATCTCTTTACTACACCTTGAAATCCTTTTCCTTTAGAATCACCTACTGCATCTACAAAATCGCCTTCAGCCAATATTTCTTCCAACTTCACCACCTGACCTACTTTGAAGTCGCCTTCAGCATCGCGGAATTCAATAATTCTTTGGGCTGCCTCAATACCTGATTTTTTCAAGTGACCTTGTACCGAATTGGTAGTATTTTTTTTCTTCGCTGCACCATAGGCTACCTGAATAGCACTATATCCGTCAGACTCTTTCGTTTTAACTTGTGTTACCACAATTGGACCAGCTTCAACTAGCGTGCAAGGAATAGATTTTGCGTCCTCTTTGCTGTAGTAGCTTGTCATTCCAATTTTTTTGCCGATGATACCTGACATTTTCTTGTTTGTTTTTTCGTGTTTTCGAAAAGGGATTGCAAAAGTAGTAATAGTTTTTTTATCTGCAACAATTACACCTAAAATAATAAATAAATATTTTCATAAATTATAAATAATTAGATTATATCTATAAATAATATAACTATTTATGTTTATATGGTTTCAAAATAAGAAAAATATTTTCATAAACATAGTATATTTAAGAAAACTCATTAATATGTTGTACTGACTAGTCTATTATTTTTGACGCTAAATTTTGACTGCAATCACAATATTATATAAGATGAATTTAGTCGGTGATTGATAGTTAAACAAAGAAGTCTTTTGAGAAATTGCTCAAAAGACTTCTTTGTTTAACCTACTAAAAAAAATTTTAAGAGATAGAATATGCTAGAAATATGTTATTTATTATTGGCTAATTGATATACAATGCCCAATGCTAATGCCTCACTGAATTGAACTCTAGCAATTTGGTCTTGATTATATACCAATACGCCTTGAAGGTTTACATTTATAAACTTGAAAACTTTGGCTGTAATAATGGCATCTAATCGATTGGTACTCACGGCTAGATTTTCGTAAGCAGAAAAATATTGGTAAATCAATTTTAAGTTTAGGTTGGGATTAAAATCTTTATCAAACTTCATCACAACATTGCAACCAAACTGATTTCTAACTGAGCTGTTTAACTCTACACCATAAGAAACACTATCTTTTCCATCAAATTTCTTTGTTGATTTCTTCACTTCAACATCTGTAACAAAAGTTTGCCTAAAAGCAACTGGACCAAAACGTGCAGAAAAATAAGGTACTGGCTTCCATTCCAAACCTGCTGCTTCATCCAAATAACCGGGCGATAAAAATCCTGATACTTTTGTAGTAGAGTCTCTTTTAGCATCATTGGGTATCACATATTTGTTGTATTTGTAACCGTTATCAAACTGCGACTGAAATAATAATGATCCGAACAAACCTAAATTGGGTGTAATTGCATAAGCATATTTATTATCAAAAAATATACGATCGAGGTTTTTACGCCAAATGGGCACTAAATTCGATTCAGTGTATGCTCTTCCATATTGCAATTGCAAATCGTTTAACACATTGTGTCTATATTGTACATATTCCGATTTTGCAAATATGAAAGCTGAAATTGCCGAATTGGCCACGGCACCTTGAGAATTTTTCCATTCCGCATTAAAAGCAGCTTGATTCACATTTACACCTGCTGAAAAGTTCTTATTCCAATAAGTGGTATCTTTTATTTGGGCAAAAATAATTTGGGGGAACACTAATAAAAAAAGAGTAAATAAATTGAATTTCTTCATTTGGATTAAGAGTTTTTGACTAGATTAAAGAAAACAGAATGAGTAGTATAAAACCACTTTTTAGAACAAATACAATTATGTATGTGTGTTGTTGTTTTATTTTTTACCAAGAAAGTGTATTTTTAAATTTAATATTTAGGTTATGTTTTTTTCATTCCAGATATTATTAAAAGACAATGCTTAATTCCTTAGAATATATTTTTATAAGCTACCTAGTACAATTGGTTCTCAAATGATAGGACTAGTAAGGGGCAAGTCATTCTCTTTTGCAGATTCTATAATCTGTTAATTGGTTCGTTCCGAGCGTGAAGTAATAACGCAAACTTCGCCCAATGTACAGGAAATAGAACCTTAGCATTCCATTCTTTAGCCGCCAAAGCAGTTTGCTCAGGCATCATGTGAATATAAGGCCTATCTTTCCCGTATTGCCCACAATCCAGAATGGCCAAATCGAATGGTCCGTGGCTTTTCCCAATTTGACTAAAGTGTGTCTCATATCCAGAATCTCCTCCTAAATAAAGATATGAAGCATCCTTCAACACCTCCTCGGTAGGCGATAAATTTTGAAAACGCCCATTCTTGTAGTTGGGAGATTTTTCAATTCTATTAATGCATTCTCCATCGGGATTTTTCCCAAAAGTTTTTTGTTGCAAAAGCAAATAAATGGCAGAGATGACAACTGCTAATATTATGAAAATGGTTATCATTATCTTTTTCACGTTTATCTGACTTTGCTTTTCTAAAAAACGCTATTGCATTAATCCGTAGAATGGCTACAAAAAGAAACGTCTCAAATCGACAAGATTTGAGACGTTTCTTTTCAAACTTAGATGCTAATAAAACTTGTAACGGAAATCTTTAATTTTTGCCTTGTCTTTAATAGCCTCAGCAATAGTGTATTCACTTCTATTAGAAGTATTGCCCAATAATTGATTTCTATATATGCTATAATCAGCTACATCTTGAGCAAGGTTTTTCTTTAAAGTTTGAATTACTATTACCCCAGAACTTCCTTTGATAGGCTTTGAGGTTTTCGCATCTGTCAAACCAAAAACAGATCCAACTGCTTGCGGCTCATAGCCACTCTGACCTAACATGGCAGAAGAAAGGTTTAAATCTGCGGCTGTATTTACCATTATACCATTGCCAGCTTTTGCAGCTATATCTTCTAAATTGGTGTTGTCTTCTCCAATTTTCTCAATGATTTTATCGGCTTTTTTTTCATTTATAATTGTGTAGGCTATCAATTGCTTATTGCTTTCTACATTTGGCTTTCCTTCATCATATTTATTGATTAAAGCTGCTACCACATATTGATTGTCTACTTCAAACACTGGAGAGATACTTTCTTCTTTTGCATCATTGAATGCCCATCTAATTAATTCCTTAGGATTAGATAAGTTGTTGATATATGGGCTGTAAGACAACACGTTAGGAGCAAAAAGCTTTTGTAATGAAGGATTTTTCTGTACTTCAATGTTAAATCCATTCACATCTTGGCTATTTAAAGCAAATGATTCAGCAATTTTATATACAGAATCTCTGGTATCGTCTCCTGCAGTAATCGCTTTATCTACAGAGGCTACAAAGAATTTCTTATTTGTTTTAGTTTCGGTTACTTTAATAATATGATAGCCAAACTGCGTTTTTATAGGCTGAGGCAAAAGTCCTTTTTTATTTGATGCAAATACTGCTTCTTGAAATTCTTTCACCATTCTGCCTTGCCCAAACCAGCCCAAATCCCCACCTTGGCTGGCAGTGCCATCTGTACCAAATTGGCGAGCCATATCTTCAAAACTTTCCCCTTTATTAATTCTTGCCAATACTTCTTTTGTTTTGGTTAATGTTTTGGCTTTGTCTTCATCTGATTCGCTATCCCAACGAAATAATATATGGCTAGCTTTGGCCGCATAGGCTGTATCGTCTTTAATATCGGCAATTTTATAAATGGCTGATTTATTGTTTTCATTGAAAGGACCATAAACTGTGTTTTTTTCAAAACTACTTAGGTTTTGGAGCGATTTTGGTAACTCACCCGGATTTAACCAACTTGGAATCGTTGGATTATCAGCATTTAAAGCCGCAAAGGTCGAATCATCGTCTGATTTCTTGAAATCATCAGTTATTTCTATTAATTCATTTGAAAAATTAACAGAATCTACTTGTGAAGGATTGATTGGGAAAGTAACGTATTGAAAATTTACTGAAGGCTCGGTATTGAATCTAGATTTATTTTTTGAAACATAATCTTCAATGTCTGGGTCGCCTACGGGAACATCCGCATCAGCAATAGAAGAATAAGGAATAAATACATATTTAGCTTCGGCTCTTGAAGCTTGGGCATTGTATTCTCTTTTGGCTTCAGCTTTGGTTATATAAGTAGTTTTCTTTAGCAAAGCTTCATATTTATTTCTCAAACGATCGGGGCCTAAACTTTTCTCAAAATTTTGCCATGCTGCTTGCTGTTTTGCTTCCATCCTGCCGATATTTTGTAAGTATTGCACCACATAATTTCTATCAAACTGACCTGTTTGTGGATTTCTAAATGATTGGAAAATAGCAGGGTGAATGTTTCTGCCTTGCACCATATCTATTACTTCTTCCTTCCCTACTTCTAACCCAAGTGCATCAAATTCCTTTTGATAGGCCACTTTAAACAACATTTGATTCCAAGCTTGCGGTAAAAACTGAGCCATTTCAGCTTCGCCAGGTGCTTTATTATTATTCAAATAATATACATACCGCATTTCATCAATCTCTTGCTGAAATCTTGGCGTAGGAATTTCTTCTCCTGCAATTTCGCCTACGATATTTTTATTGTTGCCTCTGATGATAGATGTAGGAGAGAGAATATCGCCACCAACGATGAATAAACCCAGACCTGCCGCAATTATCCCTATAGCCCAACCTGATTTTTCCCTGAGTTTGCCTATTAATGCCATATTAAAATTGTACTATTAAAATATTTGATTGATAAAAAAGATGAATTCTATTTTTTAAAGAGCCGCAAAGTAAATTTATTCCACCCAAAATTCAAAATCTAATCTAAACTCTGCAATTTCTAATTTGCAACATTCGAAATGAACATTCTACAACTGTCTGAAGGAAACTTATCAAAATTTTGAACTTTAGAAAAGTACTTAAACCGAAATACAAAGAAGAAATTTATTCCAACCAACATTCAAGGTCTATTCCAACCTTTAGTTTGCTAGCTTAACAGTATTCTAAATAAATTTTCGGTAGCTCATACAACGCAACTTTCCAAAGTTTTGAACTTTGGAAAAGTTAGTAAGGGGAACCTGAAATGTCTTTAAACACAAATCCCCATACTTTTGGAATGGGGATTTGTGTTTTTGCTAGATAAAATAAATTATTTAACAGAGATGATACGTTCTTTGATTTTTGCCGCTTTACCTTTTGCATCGCGTAGATAAAACAATCTAGCTCTTCTCACTTTACCTCTTCTCATCACCTCAATTTTATCGATTGAAGGAGATAGGATTGGAAAAATACGCTCTACAGCTATGCCATTAGATATTTTCCTAACAGTAAAAGTTTCACCTGGATGCCCAGCATTTCTTTTCTGAAGCACTACACCTTGGTATTGCTGAATACGCTCTTTTGCTCCCTCTTTAATTTTTACGTGTACATTCACAGTGTCGCCTGCTATAAAGCTTGGTAAAGATGAAAGTATTTCACCTTTGATATCTGCGTTCACGAAATCTAATAACTTGCTCATATATATAATAAATAAATGCTTTTCTGAAAAAGGACTGCAAAATTAGTAAAACCTATCGAAAACAAAAACTATATCTTAAAATATTATTTTGCTTTTAAGTACTGCGAATAATTGTGCTATTTTGTAGTGTGAACAACCGCATCAGAAAGCTGTTTTTAGGTTTAATGGCATTTATAAGTTTTTTATTTCAGATAAATGAATTGCAAGCTACCCACTTGAGAGCAGGTGAAATTATAGCTACAAAGCGAAGCACTTTCGAATATGATTTTACGCTAGTGTTATATAGAAATACAAACGGTGTTGAACAACCAAATGCGGAATTAGATTTTGGAGACGGAACATCACAAAAAGTAGATTTATTTAAACAAGATAGTTTAGATCAAAAGACCCAAAGATTAATATTCAATTTTAGAAAAAATTTTCCTGGTGCAGCTACTTACACCGTTAGCTTTAGAGAAATAAATAGAAATAATGGCATTCTGAATATCAATAGTGGCTTTTCAGATAATACTGCCTTCTATGTAGAATCGCAAGTCACTATTGATCCATTGCTGGGAGCAAATACCTCACCTCAATTTTTATACCCACCTTTAGACAATGGCAATATAAATCAAACCTACACACACGGGCCCGCAGCTTGGGATGCAGAAGGAGATTCTTTATCGTATGAACTCATTACACCACAATCGCAAAAAGGTACGACTGTTCCCAATTATGTACTACCCAACCAAATAGGAAATAATGGTAGTAATCCTACTTTCACGATGAATTCACAAACAGGGCTTATTACTTGGGAAAAACCGCTTCGGCAAGGGCTTTACAATATTGCTTTTAAAGTAAATGAGTGGAGAAACGGCTATTTGATAGGCTATGTAGTGCGTGATATGCAAATTAATATTTTATTTAGTACCAATATTGTCCCCATTTTAAATATCCCTAAAGATACTTGTCTTACAGCTGGCTTGCTGCTCAAAGATACGATTACAGCTACCTTTCAGGAAAATGAAACTAAAAGCTTGCAGGCTTATTCTGGTATATTTTCTTTCCCCAAACCAAAGGATATTTTTAATGCCAAAACAAAATTATTTAAGCAAACCAATACAGCAGAGTCAATGTCGTTTGAGTGGCAAACGGGTTGTGAACTTATTCGTGCCCAGCCTTACCAGGTTACATTTGAAGCACAAGACAATATAGGAGAAGCAATTTCGCTTAGTGCTATAAAGGTTTGGCAAATAAAAATTATTCCCCCAGCATTAACCATTCTAAAAGCCACACCCTCAGGCAGAAAGATAACTTTAAATTGGGATGCGTATTTTTGCTCCAATGTAGATTCCATAGCCATACTAAGGAAAGAATGCGAAAATGACACACCTTTAGTAACTGACAGTTGTGATACAGGTCGCGATATACCTAAAGGCTACAATCTCATAAAAAAAGTACGTAAAACTGCAACTTCATTTACTGACGATAATTTTGGTAAAGGATTGAACTACGAAACACAGTACTGCTATTATGTATATGCCCAATTTCCATCACCTGAGAAAGGCTACAGTAGAGCGTCCGCTTTGGCTTGTGGTTCGCTTACCAACGATGTACCTATTCTTATTGGAGCTTCGGTGTTGAAAACCGATTCAGTGAGTGGTGAAGTGGAAATAAAATGGATAAAGCCTAGGCATATTGATTTTACACAAAATTCTGCCCCTTACGAAATTAAAATAAGACGGACTAGCGGAATTACTACCACAGAAATTCTCAATAGAACTACACTGGATACACTAGCACTTTCTGATACTACCTTTATAGATGTGACAGATACCAAAGCCAATAATCTTAGTTTCTTTATTGAATTTTATGCAAATAATAAATTGATATACATTTCAGAAACGGCATCGACAGTACGTTTACAAGGCGTTGCTAGAGCTGGGCGTGCTATTTTGAAATGGGCATTTGCTACACCATGGGTAAATGATACCACCATAATATATAGAATAACAGATAATGATACCTTAGCAATTGACACTGTAAATAATACAAATGGATATGTAAATCAACCGCTGGAGACCGGAAAACTATTTCGCTATTTTGCGAAAACAAAAGGCGGATTAGGTTGCAACCGCATTATTGGCATTGGAAAAGTACCTTATCCGCTATATAACTTATCGCAAACTATTAGCCTCATTCCACTCGATGAAAAAAATGACACGCTAAGGCCTTGCCCTCCAACACTTTACATTAATAGCAATCGAAATTGTGAAGATCAATTCAATTTTTCAAACTCCCTTTATTGGAATAAAAATCTAGACTTTTTATGCGATTCGGCTATAGTTGGCTATAAACTTTATAAGAATTCAGCTAGCTCAACATTTGATTTATTCATCAATGAAGTAATAACAGATACTACGTATGAAGGTAGGGTAAACAAACCTGTTTCAGGTTGCTTTGCGGTGACTGCCACCAATGCCAAAGGCTTAGAAAGCGACAAAAGTAATGTAGTGTGTAGCGATAGTTGTTTCTATTTTGAATTGCCAAACACGTTTACTCCCAACAACGACAACATCAATGATGTATTTGTCCCAAAACCGTTTCCTAGAAATATAGAGAAAGTAGTATTTACTGTTTACAATCGCTGGGGCACAGAAATTTTCAAAACAGAAAATGACATTAATATAAATTGGAAAGCTGAAAATATACCCGATGGATTATATTATTTCAAAGCGGAAATAACGATTGGCGTGCCTGATACAAGGAAAATAAATAGAAATGGCTGGATATTATTGGCGAGATAATTTCAAAAAAAGGGAGAAAGACGGGGCTCGAACCCGCGACATCTAGAACCACAATCTAGCGCTCTACCTGCTGAGCTACAATCTCCATGAAT
>CAZMFZ010000033.1:25336-29502 GCA_964565665.1 uncultured Bifidobacteriaceae bacterium | reverse complement strand
AGGAGAGGGGAAGGGGGTGAGGTTCTTAAAAAAATGACCAACATAAACAAACACAAATCCACGCTCTGCCTTCTAGCCATTTTCGCTCTGATCGTATGTGCAAATGCCCAAGGAGGCCTCATGATCATAGGCGGAGGCAAGAGACCTTCAGCCATTATTAGCCAATTGATTACAACCTCTGGTGTAGATAAAAAGGGATACATTGTTATACTGCCTATGGCTAGTGGCGAGCAAGATTCATCTATCTTCTACGCTAAGAAACAGTTTGTAAATGCAGGAATTGATAGAATTACAGGCTTTATTATTAATAAAAATGACAAAGTAGATGCCAAAACCATCGATTCGATTGCCCATGCTTCACTCCTGTATATAGGTGGTGGCGACCAGACTTCCTTCATGAACATAGTGGCAGGTACTGAGGTGGAAAAAGCCATCAAAGATTGTTACAAAAATGGCAATGTAATAGCTGGAACCAGTGCAGGTGCGGCTGTGATGAGTGAGAAAATGATAACAGGTGTAGAACTGAATCATAAATCTACCACCGAGGATACCGAACGGCAAGGATTTGAGACAATCGAGGCCAACAATGTCGAGATTAGTACTGGACTGGGCTTTCTAAAGAACGCCATTATCGACCAACACTTTATAAAGCGTAAACGATACAATAGATTGATAGCTGTGGCAATTGAAAATGCAAGTTACAGCTGCATTGGTATTGATGAAGCTACGGCTATATATGTCAAAAATGGCATTGCACAAGTAGTGGGCGATTCGCAAGTAATAAAAATAAGTAACAGTAATAAGAAAGTTAAAAGTGTAGGCGGCAAACTAGCCGCAAAAGGACTCAGACTGGATGTGTATATTTCGGGCGATCGGTTTAAAGTTGATTGAGGTAGAAACTATAGAGTAAGCCTGATAGCTAATTTTGTCTTGGGAGATTTGTAATAAGGCTGACATTGCCAAGGTGGGTGCTTACCGCGGAATTGTTTTGTCCACACAATGCTAACGCAACTAGTAACATTGGCTATTGTGTGATTGTTTTCAATGCCGATTTTTAGGCAAACAATGGCATCGAAGTTACAATTAGTGTCATTGTAGCCAATGTTGTTATAGTTTTTGACAATTAGAATTATTTAAGCTTTAATACCAAACAAACTGATCAATTAGTACAACCAATAGTATAAAAACAATAGATTTGCAGAGCTTCACAGCGCATTTATTTTTACCGTTATCATGCTGAAAAAAGTACCAGATACCCTTGTTATCATTATTTTTATCCTGGCAGTCTTTACCATCCTCACGTGGATTATTCCCGCAGGACAATTTGACTATGAACAGCAAGCTTACGCTAAAGTAGTTGTGCCCGGCTCTTACAAAAGGATCGAGCAAAGTCCGCAAGGTGTCGGTGCTTTCTTTGTCGCTCCTGTCAAGGGATTTATATCTGGTGCTCAGATCATTGCATTTATTCTTTTTATTGGCGGCACTTTTGGTATACTTCACAAAACTGGTGCTATTGAGCAGGGATTACGCAAAATCATTGCACTATGCATGCAAAAACCTATACTGCAGAGGCTATTTATTCCTTTTCTTATGGTTTTGTTTTCGATCGCTGGTGCCACCTTCGGTATGAGTGAAGAAAATCTTATCTTTGTTATGCTTACCATTCCAATCGCTATAAGTTTAGGCTATGACTCCATTGTGGGAGTCGCTATTCCCTTTGTAGGAAGCAGCTTGGGCTTTGCAGGTGCGGTCAGCAATCCCTTCACCATAGGTGTAGCCCAAGGAATTGCCGAAGTTCCCCTATTTAGCGGCTGGGAATACAGGCTTGTAGTTTGGTTTATCTTAACTTTTGTGGGCATCACATTTGTAATGATCTATGCCAATAAAGTAAAGAAGCATCCGCAGACCAGTCCTGTCTATTTTTTAGATAAATCGCGCGACAACGCGGGTGTTTACGCCCACAAAGTTAAGCTCGGGCTTCCCAACAGCCTTATTATTCTTAGTTTTATAGTCGTGATAGTGCTTTTGGTGCTGGGTGTAAACATTTGGAGTTGGCATATCAACGAGATTTCTGGGCTTTTCCTTGCGCTTGCTTTGGTAGCTGCCGTAGTTGGCAGGCTTGAATTGCAAGATGCCATCAATGCTTTCACAGCAGGAGCTAAAGATTTGTTGCCTGCCAGCTTGGTTGTTGCACTTTCTAAAGGCATTCTGGTAATTCTCACCGATGGAAAAATTATTGATACCATATTATTTACCCTTTCTGATATGGTGCATGGTTACTCTCCCATTATTTCAGCCCAAATAATGTTTTACATTCAAAGCATGATTCATGTGCTCGTTCCCTCGGGCTCGGGGCAAGCAGCACTATCCATGCCTATTATGGCACCTCTAAGCGATTTGCTTCACATTACCCGCCAGACGGCAGTACTTATCTTTCAGCTTGGCGATGGTATCAATGGCATGATTATTCCCACCAGTGGAGTCACTATGGGCATCCTTTCCATCTCAAAAATATCGTATCAAACCTGGATCAAATGGATCTGGCCTATGATGCTTATGCTATTTTTCGTTGCCATGCTCATTCTTATTCCTCCCGTAATGCTATTTTATTATGGCCCAAGGTGAGCGTGTGTATTTAATGATTGTTACTGAGTAATTACTAATAATAAATGTAAAAAAAATGTCGGAATAAACTTCGTGATCATTACTGATAAAAGCGAGATTGCTATTACCGAGACAGGAGTTGTTTATTGTGTTTTTTTTTAACAAGCGAATGGTTTTGCAAAAATAAAAGTGATAATAAATGCAATTGAAGTATGAGATCATTCATCCCCCGCCTTTGATGCGGAATCGGAGCAGCAATTAGCGGTTGGTTGTTTAAAAGCTTATAAATTTTACAAATGATCTACTATTACAAACGCATCATTAATCTCTGTCTCTTCCTATATAACCGAAAAATTTGAATACAATGAATACAGTAGCAATAGTAATAGCAACTTGTTGTCCGGCATATTGCTCTGTAATTCTGCGGAATCGGAGCAGAAATAAAAGGCCGAAGCTTAGAAAGTTGTAGCGTATTCCATACTGCTACCAATTACAAAGCATCATTTACCTATGTCGTTCGATAGAGGCAAAAAATATATCTGCATGTTACAATCCCGATGGCAGATTTAACTAAAATTTAACTCCCCTTTGGGATTGGGGGCTATGAAAGTATGAGATACACCCTTGCCATTCATGGTGGAGCAGGCACTATTATTAGAGCACAGATGTCCAACGCCCAAGAAGAAATCTACAATGCAGCATTATTGTCAGCTCTCAATGTTGGAGAAGCCATATTAAAAAAAGGAGGAACTTCCATCGATGCCGTAGAGCACACGGTCTGCGTACTTGAAAATAACCCATTATTCAATGCTGGCAGAGGAGCCGTATTTGCCCACAGCGGAAGGCATGAAATGGAGGCATCTATCATGGAAGGCAAAAACCTGAGGGCGGGAGCTATTGCTGGGGTACGAAATGTTAAAAATCCGATCAGTTTAGCTCGTTTGGTAATAGATAGATCCGATTACGTATTTATGTGTGCAGAGGGAGCCGAAGAGTTTGCCAAACAATGTGGTGTTGAATTTGAGAAAGATGGTTATTTTTTTACTGACCATCGTTTTGCGCAACTGATGGAGATACGAGACAGCGATAAGGTAATGATGGATCACAGTGCCGAGCAAAAGTTTGGTACTGTTGGTGCAGTGGCACTTGATGTACATGGCAATCTGGCCGCAGCCACCTCTACGGGAGGCTTGACCAATAAGCGTTACGGTAGGTTAGGTGATAGTTCCATTATAGGTAGCGGTACATACGCCAACAACAATACTTGCGCCATTTCTTGTACAGGCTATGGCGAATATTTTCTTCGAGCTGTTGTAGCATACGATGTATCCTGTTTGATGGAATACAAAGGATTGAGCTTAGCAGAAGCCTGTTACGAAGTAATAAACAAAAAATTGGTGAAAATGGGAGGCGAGGGCGGCCTAATAGCAGCCGATGCGAAGGGAAATATAGATTTTGCATTCAACTCCGAAGGCATGTACAGAGGTAAAATTACTTCTGAGAGTACCGCACCTATTATATCAATTTATAGATGAAGTAGAGTGAATGATAAATTTGTAATG
>CAZMFZ010000033.1:0-25236 GCA_964565665.1 uncultured Bifidobacteriaceae bacterium | reverse complement strand
TGTAATGCGTGTTTGTTATGATTAATTTTATTCTATTGTCTCGTATTATTGCAACTAATTTCTCTTAGGAAGCTACTCGTGCATCACCCCTGTTTGTAGCACAGGGGTTGGGGTTTTAAAGGGCTTATAGATATAGCAAAATCGTATTTTAATGAAATGAAATAACAAATTGTATAGGCTAACTTTACAATATTTGTACCATTTTAATTTCCATTATTACCAGTTTAAGAATAAATATTCAACACTTTATTAATATCGTCACTCACAAAAGAACTTCAATTACTTTTTTATTGATACAATAATCATGAATAATAAAACATACGATGCCTCCGAAGTAAACTTTAATATCGATTCTGTCGAACCTCGTGCCGAACCACGCAAGTTACTTATGGCCACACCCGATTACTTCGATATTATCGATGTGAAAAATGTACACATGGAAGGCAATGCAGGCAAGCTTGATAAAGGGAAAGCCTACACAGAATGGGTTACTTTAAAAAAGAATTTTGAAAAAGCAATTGCCCTTGATATTTTGGATGGAGTGCTCACTATTCAGGGAGCTGAAGGTTGCGAAGACATGGTATTTACCGCCAATCAATCTTTCCCTTGGGTTACCAGAAGCGGTGAAAAAATAGTAATTCTTAGTAAAATGAGGCACGAAAGCCGCAAACGCGAAGTAGCCTACTTTAAAACTTTTTACGAGAACATCGGATATAGAACTATCGAGCTGCAACACACGCAAATGTTTGAAGGTATGGGCGATCTTATCTATCACACCGGAAAAAGACTTCTCTACGGTGGCTATGGCCATCGAACGGTAAAAAATGCCTATGATGAAATTGCAAATATCCTCGATTGCCCCATTGTAGCCCTAGAGTTGAAAGACGAACGTTTCTACCATCTCGATACCTGCTTTGTTTCTTTAGGAATCGATGCTGTAATGATTGCCAAAGAAGCATTTACTGACCAAGGATTAGCAGCCTTGCACAAATTATACAAGCGAGTGCATTGCATTCCCGTCCATGAAGCCATCGACAACTTTGCCTTGAATGCAACTACCCTTTTCAATCACGCAACAGGAAAGAAAATGTGTATTATACACCCCGGTGCCAGTGCTACAAAAGCTGTGTTAAGTGGTGAAGGCTTTGAAATTATCGAATCCGACACCACCGAATACATGAAATCAGGAGGTAGTGTCTTTTGTATGAAGATGCTTTTGTTCTAATTTGTAATGGGTGGTTATAAATGCGGGATACAACAATTAGATTTATAACCGCCTGTAATAATTCTATTTTAACCAATTCGAAAACATTTAAACAGGTAAGCACTGGTTAGTATATTGATATGAAGAAACAAAACAGTGTTAAAGATAAAAGCTTTGAATTTGCGGTCACAATTGTCAATCTTTATAAATACTTGTTTGAAAATAAAAGGGAATACGTGCTTTGTAAGCAATTATTAAGGTCAGGAACTTCAATCGGAGCCAATGCAAGGGAAGCTATCAATGCAGAGAGTAAAGCAGACTTTTTCTATAAGCTATCGATTGCCCAAAAAGAAGAAGATGAAATCTTATATTGGGCTTGAACTACGCAATATAACCGAATATATAAGCAATAAACAATTCATTGGCATTCTATCATCAAAATTCTTAAAGAGCATCATAATTAGGCTCAAATCCAACATAATTAATAATTATAGCAATCGTGATTAAAGTAAACTCAGAAATAGGCAATCTAAAAAGAATAATCGTTCATTCTCCCGATGACGGCATCGAGCAAGTTACACCCGATAAAGCGGTAGAGTATCTTTATGAAGACATTGTCTTTCTCGATAAGATGAAAAAGGAGCACGACATCTTCCGCAGAGTTTTGGAAGCCTTTGTTGGTATCGAAAATGTGATTGATATTCAAAATCTTGTTGAAGAAATCTGTGAAAATGAGAAAGTAAAGATTGAGCTCATCAAAACAGTTTGTGAATTTGAGGGGAAATCTGAATTAGAAGCTCGCTTACTTGCTATGAATGCCAAAAATCTGGCTTATACCCTCATTACAGGTATTGTGAAGGCCTCTAAAAAAGTGGTATTCTCTCCTATGTCCAATTATATATTCTGTCGCGATATTGGAGTTATTGTGGGCAATCACATTCTTGTTACCCAAGCCATGAAAAGAGCAAGATGCAGGGAAAGCATTTTGAGTTGGTATGTGTATCACAATAGCAAGGTATTTGCCGGGGTAAATGAACATAATCGCATCATCCAACTATCTAACGATAAAGACGAGTTAATTGAAAACCTGAGCAATTCCTTCATCAACGAGCTTGCTATCGAGGGCGGAGACGTAATGACTTTCGGAGAGAACCATCTGTTAATTGGCGTAAGCGAACGCACTACCAAGTATGCATTCGAGAAAATGAAAGATATTATCTTCAAGAAAGGTGCCATTGACAACGTGAGCATGGTAGAAATACCCCGTGAAAGATACTGCATGCACTTAGACACAATTTTCACAAGAATTGATGAAAATGTTTGTGTAGTATTTGCCCCATTGATTTTAGCAGATAATAAACTAAAAGTAAAACGGTATCAGAAAGGCAAAGAGAAACCACTTGTTTACAAATCTCTCAAAGACTTACTTGTTGAAATCAAGCCAAACATGGAATTCATCGAATGCGGAGGTGGTAAAACTCCACATGCCGAGCGTGAGCAGTGGACAGATGGCTGTAATCTCTTTGCTATCAAGCCCGGAGTTGCTGTTACTTACGATAGGAACAAATACACCACCAAAGCCATAGAAAAAGCTGGTTACAATGTGGTAAGAGCAGAGAATTTATTAAAGAAATTTAAGTCAGGCGAATTAGATCCAGATACTTTAACCCAAACATTAATTGTAATTCCATCAAACGAGCTTTCCAGAGCCAGAGGTGGCACACACTGTTTGACATTTCCGATTTGGAGGGAGTAAAATTTGGATAGGCACATAATTAAATTGTTTGCATGATAATAAAGCAGAATACTTTTCAGATGCGCAGAAAATTCGCTTTTATCTCGGGTTTTATTGGAGGCAGATCATGGTAATATGCTTTGCCTAGCTAGTATATTTGTTTGCCAATAGTAAACTTTGTGTATTTTTAAAATGTTCGACATCATTACCCGAAGAACGATTAATGAATATATTTTGAAGTATCCGACAGCAAAAATCGCTTTAATAAATTGGTACTATAAAATTTTAGATTTAGACTTTAAGAATTTTAATGAATTAAAATGTGTTTTTACCAATGCTAGTTTGATGGCCGATGAAAGGGTGATTTTTAATATTAAAGGCAATATTTATAGATTGGCAACGAGTTTTTCATTTAAGTTCAAATTGAATCAAACCAAGTGGTTTGGCACACACAAAGGGTATGATAAAATAAATGCAGAAACTGCAAGCCATAGAAAATCGTGAAGGTTCAAACATTAAAAAATGAAACAGATTACGATGTAGCTCTTGATAAAGTAGATCAGCTTTTAGATCTAAAGGTGAATAAAAATACCGTTGTAATCAATCAAATGGTCGATATTATACATGAACATTTAATAAAAGATAATGAACTGATTCAAGTTGTTCCCACTTCACAAGAAAAAATGGAAGGCTTTCTCAGCATGTCAGACGATTGTTTGAAAGCTTCTCAGCTTTTGTTTGAAAAGCAGCTTTATCCATCTTTAATGAACCGGTATGCAGAAGAGTTTGTTGCCGAAATGAAAACCTATCTAATCAAACACAACTTTATAAACAAGTAGCGCCAATTAAATACCAAAGTAAGTGATTACCATCCCCACTCCCATAAACGAACCAGTATATGCATACGCGCCAAACACTCCAGAACGTGAAGGCTTACAGCTGGCTTTAAAAGAAGCTAAATCGGTTCAAAAGGATATTCCACTTTATATTGGTAGCGAAGAAATCCGTACTGCCAATACAATTGCTATCCGTCCGCCTCATGAAATTGCCCATACTTTAGGACATTTCCATTTGGCTGACGAAAGCCACATAAAAAAATCCATTGCAAACGCTTTGGCTACCAAGGAAAGTTGGGAAAATATGGCTTGGGAACAAAAAGCAGCGATTTTTCTGAAAGCTGCCGACCTAGTGGCTGGTCCTTATCGATACAAAATCAATGCTGCCACCATGCTTTGTCAATCCAAATCGGCTTATCAGGCAGAGATAGATGCGGCTTGTGAGTTTGCAGATTTTTTGCGTTACAATGTATATTTTGCCAATGAAATCTACAAAATACAGCCTATATCGAGTCCAAATGTGTGGAATAGGATGGAATATCGCCCTCTAGAAGGTTTTATTTATGCACTTACCCCTTTTAATTTCACCGCCATTGCCGGAAATTTACCCACTGTTTGTGCCTTGATGGGCAATGTAGTACTATGGAAGCCTGCCGATACCCAAATATATTCTGCATCTATCATTATTGAAATTTTGAAAGAAGCTGGCTTGCCCAATGGTGTTATCAACACGGTGTATGGCGATGGACCAATGATAGGAAACATCGTTTTCTCCCACCCTGATTTTGCAGGTATCCACTTCACCGGCTCCACTGCTGTTTTCAAAACCATTTGGAAAACCATTGCCAATAATCTAGATATTTATAAGTCTTATCCTCGCATAGTGGGCGAAACTGGTGGAAAAGACTTTGTAATAGCCCACCAAAGCGCAGATGTGAAAATACTCGCTACAGCTCTTATTCGTGGTTCGTTTGAATATCAAGGCCAAAAGTGTTCAGCTTCATCGCGTGCTTATATTCCTTCAAGCCTTTGGGGTGAAACTTGGAAAATCATGGAGGCAGAATTAAAAACAATAAAACAAGGCTCTACAGAAGATTTCTCCTGTTTTATGAATGCTGTAATAGACAAGAAATCTTTTACAAAAATTACCGATTACATTGAAAAGGCTAGGGCAAACCCAAACAATACTATCATTGCAGGAGGCACTTACAACCATGAAACAGGTTATTTCATAGCACCCACAGTTATTTTAACCACCGACCCAAAATCTTTGACTATGGTGGAAGAAATATTCGGGCCTGTACTCACTATCTATGTTTACGAAAATGAAAGCTTTGAAGCTATATTAAAACTGGCAGACGACACCTCGCCATATTCACTCACGGGAGCCATCATAGCCCAAGACAGAAAAGCCATCGAAATAGCTACCAATGCGTTGAGAAATTCTTCGGGCAATTTCTATGTCAACGACAAATCGACAGGAGCAGTAGTGGGCCAGCAGCCATTTGGAGGGGCAAGAATGAGTGGGACGAACGATAAATCTGGTTCAATGCTGAATTTATTAAGATGGGTTTCGCCACGTACAATTAAAGAATTACTGCTAAGTCCGAAAGATTATCGCTACCCGTTTTTAGGATAAGTTAATTGGTCAAAAATAACTTTTACTTGACAAGTTGTTAAGCAAAAGTTATTTTTGATTAATCATTAAGAGCAAAAGATGAAAACTTTACAAGTAGCTGAGTTTAAGGCCAATTTCTCTTCCATACTTAAAAGTTTGGATAAAGGAGAAATTATCCAAGTCACTTTCGGGAAAAACAATGAAGTAAAAGGATATTTCGTACCTCCTTCAGAATATAAAGGAAAAAAATTACACTAGGTTTAGGAGCCAAGATGGGAGCCAAAGTTGAAATAAATGAAAATTTTGCATTCACAGATGCAGAACTTAAAGAGCTATTTAATATTGATTAAATGATACTTATTGATACTCATATTTTATTATGGATGTTTTTTGAACCAAATAAATTACCAATTGCGGAGAAAAATATAATTCACAGTCGAGAATATTTATTTTTGTACAGTGGAATTAGTTGATGGTAACTTTCAATCAAGTTTGGTTTAAACAAATTTATTTCTGCGAATTTTACTCCCGAATGGTAAAAGAGCTATGTGAGAATTCTGGAGTTACGTACATTGGATTAAATGCAATTGAAATTGCCACATATCATAAATTACCCTCTGTACCAAACCATAAAGACCCATTTGATCGTATGTTAATATGGCAGTGTATCAAAAACAATTATACACTTATGTCGAGAGACAAAAAGTTTGAGGTTTATATAGAATTTGGGTTAAAAATTATTAATTAGATATTGAACGGTAAATTCTGCAATTTCAATTTTTTGCGTTTTTCTCCCTCAGGGTCAGGTGCTTTTCAGTTTTTCCACAAACTCACCGAATGGGCCAAAGGATTTATGTAAGTGCAAATGATGAATGCCGTTTATTGCAGTATTCTAATTTTAAAAACATAATTATCATTACCCACAATCCTTGAGCCCGGCTCTATTTACCCTAAGGATATTCATAAACATTTAAATAAAAGCCCCTTCGGGGTTTGGGGCTTCAATTATTATGGAATTAACAATTTCGGCTTCACAACAAGCCATTCAACTAGAAGATATCTATGGTGCTCACAACTACCACCCGTTGCCAGTAGTGCTTGAAAGAGGCGAAGGTGTGTTTCTTTGGGATGTAGAAGGAAAACGATATTTCGATTTTCTATCAGCTTATAGTGCTGTAAATCAGGGACATTGTCATCCTCGCATTATAAATGCTCTAGTGGAGCAAGCACAAAAACTCACCCTTACCTCTCGGGCGTTTTATAACAACAAATTGGGAGAATTTGAAAAGTATATTTGCGACCTCTTTGGTTTCGACAAAGTACTGATGATGAATTCGGGTGCCGAAGCCAACGAAACAGCTATAAAACTCGCTCGCAAATGGGGTTATCAAGTGAAAGGAATCCCGACAGACCAAGCAATTATCGTAGCTGTAGAACGCAATTTTCATGGCAGAACCATTGGAATAATTTCTGCTTCAACCGACCCTGACGCTCGCAACAACTTTGGCCCTTTCATGCCTGGGTACCAAATTATACCTTACGATGATTTGGCTGCAGTTGAAAATGCCTTTCAAAACCCGAATGTATGCGGATTTTGGGTGGAGCCTATCCAAGGCGAAGCGGGAGTGTATATGCCTCAGGAAGGCTACATAAGGGGAATTCAAGAGCTTTGTACCAAGTACAACGTAATTTTGATGATGGATGAAGTGCAAACTGGATTTGGAAGAACAGGCAAATTATTGGCCTCGTACCATGAAGGTGTGCAGCCCGATATGGTGATTTTGGGGAAAGCTTTGTCTGGAGGTGTGATGCCAGTTTCTTGTGTATTGACAAACAATGAAATAATGAACGTGCTGAAGCCAGGCGAACATGGCTCTACTTTCGGTGGCAACCCGTTGGCTTGTGCGGTGGCGAAAGCTGCTTTAGATGTGCTGGTCGATGAAAAATTGGCACAGAATGCCGATAAAATGGGCATTGTTTTCAGAGAAAGATTAAAAGCTATCAAAGAAAAAGCTTCGTATGTACAACATTTCCGAGGAAAGGGCTTATTGAACGCCATTATTCTCGACCCTAATTACAGCAAAATAAATGCTTGGGATTTGTGCATGAAGTTTGCCGAAAATGGGCTGCTTGCTAAGCCTACCCACGGCAATATTATCCGATTTGCTCCTCCATTGGTCATTACCGAAGACCAAATTCATGAATGTGCCGATATTATAGAGGAATCAATAATGGAATTTGTGTAGCCTTTTATTATTTGGCATTAACGAAAAGTCTCAGAAGTATTACTTAGGAGACTTTTTTGCTTTAGGTTCTATTTGCTATCGGCTAGTGGTACTGCCGAAACTTCACTCCAGTAATTGCCTTGCGTATCATATACCACTACGCCTACGTTTACAATGTTTCTATCATTTATGAGGGGGGTATTGGGGAATTTGGAAGAATAAGAAGCCCTTACCAGCGATAATGTGCGGCCATCTGTGGTTGCTATCAAATCTTGTTCATCGAGGTGATTGCCTGTTTCTTTCACTTCTCCACCTCTTTTATTCCCATAGTACCATCTCACAATAGTGCGGGCAGAATCAATAGGGGCTCCACTTGAGCCGGGTTTGTAATTGAGCGTTGCATCAAACGATTTTTTGCTGCTGTTCCATTTCAACACAGGTAGGCAATAGGGTTTATCAGGCATTTTACCTACAGGATATATCTGTTTGAGCTTTGCAATTACCTCTGCTCTTTTCTCTGGAGTAAGCACCCTGCCCAAAGTATACCACATTCCAAAGAAATCGTGATTAATAGGATGTCCGCCTGCTCCTACGGTAGCATTTTGTATGTATTGTGGCCCTCCAGTGGCATTCAACTCATTAAAAGTACCTTGGCTTATTAAATCGCCCCGGCTATCGGTTAAGAATATTTCGCCTTTGCCTGTGCCATCATTATAGTATACTTCGTTAATGATTACACATTCTAAATCTTCAAAATTTCCAGCTTTGTCTGCAGTTTTGGTGGTGAATTCTACAAACTTAGAAATGCCCATTACTGCACTTCCTTTATCTCCAAACTTATATACCGGAAAGCCATATCCAGCATGAAATTGTTCCTGAATTGTAGTAGGATATTTTCGACATACATACACCAATTCAATATGGCGTGGCAGCTTGCCTTCACCTACATTGTCGCTATACGATTTATTAAAGCCATTGAAAATATGTATATAGCCACCATCGTAAGCAGAGAATAATGGCACATCCCCATGCACAGCAGAAGGCACTGGAAAAGTAGAAGGGGCTTGCCGAGAGGGCTCTATCGATTCAGGATATGCTAATGCTTTACCTCTTTTCTGTACCAATTCTTTTATTAACAATACAGGTTTGCCATGGGCGGCTTTTAGGGATGTATCTCTGTTTTGATAAGAAATAGCGGCTGCAAACCCTCGGTCGAAATAGGCATTGATGGCAGAAAAATCTGTGGTGCTTGGATCAGGTATTAGTGCTGATGGCGATATGCCCCCAGAAGATTTAGATTTGCTGCATGCTGCAC
Organism: uncultured Bifidobacteriaceae bacterium; assembly: GCA_964565665.1. GTDB lineage: Bacteria > Bacteroidota > Bacteroidia > Cytophagales > UBA9547 > CAZMFZ01. The sequence goes on along the minus strand of CAZMFZ010000033.1, from coordinate 16,303 downwards.
AAAGCAGGCACAGTACAAACACAATTGGTAAATTAATTTTCACAACAGAAAGGAGTTTAGGTGATTAATGATTCAAAAATATGATTATTTGAAATACGGCACAAAGAAATAGTTTTTACTGTAGCTGGTTTTCTTTAGTAATTGTAGTGTTTATTAAGTGTAATTTCTTTTTGCAAGATTTTCATGGGTTTTAAAAAAGCTGCTTCGGTAGAGTTGGTATACTTGCATATTTTAAAACTTTATTGTAATGAAATAAATAAAATACGGCATAGAAAAATATGCTGCAGTTATATCCAATTATTTGGAAATGGGTGTATTGCCTAATCTCTGCCAGGGTATTTCAATACTTAGCTACTGCTTAAATATTTGCCTCCCCATAGGCATTAATCGCTTTCAAATCCTAGATTTGCATTTATTTAACCCTCAATTGTTATGTTTGACATTACCATTATTGGCGGAGGCATAGTGGGCTTGGCTACTGCCTTTCAGCTAAAGGAAGCTAATCCTGCATTGAAAATAGCCCTGCTAGAAAAAGAAAATGAGCTTGTAAAGCACCAAACGGGCAATAATAGCGGTGTTATTCATTCGGGATTGTACTACAAGCCGGGCAGCCTCAAAGCCATCAATTGCATAACTGGGTATAATATGCTGCTAAACTTTGCTGATAAGCACCATATCAAATACAATCTGTGCGGCAAAGTAGTGGTAGCTACCCGAAAAGACGAATTGCAGGGGTTGGAAAACCTATACAATCGTGGCATCGAAAACGGACTCACCAATATCAAAAAACTTAATTCACAAGAATTAAAGGACATAGAGCCGCACGTAAATGGCATTGAAGGTATTTATGTGCCTTATACTGGAATTATCGATTACACCGAAGTATCGCTGAAAATGGCAGAATTATTCAAAGCCAATGGCGGGGAGATATTCTTAAATACAAAAGTTGTAAATATCATCAACCAAGCAGATTTCTCGGAAATTGTAACTACAAGCCGCAATTTCAATACAAAATTGATAGTAAACTGTGCTGGATTGTATTCCGATGCCATCGCAGCTATCAACAAAGAGAAGATAAACCTTAGAATTATTCCTTTCAGGGGCGAATATTTCTTGTTGAAGCCTGAAAAAAGGCATTTGGTGAAAACATTGATTTACCCTGTACCCGATGCGAACTTTCCGTTTTTGGGTGTACATTTTACCAATATGATAAATGGCGATGTAGAATGCGGCCCCAATGCTGTATTTGCATTCAAAAAAGAAGGGTATAGACTGTTTGATTTCGACTTGAAAGAGTTTTGGGATGCCATTTCTTGGCCGGGATTTCAGAAAGTAGCCCTTAAATATTGGAAAACCGGACTAGGAGAATATTATCGCTCGTTTTCCAAAAGGGCATTTACCAAGGCATTACAAAGGCTTATTCCCGAAGTGGAAATGGATGATTTGATACCTACCCACGCAGGTGTGCGAGCCCAAGCTTGCGATCGTGAAGGTGGGCTGCTCGATGATTTTTCTATCATTGAAGATAAGTACATTATCAACGTGTGCAATGCTCCTTCTCCTGCCGCTACTTCTTCATTATCAATTGGGAAAACAGTAAGCGAGATGGTGTTGAAGCGGTTTTGATGTATTGCTTTCCTAAAGGATGAAATATAACATAGATAGGGTTGCCTAAAATAGTAGGCAAGCTAAATACCCAGTAGATAGGGTTGCCTAAAATAGTAGGCAAGCTAAATACCCAGTAGATGGGTTGCCTAAATTAGTAGGCAAGCTAAATACCCAGTAGATGGGTTGCCTAAAATAGTAGGCAAGCTAAATACGCAGTAGATTGATTGCTTGAAAGTATAGGCAAGCTAAATACCCAGTAGATAGGTTGCCTGAAAGTGTAGGCAAGTTAAAAACTGAGAGAATGTGGTTGCCGCTGGCTTTAGTCAGCGGTAATTAATTCACACAGCAAATGTTTTTTTAATTTCACCTCAATTTTTTTACTATGATTCAAATTATTCCTGCTATTGATATTATTGACGGCAAATGCGTAAGGCTTACCCAAGGTGATTATGCTCAGGTTACCAAATATTATGACGACCCCTTAGATGTTGCCATGCTTTTTGAAGACAACGGTATAAAAAGGCTGCACTTGGTAGATTTGGATGGGGCAAAAGAGAAGCGAATAATGAACTATAAAACCCTCGAACGCATTGCCGGCAAAACCCAACTGCATATCGATTTCGGAGGCGGCTTGCAATCAGATAAAGATGTGGAGATAGCATTTGAATGTGGGGCAAAGCAAATTACAGGTGGCAGCATAGCGGTGAAAAACAAAGCCTTATTTGCTGAATGGATAAATAAATACGGGGCAGAAAAGATAATATTAGGTGCCGATACTAAAGATAAAAAAATAGCTGTCCATGGCTGGCAAGAAACTTCAGAGATTCATCTTTTTGATTTTGTAGATGAATATTTAGCTAAGGGAATAAAATATTGTATTTCTACTGATGTATCGAAAGATGGGATGTTGCAAGGCCCAGCCATCGATTTGTACAAGGAAATGAAAGACCGCTTCCCCCCCCTACAAATAATAGCAAGTGGAGGCGTGAGCAATATCAATGACATTGAATTGCTAGATAAAGAAGGTATTTATGGGGTAATAATAGGCAAAGCCATCTATGAAGGTCGCATAGCACTTGTTGATTTGAAACAGTTTAGGTAAAAGCTCTTTTTTTTTTGTAAAAGTATTTTTCAGCAAGAGTAATAGTTGTTTTGTCGTTTAGTTAGTCCTTCGCCACCCCTCTCCTTGGAGAGGGGACGGGGGTGAGGTTTAATAATAGCGAGAAGAATTTTAGGGGTTCATAATTACTTTAATTTCTAAATGGTTTAAATAGCTACCTATAAAAAAATTAAGGGCATAAAGAGCCTAAATTTTAAATTAAAACTATACATTTAGTTGTCTCTAACATCAATCACAAAGGCAAACCGCTTGCTACACATATCATGAATAAAATTCACCTCCTCTTTTTTGCAACTGCCGCTTTAAGTGGCTTTGCCCAGCAATTACCTAAAGATTCTATTCAAATTAAGCAAATTTACAACGAAGCCTTCAGCAATAGCCCATCGTATGAGCAGTTGCGATATTTGTGCAAAAAGATTGGACATAGACTTAGCGGATCGCCACAAGCAGCAAAAGCCGTAAGCTGGGCCGAGCTGGAAATGAAAAAGTACGCTGAAAAAGTAACCCTACAAGAGGTAATGGTGCCACATTGGGTGCGTGGGGCTAAAGAAAAAGCAGTATTGATTGTAGATGGCAAGCCTAGTAAAGAAATTCCTATGCTTGCTTTGGGAGGCTCTGTAGCTACGCCAAAAGAGGGCATTAAGGCAGAAATAATAGCCGTAGACAGCCTTTCGCACCTCAGAAAAATGGCAGATAGGGTAAATGGTAAAATCGTGTTTTTTAGGCGACCGATGAATCCTACATTAATCAGCACCTTCGATGCCTACAGCGATGCAGGCGACCAAAGAAGGCTCGGACCTTCAGAGGCTGCCAAGTATGGGGCAATGGGCGTAATTGTACGCTCTCTTGGCCTAGCAGCCGATAATTACCCACATACCGGCATGCTTTCCTACCAATCGCATACGCCACAAATACCTGCCGCTGCCATCAGCACTAATACTGCCATTGAACTTGATAAATTGCTTGCTCAAAACAAAAAGTTAAGCCTTCAACTTACGATTAATAGCCATACGCTTCCCGATGAGAAATCATATAATGTAGTGGGGCAGATAAAAGGCAGTACTTTTCCTGACGAAATAATTGTAGTAGGTGGCCATTTAGATTCATGGGATGTAGGCGAAGGTGCCCACGATGACGGCACAGGTTGTGTACAAGCCATGGAAGTATTGCGAATATTCAAAGCATTGGGCATCAAGCCTAAGCGAACCATCAGGGCAGTATTGTTTATGAATGAAGAAAATGGCGTAAAGGGTGGAGAGAAATATGCCGAATTGGCCAAATTAAATAAAGAAAAAAACATAGCAGCCATAGAATCTGATGCTGGTGGACATACGCCCCGTGGTTTTGATTTTACCGATTCTCCAGAAAAATTCGCCAAATGGCTGCCTTATTTCGCCCCTTACGACATCAAGCATTTCGACAAAGGCTATGGAGGCACCGATATTCATCCGCTTGAAGACACAGGAACAGTACTGATTGGTTTTGTACCCGATTCGCAACGCTATTTCGATTACCATCACACCGACAATGATGTATTTGAAAATGTAAATAAGAGAGAATTGGAAATGGGCTCTGCCACCATTGCAAGTTTGGTATATCTACTTTCAGAATATGGCGTAAAATAACAAATACGCCATCTGGCGTATTTCAAAATCCACATTACTATTTGAAATATCATGGCAGCATATACGCTAGACCTTCCATTGCTATTCCCTTTTTACTTCAAGCTCAATGCCCAACTTAGCATTACTGAGGTAGGGCCTAGCCTATTGAAAATATTGCCTTCGCTGCATCATGAATCATTTTCAGAAACCTTTACTATCGAAAAAGCAGAACATGCAGCATCAGATTTTCAATACATGCTTCAGTGTGCAGCCAAGCGAGAAGTGATAATTCTATCAGCCTCAAATATCAATCTTTCATTTAAAGGATATTTTATTAGCTCTGTTCAAGGAGATGACGTGGCTTTCTGTGGCAATCCGGTTATTAATTCCATTATTACCCTCAAGAAATTAAACCTTAACGAGAATGATTTTGCTGTTTACGACACACTGCCCAATACACTCCAAATCATTCAATATCTTGAAGAAAACATCAATAGAATCAATCGGAAGGCAGAAAACTATTTGTTTGAATCTGATTTGTTTCATAAAATCATCGATCTAGTACCGCAACAGATATTCCTCAAAGACTCCCAATCAAGATTTCTTTTAGTCAATAAAAAAATGTCGGAGCTATTTGGCATGGACATAAAAGATATTATTGGCAAAACTGATAGAGATTTTTGGGACAAGTCTGAGGAAGTAGAGTTTTACAATGATATTGACAAGCAAGTAATCGAAACTGGCCAGCGCTTTGAAATAGCAGAAGAACCACAAACTAGAAAAGACGGCAAAAGGTGCATAAATCACGTAGTGAAAATGCCCTTTACCATGGCAAATGGCGAAAAATGTGTACTAGGCATAGCCATTGATATTACAGATATTAAAGAAACCCAACAAGCCAAATTTGAAATTGCCTCTGGTGTGCTTCACGATATTGGTAATGGGGTAGTGGGCTTTGGCTCGTATCTCAACCGCATTAAAAGACAATTGGAACAGGATAATGTAAAAAATCTTGAAAATCTCACGGCATTTTTTACCGCAAATACAGTTGCTATTGCTTCTGCCATTGGTGAAGCTAAAGCCCACGCATTGATAGAAATGTTAAACGGTATTACAAATACCCAAAAAATTAACCAAGAAGAAATACGAAAATCAATTGTAGAGCAATACAATATCATTAGCCATATTCAGGAAATACTCAATATACAAAGGCAGTATGTAGACGGACAAGAAACCTCCAGAGAACGAAAACCTATCGATTTACGGGCCATTATCAACGATTGCATTTCTATGGCTTTTGCCTCGGTAGATAAAAGGCATATCACTCTTTCCTTAGAAATACAACCCAAAATGCCAATCATCAAAGGCGACAGAACGAAATTGATGCAGGTAATTTTGAACATATTCAAAAACAGTACAGAGTCGATAGATATAAATTCTGAGGAGAAAAAAATAATTGTTAGATTGTACACGCTATACGATTCGATAGTAATTGAAGTGCAAGATTCTGGCTGTGGGTTTGATGAGGAGACGGGGCGTAAATTATTTGAAAGAGGATACACCACCAAACCAACGGGTACTGGCTTTGGCTTACACAATTGCAAGCAGATATTAGAAAGCCACTCGGGAAGTATTGAAATTAGCAGCGGGGGTGAGGGAAGAGGAGCATTAGTAACGATAAAACTAAAAATCATTTAACATACATAATATTCAATACTTTATATACCCTATTTTGAAATGAAGGAAAATATCAATACCTCGGTTTTAGTGATTGATGATGAGGAAATAATAAGAGATAATATTGAAGAAATACTTGTACCTAGAAGAACTAGCCAAGAACTTGAAAGCATAAGCATGGCAGCAAGTGTGCTTTTTGATACAGAGAAACCAATACTTGCAGTGCATAGCAGCAATATTCCTAATTTCACTGTTAGGAAAGCCTCCAACGGAATGGAAGGCGTGGAAATGGTAAAGAAATCGATAGCCAACGACAGCCCTTTCGCGGTTATTTTTCTCGATATGAGAATGCCAGGTTGGGATGGCCTTGAAACTGCCCTCGAAATAAGAAAATACGATAGCAAAGTCGAAATAATATTTGTGACTGCTTATAGCGACCGTTCTATTGATGAAATAGTAGAGCAAGCAGGGCAGAACATTGGCTATCACTGCAAGCCATACGCCTCTGAAGAAATTATTCAACTGGCTACCAAGGCGGTTACCGATTACAACAAGCTTCGCAATTTAGAAAAATTGATTGAGGTGATTTCTTCGACCAGCCTCAATGAAATTCAACTCAATTCTCTGCTTCGCAATATTCTCGATCAACTTGCTACTTATGTAGAAACCGATATGGCTTTACTTGGCAAGTTGCATGACGATTTCAGCTACGAAAAAATATTCTCCATTGGTTCCCTTGAAGAGAAAGTGAATTTGAAAGATTTGATAGAGAAGGTTAAAACTATCGACCTGAAAAAAGAGGAAATTATTCAGCTAGATGAAATAGTACTTACTAGATTGGACGATTATACCATTTTCGCCATCCTGAAACGCAATGAAAAACTCAAAACCGAAAAACTTTATTTGCTAAAATTATTTGTGCAAAATGCTGCCAAAGCCATAAAAAATGCAGAGCTGCATGAAAGACTGTTGCAAAAGGAAAAGCTTACTGCCATTGGAAGTGCATTGGGAATGGTAATGCACGATTTGCGGTCGCCTATTAAAAGCATAAAAATATTTACCGACCAAATGCGCAAAGAGAATGTGCAAAGCGGTTGGCTCGATTTAATAGATGTGAGTAGTAGCCAAGCTTCCGAAATATTTGACGATTTTCTTGATTTTATAAAAGAAACTTCTATTGAGAAACAGCCAGTTAGTCTTAATAAAATAATAGACGATGGCATACAGCCTGACGAAGATTTTCAAAATAAAGGGGTAATTCCTGTGCTCAAAAAATTCACTTCCGATATTATTATTTCGGGCGATGAAAGCAAATTGCGAAGAGTGATTGCCAACATTGTGAAAAATGCGATGGATTCGCTCTACGACAATAAAGTTGCTGATCCTAAAATAGAAATCAATGCCAATGTAGATACTGAAAACAACGAAGTTACCATCTCAATAATTGATAATGGCCCTGGTATACCACCTGAAATACAAAAGACAATATTTGAACCATTTGTGACAAGAAAAAAGAAAAATGGTACTGGGCTTGGGCTTGCAATTGTGCGACAATTTGTGGTGGCACATGGCGGTGAAGTGCAAGTGAGAAACAACAATGGGGCAGTATTTACAATCAAACTGCCTTGGAAGTAGCAAATAGTATGGGTTTCGAATATAAAACGAAAGACAATCTCATCAAGCAGCCAATCTAATTTCAACCCATTCGATAATTTTTTCGGCATCACTAAAGCCTTCTTTTACTATACTTTCTTTGCCATGGCCATCGTAGCCCATTACCAAATGCAATTGTTCGTACACCGAATCCAGCCTGTTTAATATCTTTCTATCAATTTCAGAGAGCTCTTCTTTATACCATTCTATAGATTTTCTGCCTTTTTTTTGCTTTAATAATGCGTCTAAAGCTACCAATACGCCAGCATAGGCAGTATGCCCAGCCATTTTTATATATTTCTTATCTTGATAATAACCATCTTCTTTTTTTACCTTTGTACTAAGAATGTCCCTTGCATTTTCTAAATATCGGTAGGCCTCTTTTATACTGTTCATACGCTGCTGTTTTTCTCAAAATTAGTCTTAGTTTTATAGTTTTCCTAAATCTCGGAAGCTAGACTATTCATGTTCTCAAACTAAATAAATCTTTCAATACCCTACATTATTAGGTCGGGAATACACCAGCTGCATCACATTGATATTTCGCATTTCAAAGGCAGCTTCACAATAACACAAGTAGTAATTCCACTTGCGAATAAAGCTTTCGGAATAGCCGAGTTGCCTTACTTCTTCTATTTTCGCATTGAAACTTAAATGCCAGATATGCAATGTTTTAGCATAATCAATTCCCAAGTCTTTCGCATTTATTAAGGTGAATTTACTAGTAGCATTTATAGATTTTGTAATCTCTGCAATAGAAGGCAGCAGAGATCCTGGGAAAATGTGTTTTTGTATAAAATCTACATTATTCTTTAGTTCATTAAATCGGCTATCAGGACAAGTAATTACCTGCAAGGCAAATAAGCCATGTGGCTTCAACAAAGAATTACAAGTATCGAAATAGGTTTTGTAATACTTCGCACCTACAGCCTCTAGCATTTCAATAGATACTATTCTATCGTATTTACCCTTAATAAGCCTATAATCTTTTAAGTAAACCGATACTTTGTCGCTCAATTTCTCTATAGCTATACGCTCTTTTACATATTTGTATTGCTCTTCTGAAATGGTAACGGTATCAACTTTACAGCCATAATATTTAGCAATATGAATAGCATTGCTACCCCAGCCACTACCAATTTCAAGTACATAATCGCTTGATTTGAGGTGCAATTGTCTGCATAACCTATCGTATTTACTATACTGCGCCTCTTCAAGATTCATATCTGGATAAATAAAGTAAGCACCGGAATATGTCATTGTTTTATCAAGCCATAGTTTATAAAAATCATTACCCAAATCGTAATGCTCGGCTATGTTCTTTTTAGAACCAAGCAATGTATTTGCTCTGCTGGAATGGTATATTTTGTTGAGCCAACGAAATAAATTGATACCCTTTTGCTTCCACTTTCCACCGCTCATAAAAGAAGTATGTTCAAGATTGAGAATAAAAAAACGGATTACCTCAGTGATATTATCAGTGTTCCAATCTTCATTAATATATGCTTCGGCAAAACCCAGATCTCCGTACAGTACACATTTTTTATAAAAATTGGCATTTTTAATGTAGATATTGGCTTCAATATTGCTTTTCCCATTGCCTATCGCCAATAAATCTCCATTTGGTAAAGTAATAGTAAGCCTACCAAATGGAAGATTTTTCAATCCTTTCAATACAAGATTTTCAAATAAATTATACTTGCGATTATACAGCTTCGCTTTCTTGATAGTAGTTTCCATGGTTTTTTAAGGATTTATGTGGTCTTGTTATTTCTCTTTGCAAATCAATATGATCGGCTTTTTTGTAGTATTTCAAGTTCTTCATCCATAGCACTAAAGCCTGAAAATGTATAGCTATAATTATTTTAAATGTTATAAACGGAATAGAGAGAAAGTAGAATAATAATGTACGATCAGAAAGTGGTGCTTTTTTCCCTTGCAATCGTGTTTTTAATATAATCTCATCATCTATTAAATCATCAATATGTATTGTTAAACTTTCGGAAGGTATTTGCAGTCGAAAGTGAAATGCTGAATTGTGTTGAATAAAAGGAGATACATAAAAATATTTAGTAGCTTTATTTTCAAAGTATTTTTCATTCCATTCGTGGATCGCAATGAAATATGGTTTTAATTCATGGAAGGTATTGCATATTTCAACTACTGCACACAAAGGTTTATTTTGATTATCAAATACATAATAAAATGATACGGGATTAAAAATATAGCCTGCAGTTACCAAATTGGTCAATAATTTTATTTTTCCAATTTCATTTATATTTACTTTATTGTTTGCCAAATATTTTATAATATTTTCTTTAGTATTTATATCATGTTGCCATGGGTTGAGTTGTAGGTGGTCTTTATCTCTGAAATTGTATAAGTTAAAAGTATTGTAGCCAAATAATTTTATTTTAGAATTGAGTAATGTTAACTCATCTAGATCAATATAAAACATGTAGATACTATATTTGAAATAGTGCTTTTTAGGTGAATATCTGCGGTGCCACACTTCGCAACTGTATATACACGATTCTAAATTCATACTTATATCTATTATAATTTTTTGCAAATCTCAATAGCGGATGCCAGCGCATCCTCATGAAAGCCATATTTGAAATAACTGCCACAGTAATAGGTGTTATTATCGTTATTATTCAACAAGTGCAAGCTTTTTTGTGCTTGCATAGCTTCTACAGTGAATATGGGATGCTCATATTGAATCACTTTTAATATTTTATTAGGTTCTATTAAGCTTGGATCATTAATTGAAAGAAAATAATCTTGATTATTACTTATATTTTGAAGCCTGTTCATGTAGTAAATGCAATGCGGAACTTTTTCATTATTAATCTCATCAATTCTATAGTTCCAAGCCGACCATGTGAGCTTATTTTTAGGCATTAAGGAGCTATCGGTATGAAGCGTAGCAATATTGTTTTGGTACTGAAAAGGCTTTAGCAAACTGATTTCCTCATCAGTAGCATCAGAAAGCATGTCAAGTGTCTGGTCGGCATGTGATGCAAATATTACTTTATTAAACTTAAAAGTTTGTTTATTATTTCCAGTTAATTCAATTCCACTGTCAATTCTTTTTACGCTTGTTACTTTACTGTTTAGCCTAATTTTATCTTTAAATGGTGCAATAAGTTTATCTCTGTAAGTATGACTGCCATTTTGAACTGTATACCACTGAAATTGTGTATTCAATCCTAAAAAACCATGATTTTTGAAGAAACGTACCAGTGATACAATAGGAAATTGCAGCGTAATATCAGTAGGCGTACTCCACAAAGCGGCAGTCATGGGAAGTAAATATTTATAGGTAAAATCTTCACTATATTTTTTCGCTTTCACATATGTGCTTACTGAATAATTTTGATAAATAGGGTCGTTGATAACTTCAATACATTCACTATTAAAGCGGTTGATTTGCAATAAAAAACGGATATAGTTTATGTTAAATAAGTTTTTTCTCTGAGCGAATAAATGATTGAGACTTGTGCCACAATATTCTAAACCCGTTGGCTTGTACTGCACGCCAAAAGACATATCAGTTTTTTTTACGGCTATGTCAAGTTCTTCAAATAGCTTGCATAAGTGAGGATAAGTTTCATAATTGAATACTATAAATCCTGTATCTATGGGTATGTTTGCGTCATTTTCATTTATAGAAACAGTGTTGGTATGCCCACCTACGTAATCATTTTGTTCAAATAGAGTGATATCATATTTTTTATGCAGTAAATGAGCAGCACCCATTCCAGCTATTCCTGTACCTACAATTGCAATCGATTTCATTATGTTAAGCTATAATTATTGATACTTAAGGTTAATGTTTTATAAACTGAGATCCTTCTCATAACTGTTGAGAACCTTCTAGAGACCTTTGAGAACCTTCTTTTCATCGATTAAGACCTTCTTAATGCCTTTGAGAACCTTCTAAAGACTATTGAGAACCTTCTAAATACGGTTGAGAAGGTTCTTAAGACCTTTGAGAACCTTTTTTTCAATGATTATAACCTTCTCTAGGCCTTTGAGAACCTTGGTAGACTATTTATTATCATCTTTATTCTCTTATCTTAAATATTAAATCTCATTTTACAAATAAGTAATGGCTCACAAACCATTCATTACCTTCATTATAGCCCCACAATTCAGCACACGACATAAAGAATATTCGCCAATAAACCCACCATTTCAATGCTTGGTCTTTTCCATACGTTTGCTCAAACAAAGGCGTAATCTCCGCTTTGTGTTTATCCATATTTTGAAGCCAATGTTTACTAGTTTGGGCATAGTGTTTGCCATTTACACGCCAATGTTTTTCAATTTTAAGTTGTTTTTGAAAATACAAAAGCAAATAATCTGATGGCATAGTACCTCCTGTAAAGAAATATTTAGACATCCAATCCGATTCATCTTTTTCCTCAAAGAGATAAGTATAGTTTCTGTGGGTGAAAATGTGAACAAATAGCTTTCCTCCAGTAGTTAGAAAATTGGCCACCTTCTGCATTAATACTTCATAATTGCGTGTATGTTCAAACATTTCGACCGAGACAACCCTGTCAAATTTCATGTCGGTTTGGAAATCGTTGATGTTGCAGGTAATGATGCTGAGGTTGTTGATGCCACGTTTTTTTGCCTCGAGGTCTATAAATTCCTTTTGTGTTTTAGAATTGGAAACTGCTACAATCCTGCTATTGGGATATTTTTCAGCCATATACAGAGAAAGCGAACCCCAACCGCAACCAAGTTCAAGAATTTGAAGTCCATCTTTTAAATCAGCTCTTGAAATGGTAGTTGCAAGCATTTTATCTTCGGCTTGACTTAATGTTTCTTTACCCGTTTCGTAGTAGCAGGCACTGTATTTGAGGTTTTTACCAAGTACCATTTGGTAAAAAGGGGTGGGAATTTCGTAATGTTGCTCGTTGGCTTCCTGCGTATTTACGGCAATGGGGCTTTGCCTTAGTTTTTCAAGCAGCGCGATGAAATGAAACTGATTTTGCTCTACATCTCCATGGGTTTCGTCAATTAATCTTTGGGTTAATAATTGCCTGATACCATTCCGCAGTAAAAAATCGGGTACCAAATTCTTTTCAAGTAGTGATCTATACCACATATAAGGTTATATTTTTGATATTAACGGCTGTAGCCTCGGCTTAGATTTCAAAAGCTTCTATTTATTTTGATTATTTCCGTTGGCTTAAGCTAACTGAAATCAATGGCTGCTTTTCACCATCTCCACAGCAATATCGGCTTCAAAACCTTTCCCGATTAAGAATTTTATCATCTTTTGCTGTGAAATTGCTACAATTTTCTCTTTAAAAGTTGGCATTTTCTTCTCAATCAGCTTTGAAATCGTTTTTTCATATTCATTGCCATCTATCTCTGCCAAACCTTTTTTTATGCAATACTCACTTAATCCATGTTGCTTTAGCCCCTGTTTAATCTTGATTTTGCCCCATTTCAAGTTTCTAAATTTGCCCGAAGCGTATGCTTTGGCAAATCGCTCTTCATTTACAAAGCCTTCCTGAATCAATTGTACTATTATTTCTTCAACTGCATCGTCATACAATTCCAATTCCTGCAATTTGTTTCTTACCTCGGCTTGAGTGCGTTCTTGATAGGCACAATAGCGATAAGCTTTGGTGAGTGCTGTATTTTTATCCACACTTGCTTTATGTTTTAGCTTCGCAAATATTCAAAAAATGAGGCTTTTATCTGCTGGATTTCATAGAAATCATCATAGAAAAAATTATTAAGCATTGTCAATGTTTAATAGCCCTAAAGCTTTTTGTATTCGTTTGGCTTATGTAAATTTGCAAACATTGTAATTATTCTCATTTCAAATTAATTTTTCATTAGCATGGGCAAAGGAGATATAAAATCTAAAAAAGGCAAGGTTTGGAAAGGCACCTATGGGGTTCGCAGAAAAAGAAAATCAGCCAAACAAACGGTTGAGTTAGCGCCTAAGGCAACCGCAAAAGCCAAATAACCAAGTTTTATGAGAGTTACTTTTGAGAATATTTTTCGGAGTAACTCTTTTTAATTTACACACTTATAACTAATTACACTCTCGTGAGAATTCCCTTTTTTAGTAGCAAAACGGAGGAAAAGCATGTACTTGGCATTGATATTGGTGGCTCTGGTGTAAAAGGAGCCATTGTAGATGTAGTGTCGGGCGAATTGCTCACCGAAAGAATTAGAATTGAAACACCACAGCCTGCCACGCCTCAAGCTGTATTGGAAACAATCAAAGAAATGCTTTCCGATTTCAAATGGCAAGGCCAAATCGGTTGCGGTTTTCCAGCAGTTATTCAAAATGGAATTGCCAAAACTGCCGCTAATGTAGATATTGGTTGGATAGGCGTAAATATTGACAAGCTAATATTTGAAGCCACCCAATGCCCTACAAAAGTAGTAAACGATGCCGATGCTGCTGGCTTGGCTGAGGTGAAATTCGGAGCAGGGAAAGGGGTAAATGGTGTAGTGTTAATGCTTACCATAGGCACAGGCATTGGTTCTGCCTTATTTATTGATGGGAAATTGGTGCCGAATACAGAATATGGTCACTTTTATTATAAGGATATAGTAGCTGAAAAATACTGCTCTGATTCCGTTCGTAAAAAATATGAATTGGAATGGGAAGTTTGGAGCGACCGTTTCAACAAGTATTTGAAGCATTTAGAACGAACTATCAATCCCGATTTATTTATCATTGGGGGCGGTATTAGCAAAAAGCCTGAAAAATTTCTTCCATTCATTGCTATTGATACCGAGATAAAAATTGCTGAGCAGCAAAACAACGCAGGCATTATTGGAGCAGCCATTGCAGCTTTGGGATGATTACAATTCTAGTTTGATTAAAATCAGTTTTTATTTTGTTGTAAAATATTTAAGAACTTAAGCTTAAATGAAAACACTAAGATTATGGGATTTTATTTCTTTTTCTAGCAATTGGTTAACTTGTGATACTTCCACCTTAGACGAGATTTCACTCTCTTGGTTTCACAGGAAAGAAATTTTACAAAAAAACTCTCAAGAATATGAAGCTTTTATTGTAAAATTAAAAAGAAGACATGCAATTGAAACTGGAATAATTGAGCGAATGTACGACCTAGATAAAGGAGTAACTGAAACGCTAATTAATGAAGGTTTTTTAGGTGCTTTAATAAGTCACAATGATACGAATATTCCCAAGCAAAGTCTTTTAAATCATTTACAGGATCATTTAGATGCTGTTGATTTCATATTTGATGTAGTTAAGGAAGATAGGCTATTTACAAAAGGATTTATTTGTGATTTGCATCATTTGGTTACTCGACATCAAGAATATGCAGAAGGAAGAGACCAATTTGGAAATAAAACCAAGATTCCTTTGATAAAAGGAAAATTTAAAGAAAGAGAAAATAATCCAACAAGAGAAGATGGAACTATAATTTTATATTGCCCACCCGAACACGTAGATGCAGAAATAGATAACCTTATTGTTATTTATGATGAGTTAACTAAAAAGAAAGTAAATCCTTTAATTGTAGCTACCTGGGTACATCATGCTTTTACTACAATACACCCATTTCAGGATGGAAATGGAAGGGTAGTAAGGCTTATTGCCAGTTTAATCTTTATTAAAAATAATTATTTCCCCATTACAGTTTTAAGAGAAGAAGCAAAAATCAAATACATCAAAGCCTTAGAATTGGCTCACAATGGAGAACCTCAAAAACTTATATTATATTTTGCCGAAATCCAAAAAAGAAATATTGAAGAGGCATTAAATATAAAAGAGGTCAGCAGTAATTCTCTTGTTGAGGTAACAAATATTTTTAAATTAAAGCTAGAAACTAAACAAAAAGAGCATAAAGAGAAATTCGAAAAGCAATTGTCGGAAAGACGAATGCGAGTATTCCACTATTGTGAAAAATTCTTAAATGAATACATCAATAAATTACAAGGCGATTTTGATGAAAATGCAAATTTTAGTGTCCAAACTAGTAATCCTAAAGAAACAAATGAGCAATATTACTATTATCGTCAAATAGTAGCCTATGCCATAAAGCATAATTATTTTTTCAATCGTTCATTACCAAAAGCATATATAAAATTCAAAATCGAATTATTCAATAATAAAAAATATGAACTATGTATAACGATTCATCACTATGGGTACGATGACAGTGTAATTGCAATAGGTGCTTTCTTGGAATACAAAGACATTGCGATTGAAGATGATAAAGATACAACTATTCCATTGGATATTAGACCTCACGTTATCTCTATTAAAGATGATGTAGAATCCAAAGAAAATAATATCCGGATTCATATTGAAAACATATTAACAGCAACTATTGCTCAAATTGCTAGTGAAATATAAAACATGAGGATTTAAAATACTATTACAATGAAATACAGCAAAAAACTTCTAGGACAAAAATGTTACTTGGCTCCAGTGCGGGTTGAAGATGCTGAAAAGTATTTCGAATGGCTCAACGACTTGGAAGTATCGGTAAACTTGCGGACTTACAGCCAGCAAATACCTTTTGAGATAGAGAAAGAGTATTTAGAAAAATTTGCCAAAAACCAAACCAACGATTATTTATTTGGCATTATTGCCAAAGATTCGGATTTGCTCATAGGA
>CAZMFZ010000032.1:0-29669 GCA_964565665.1 uncultured Bifidobacteriaceae bacterium | reverse complement strand
AATTTAGATATCCTTCCTATCGATTTGCTTATTGAATATTTAAAATACAATCATTTTATTTTTATTAAACAACGCCTTCCATTTATCACTGATTTGATCAAGAACTTTGAAGGAAATCATCCAGAAATAAAAAAGGAGTTGAAATTGGTATTTCCCTTTTTTATCGAAGAATTTGTGGAACATATTTATGAAGAGGAAGATACACTTTTTAACTATATAAATTTGCTGAACGAGGCCGAAAGAGACCATATAAAGCTTAATAAAGTGCAGGTAAAAATGAAGGAAAACTCCATCAGCCATTTTCAAAACGACCATGAAGTTCACGATGATCCATTTAAAGGTTTACGCGAACTGACACAAAATTTTGAAATTAGTGATCAATTTGACTTGAAAACTAAAGTTGTTTTGACAGAATTAAAAAAATTAGATGCCGAAATGCAATATCATGCCAAAATAGAAAATGGAATACTTTTTCCAAAAGCTTTGGCACTGGAGGGAAGAATATTTGATCTATTAAGTTCCACTATTGCATTGAATTGATGGGTAGGATACTGGCTATCGATTACGGATTTAAAAGAACTGGAATAGCTGTAACCGACACACTAAAAATTGCCGCCAATGCCCTCACTACTGTGGAAACGAGACATTTCAAAGATTTTTTAAAAGATTATATTGCCAAAGAAGCAGTAGAGAGTATAGTGGTAGGAATGCCCAAAAAGCTTGACGGCACAGATACAAATTCAACAAAATCGATAAAGGAACTTATTGAGAACCTAAAGATTCAATTTCCGGAACAGCAAATCTTTTTTTATGATGAAAGATTTACCTCTAAAATAGCGATGCAAACCATGATTTCTGCTGGTACTTCGAAGAAATTCAGAAGAGAAAAAGGCAATATTGATAAAATAAGTGCTGTAATTATTTTGCAAGATTGGATGCAAAGTCAAGGGATTTAAGGGTTTGACTGGTAAAGAATTAGTAATAGTCGTCTTAAAATCATTTTGCAGGAATAAGTTTAGTTCTCCATAGTAATATCATTTCCGTTTTTGAACTCATTTTTTTATTACTTTTGAACGCACATTGTATTTACAGTTTCAATATTTAGTTAAGACTGAAAATCAAATATTAAAGGGCTGGTTCATTTACCCAACTGCCCTAAGGAAATTATTTGCAATCCCTTGGCAGGGCTTAAAGAATGAAAGACGGCAACTACTCAGTATTAGATTTAGGAACAAATACCTTCAATTTGCTCACGATAAATGTAGATAAAAATGTGAGAACCATTATTCATCATGATAGGGTAGCGGTGAAAATAGGTAAGGGAGGTATTCACAATAAAGTAATAACGGAGGATGCTTGTATAAGAGCCATAGATGCGATAAAATATTTCAAAAAATTTATTGATTATCAGCAAGTTGAGCATGTTCTAGCGGTAGCCACAAGTGCTTTCCGTAATGCTGCAAACGGCCAAGAACTTGTGTATAGAATAAAAAGTGAAACTGGCATAGACGTGCAAATTATAGATGGAAATCGCGAGGCCGAACTTATATATTACGGTGTAAAATCCGCCTTAACTATTGGTGATGAAGTTTCTCTTATTCTCGATATTGGTGGTGGAAGTATCGAATTTATAATATGTGACGAAAACCATATATTTTGGAAAAAAAGTTTTGAAATCGGTGCACAGCGATTGCTTGATAAATTTCATTTTTCAGATCCAATTTCTTTGTTTTCTTTAGATGAAATGAATCGTTTTTTTGATAGCCATTTGGTGGAATTGAAAATCCAAGTTGAGAGGTTGAAGCCAACTGTTTTGATTGGTTCTTCAGGTACTTTCGATACACTTTGTGAAATTTACATACAGGAACATAATTTAGATTACGACTTAGAATCTGGTACTGAATTTGAGTTGCCAATTAAATATTTTGACAAGCTTTTTCATACTCTCATTAGCAAACCGGTAGAAGACAGAAAAAAAATACCTGGCATGTCGGAAATGAGGGTAGACATGATAGTGGTGGCCACTTGCCTGATTGATTATGTACTTAGGCGTTACCAAATTCAAAAAATACGTACTTCTTTTTATTCGCTCAAAGAAGGTTTACTCTATATTATGAACTCCAATTAATAGAAACAGTTGAAATTCTTGTTATTCCCATTCAGTCTAATTTATTTTTTAGTAACAAGCTTTCGCAATTTTCTTTATGATAATCGAATTCTTCATTTTAAGCCGCAAGAATTTGATGTACATAGTATTTCTGTAGGAAATCTCTCAGTTGGGGGCACAGGTAAAACGCCATTTATTGAGTATTTGGTTGGATTATTTTACCACAAATACAAAGTAGCTACATTAAGCAGAGGCTATGGTAGAAAAACTAAAGGTATTATATTGGCAAATGCTAACTCGACAGCTACTGAAATTGGTGATGAACCCAAACAGTTTCTGCATAAATTTTACCCCAAAATAAAGGTGATGGTAGCGGAAGAGCGTTCAATAGCTATTCCAAGACTTTTATCGAAACACCCTGAAACACAGGTAGTATTGCTTGATGATGCCTTTCAACACCGCAAAGCAAAACCTACGCTTAACATTTTACTTTCCGATTATAATCTTTTGTTTTTTAGGGATTATTTATTGCCTATGGGGCGATTGCGAGAAAGCAGAGCTGGTGTAAACCGAGCTGATGCCATAGTGATAACCAAATGCCCTGAAGATGTGGGCTATAAAATGGAGTACATAAGGCAAAAGTTGAAAAGATTTATTGATATAGAAGCCAAACCTGTGTTCTTTACAGGTATGAAATATGGCACTCCTCTCGACATTTTTGAGCCTAATTTACCTTTTGATTTCAGTAGCAAAATAATATTGGTAACTGGCATTGCTCAGGCAAAACCACTTAAAAAATATATCTCAGATAATTTCACTCTTGCCTCGCATTTAGAATTTTCCGACCATCATAATTATTCTCATAATGATTTTGCAAAAATTTTCGAGAAATTCAGGGAAGAGAAATCAAGTAGAAAATGTATTGTAACTACTGAGAAAGACATGATGAAATGGATGGAAAGTGATATCAAACGCCATTTAGCCAACATTCCTGTTTTTTATATCCCCATAGAAATATATTTTCTTGAAAATGAAGCCCAATTTCAAAAGCTCGTGATGAAAGGGCTGAAATAATTTAGCTATTTTTGGGCGTGAATTTTCGAATAGCCCTCTTTTTTTTAACCGGATTAATTTTTTTCAAATCTAATGCTCAAAAATCTACCTCAATTGTAGATGATACCACCAAAGTAATTTACGGCAGCAACACTTCTAAAATATTTACAGTAGAAACACTATATAAAGAGAATCGCGTCTTTTTTAATAAAGATACACTTTTAGCAAGGCCATTCACCCAATTAGTTCCTAATTTTAAACTTGATTATGAACGACCTCAATTGTATGCTCCATCGGAACTGAAGGCAAAATTGCTGGCAGATAGTTTGGCAAAGTTCAGAAAAGATTCCACAGAAAAAGCTGAACTAACTATAAGCGACACCACTAGTTATTATAAGAAAGATTCGCTTTCTGATCCATATTTTAGGTTTCTTAGTTTCTTTAAGAAGAAACCACTAAAAGAATTACCCTATAGCAGTCGCTTTTTTAAGAATGAATATTCCTATACTAAATCTGATACTTCGATTGATAGAATTCAACAATACAACATGAACTATGGAGAAGATAATATTTATCAAAATTTAGGGTTGATTGGTACGCCTTCCAAAGCCGTTTTCCTGAAACAACCTGAGACTTTGGGCTATCAATCAGGGTTTAATGTATATAATTTGTATTATACTGATCCATCAAAAGTAAAATACTACAATTCGAAATCGCCATATACAAATGTATATTATGTGGGTATGCCCGGTACTACGGGCGAAGACCGAATAAAGCTGGATATCAATAGAAACATAACTAGGAGTTGGAATTTGGGCTTTAGCTACGAAAGAATATATGCAGATAAGCAAATTGGGCAGTCGGGAACCAGCTCCAGGGGACTTGCATTGGGGCAGGAATTTATATTTTACACCTCTACCAAATCAAGAGACGGTAGGTATCACTTCATGGGCAATTTTAATTATTTTTTATACAATACCAATGAGCAAGGTGGATTGGTGAAATTGAATAATATAAATGCGGGTTCGGAAGAAACACAGCTTAGCCCAAGCAGATTACCGAACAATGTTGGTGGTTGGCCAGTACAACTCAATGCCTTGAGTTTTAGCGTAAATGGAGCTACAACTGCCAATAGAATATTTTCAAGAGATCGTAGAGTATCATATTTTATGTATCACCAATATGATATTTTAAAACTGGGGAGGCTTTCGGCTTTTTATGAATTCGATAGGCGAAACCAAAGGTATACCTTTGGCGATCCGGTTACTAGGTTGTCTTCAAATATAGATAGCAATTTTTACAAAGGTGGTAATAGGCATGCCGAAGGGAAAGCGTATTTCAATTACGAATTTGCCTACATCACCAATAAAATAGGCTTGAAAAGCAACTGGGGGAAATTTGCCATTGGTTTTTATTACAAAAATCGATATGTAACAGGGTCGAAACAACTTTCGATAGTTTCTGGATTCGATTTTTTTAGTTCACCGGGAAGGGAAATAGGCAAGTGGCTTGCCGACCCCAAGGCTGAAATTCGGCTTTATGAAAGTTATTTTGGTGGCTTTGCCAAATACAAACTTTCTGACAGCATAAGTTTTGAATTTGCCGGGGAAATGATGGCATCACTAATAAATAAAAGCAAGCCAGATTCGGTATATGAAGCAGCTGTAAATGCTAGCCCTAATACAATGGACACCTCAAAAGTTTATTTGCCAAACCAATATCGCAATTACGATTATAAGGGCGATTACAATTTCAACTTTAAGGCTAATTTATACAATGTAGAGTTTGGTTTAAATTTGTTAAGAAATTCGCCTTCCATCATCAATTACTATTCTTTGCAACATAATCTCTACTATTGGAACCAACCTTTAAGAGCAAGTACCTCCAATAATTTGTATGCAAAGTTTCATTTAGAGTCAAAAAAGGTATATTTTTCTCTTCAACCCTCAGTATTTCAGCTGCAAAATTACACCTATTTCAATAGTGAAGTAATGCCAATGCAAACTGATAAAGATAAACAATTATATTACGGTTTTTTAGATCTCACTTTCAATGCCAGTCTATGGCTTATTCATTTCGATACCCAAGTAAAATATACCTATATACCTAATAATCAGCCTGATGTAATACGAATGCCCGCCTATTATGTAAACCCGAGAATATATATCAAATATGTACCAAAAAGCAAAATAAACAAGCAAGATTTCAGATTTGGGTTTGATATTTACTATCGTTCCAATTATTATGGAGATACATATATGCCTTCAGTTGGGCAGTTCTTGGTACAAGATTTACAAAATTCGTCCAATTTATACAGCTTGAACAATAATACGCTAGTAGATTTTTTTATTACAGCGAAGCTAAGAAATGCCCGAATTTTCTTGAAAATTAATCAATTGAACCAATTGGTTGGCTTGAGCAAAGGGTATTATATCTCCCCTTATTATCCCGCTATTAATGGAGGTTTTCAGTTTGGGCTGCACTGGTTGCTGTTTAATTAGTGTCGTAACGGCACTTAACTATCTGGGTCAGTTAGTGAAATAATTGTCTCTTGCTAAATCCTTTCTATTTTAAACTTAAAGAGGTTAGCTTTCCCTTCGAAATAGCGACCCTACTTTTGAGTTTACTAATACATTAGCCTCCACCTTAAAACCGAAATCTAATACTTATGAATATGGATTCTTCAAAATCAGAATTTTACATAATCGGCTTAATGTCAGGTACTTCTGTAGATGGAATAGATTTGGCCTATTGTAGATTTGGCCTATCAGAATCTAGTATAAAATATGAAGTAATACATTGTGAAACAGTAGATTACGATGAGAATTGGAAATCAGTTTTTATAAAATTAGAAAATGCAAATGCCGTTGATTTTTGTGAATGGGATAGGAAAATCGGTGCTTTTTTTGGAAAATCAGTAGCGGATTTCTTAGCAAAATTTCAAATAGAGAAGTTAGATTTTGTTGCTTCACATGGGCACACCATTTTTCATCAACCTGAAAAAGGGTTTACGGTGCAGGTTGGACACGGAGCAGATTTGGCTGCGCAAAGTGGCCATGTTGTAATATGTGATTTTCGAAGTAAGGATGTAGCTATGGGTGGAAATGGAGCTCCATTAGTACCCATAGGTGATAGATTGTTGTTTCCCAATTATAAATTCTGCCTCAATCTGGGCGGTTTCGCTAATATTTCTTTTCAAAATCAACATACAATGATTGCTTTTGATATTGTGGCGGCTAACATAGTATTGAATTTTTATGCCCAAAAGTTAGGAATAGCTTATGATGAAGAAGGGAAATTGGCAGCATCAGGAAAAGTTAATCTTCAAATACTGAATGAGTTAAATTCTTTGCCATTTTATAAAAAAGAATACCCCAAATCATTAGGCAAGGAATGGGTGATGGCTGAAATTTTTCCAATTTTGGAAAAGTATAGTTTGCTTGAAGGGGATATCTTAGCAAGTTACTGCGAGCATATTGCTATTCAGATTTCTAAAGTTGTATTAGAAAACAGTAATCTTGAAATTGATACAACTATGTTGGTAACTGGTGGTGGAGCATTTAACAAGCATTTGATGCAATTGATTGTTAAAAAATTGGCAGGAAAGTGCCAAGTCATTATTCCCGATGAAAACACAGTGAAATTCAAAGAAGCCATTATATTTGCATTGCTTGGGTTGTTAAGAATAAAAAATATACCTAATTGCCTAAAATCCGTAACCGGGGCTTCGATCGACAATATTGGAGGTTGTATTTATCTTTAAAAGAGATTACAAGTGAATAAAGTAATACAATTTTTATTAAATAGGCTCAATTTTATATGTTTTTTGTTTTTTGAGGTAGTATGTATGTGGTTGATTTTTTCCTACAGCCCCTACCAAAGTGCAGCCTTTTTCAATTCTTCTAATATGATGGTGGGCAATGTTTTGGAAGTTTCAAACAATACCAAAGATTATTTGATACTGAAAGAAATAAATGATAAACTAGTGTTGGAAAATGCCAAACTTTATAAGCAGTTGTCAGCAAACAGATTAGCCAAGGATTTTACTTTTTTAGAGGCGGTCGATTCCAGTTATATAAAGAAATACAATTTTGTGGCTGCAAAAGTGATAAACAGTTCTACTAGTAATTTTAAAAATTATCTCACCATAAATAAAGGTTGGGCTGATAGCCTTGCTCCTGGCATGGGTGTAATTTGCAACGATGGCATTGTGGGCAAAATCAAAGCTTGCTCTAAAAATTTTTCTACCATTACTTCGATATTGAACAAGGAAAATTTAGTTTCTTCAAAATTGAAGAGAAACAATGCACTTGGCACTATAAAATGGGAAGGAATAGATGCCCAAAAAGCCAAAATGCTGTACGTTGCGAGACATTTGGTAGTGAAAAAAGGCGACACTATTGTTACATCAGAGCAAAACTCTGTATATCCTGAAGGTGAAATGGTAGGTATTGTAAATGCTATAAAAATAAAAGGAGATGAAAATTTTTACAATATAGAAGTGAAGTTGGCCACAGATTTTTCTACACTAAACTATGTGTATATAGTAAAAAATAAATTAAAATTTCAACTCGACAGCTTGGAATCAGCTTCGACATCGGATCAAAATGAGAATAGGTAGCCTAATAAGGTTTAGTGTGGTTTTTTTGTTTTACATGATTCTACAATTGTTTTGGGTGAAAGATTTCGCCCTTTTCAATGTTGCATTTTGTTTTATTTATATTGTTATTCTTATCAGTTTGCCTTTAGATATTGCTATGCCCCTGCTTATGCTTATTGCATTCGCCATTGGTATAAGTGTAGATTTGTTTTACGATACATTGGGCATACATGCGGCTGCCTGTGTAGCTATTACCTTTTTTCGACCAGGTATAATAAGGCTACTTACCCCACTTGGCGGCTATGACGATGCCGTAGAGATTTCTATAAAAGCCATGGGTATTCGTTGGTATTCTATTTATGTGCTTGTCTTGGTTTTTGTTCATTTATTCATTTTGTTTTTTCTTGAGGCAGGCGGTTTTCATCTTTTTTACTGGACATTGGCCAAAGTATTTTGCAGCTTATTATTTACCTGTTTTATAATTATAGCATTCCAATACCTACTTTTCTCCAATGCCCAACGCTAAGCTTTTTCTCATTTTTTGTTCAATACTACCGCTTTTAAGCGTTTCTCAAACCAAGAAAGTAGAGCCTTCCAAAGGTCTAGTTCTATATATTCCCGAAAATTTCACATTGATGAGCGATGACAACTTGGCTCAGAAATATCCTACCTATAAAAAACCCATTGCTATGTATGAAAGCAGGGATAAAAAAGCGGAAATGGGTGTGAATGCCGCTGTAAATACATGGAGAAACAACAATCTGAATATTTTAAAAGACATGTATAAATCAACTATTGCTTCGGTATTTGCTGAGGTTGATTTTATTCAAGATGGTACTATTGTGGAAGTGAATGGCCGAAAATTTGTGTATTTCGAATTTACTTCAGCCATAAAAGACGACAAGAGAATAGATGAAACCACTATCGTAACCAGACGATACAATTACTTGGCCTACACCATTTACGCAAATCGAATATTGGTTTTCAATTTCAATTCTACATATATTTCTAGAGCCGAGTGGACGCAAAAAGCTGTGGAAATAATGAAATCGATAAAAGTATCTGACAAGCTGAAATTAGACAAATATGTGCCTTTTCAAGCCGCAGGCCCTCAGCCCAAGGAAATTTCAGGTAGAAAAGATATGCAGATGGAAGCTTTGAAAAAGCTCAATGGAAAGAAATAAGAGTTTAAAACTTTTACAAAAAAGCACTTTACTTTAATTGGCACTACCCAATAAAAGGAGATAACAAAAAAAAAGAGACACCCATTGGGCATCTCCTTTGTTAATTCTGAACTATTACTATTTACTATTACTAGTTTTTAATGAATTTCAACGAGGTCTTTGCACCGTTAGATTTGATGATAGAGATCATGTAAATACTTTGGCTAAGATCTCTAATATCAACTTTCGAATCAAGCTCTGTAATCTTAATGCTTTTTAATAATGAGCCTGTTAAATCTAATATTTCCAGCTTTATCGCATCATTTGGTGCTTTTATATTCAATACATCGTTAGCAGGATTAGGATAAACTGAGAAAGAATTATCGTCAGAAGAAACTATTGCCTCTTCATCTCCTTCTCTTGCCCTCACTCCGTTAACCCAATAATCTATCCAGCCTCTCCATTTGGATGCTACAGAAGGTGATTCACCAGCGAAATTTTTAAGCCCCCATGGTCCTCCGTAAAAGGTATATTGATTGAATGGGCCATCAATATGGTCGTCTAGCTTTGATAAATATTCTACATAAAGCGATTGCTGTTGTGGATTGCGGGTAAGTGCTAAATTTTGATCAGTAAAATTATCTGAGCCACCTTCGTAGACCATTAATTTTATTCCTGTTCCGTTTAGTGTATTTTTCGCCCAAACCACACCTTGAACATTTTCATCAATAGCAGCATCTTGCTCTGCCATGCTTTGGCCACCCATATATGGAGCTACTGCATAGGCATTTATCGTAATGCCATTTGGATTGATGGTGGAATTTGCCAGTGCGGCTAAATCACCTTGTGTTTGATGATTAAAATCGAAACCAGGCCAGTGGTAGCCAACCTGACCAGCAATTACTTTCACGATTCTTGAGCTGTTTACACCAAATACATTTTCAAATTGTTGAAATGCGCGTACAGATGCATATACTGTATAAGCTCTCCAAGGTTCTACAAAAGCTCCGTTGTAATTTAAGTTGTTAAGCCCCAGAGCAAGTCCATTTTGATAGGCATATACCCAAGTAGAAAAAGAAGTATTCCAGGTTTCATTAGAATATTCTACATACACCTTTAGATTCGAATTAAGGTTGTTTTTAATTAATGTAGCCAATTGAAATTGATAATCGGCAGACGAGTTCATGGGGATATTCATCCACAAATCAGCACCCAATCTGTTACAAAGGTCAATTTGCCATTCATAAGCTACACCAAATCCTTGTTCGGCATCTTGTACAATGGTATGGGTATTTGTTCCTGCATTATAATCGTGTCTGTAATTCGAATTCCTATTATCAACATTATAGTGATTAGCTGTCTTTGATATACGTTGGCTCCAATTTCTGGCAGAAATATCGTTCGTATTATTCCAATCCATAAAACGGAGAGTTTTAATCTGTGCTTGTTGCAATTCAGAAATAAATGTTGGATTCCACGGATTTGATGTGCTAGACCAGTTTACACCTGATACAAAGAAATTTAATGGACTTTCCCAGGCTATGTTCCAAAATTGAGTACCTGCTGTCATCCCAGTGGTAACTACTGCACATGCAGAAGTAGTTGCATTTACGGTGCTGCTGTTAGCTGATTGATTGCCTGCCGCATCTTTCGCTTTTACATAAAAACTATAGGCAGTATTGCAGTTAAGCCCGGTAGCATTGTAGCTTGTAGATGACGTGGAAGCCAAAAAGCTGCCATTTCTATATACATCATATCCTGTTACGCCCACATTGTCGGTAGAAGCATTCCAAGAAATGGTAACACTGGTTTGTGTAACAGCAGAGGTAGCAACACTTGCAGGTGTGCTTGGGAGTTGTGTATCGCCACCACCACTTGCAGGAAATAATCTTGTTTGTGGAATAATTTGTTGCGATTGGCCCGGATATGCCCAAAGTAATCTCGCTACCGCTCCGCCACCACTTTCATAATACTCCATCGATATAGTATATTTCTGCCCAGCAGTCAAAGATATTCCCGCACTATTATCTGTGACAGGGCCATGATCTGTCCAGTTGTTAATCACTTGATTACCATTTACAAAAAGCCTTACGCCATCATCTGATGTAGTGCTAAAGGTATAACTTCCAGAAACGGGTGCTTCTACTTGCCCTGTCCATCTTACAGAAAAATTATCGGCATTTACCCCTGCAGCAGGTGAGCCGTTTCCATAATCATTGTTTACAGTAGCATCAGTTCTGGTGAGTACACTTGGCGATGACAAAGTCTTATTGTTATAATATTCACCTCTTAATCCTGTGCCTGTCCCTCCTCCTGTAGCGGCACTGGTAGTTACACTTAAACTGCTAGATTGTGACGACCAATTACCGGCTGCATCTCTAGCCCTTACGGTCATACTGTAAGCTGTGCTTGCTGATAAGCCTGATACATTGAAACTGGTTGAAGTTGGTGTACCTATAGATGAGCCGTTGCGAAAAACTTCATATCCAGTAACACCTACATTATCTGAAGCAGCTGACCAGTTTAAAGTAAAGCTAGTTTGTGAAATACTAGCAGATGACAAACCTGAAGGCACACTTGGAGCTTGTGTATCGCCACCACCACCAGTAGAACCACCTACAGTAATGTAATCAATAGCCATATATCCATAGCATTTTACAATAGCTATAGTGTTGTTGCCTGCATTGAGTGCTACATTTCCAAAGTTAGAATCGGTAAATGCCGAACTTGCCGGGAAATTAGTAGCACAATTGCTAACTGTAGCACCATTAACTTCTATCGTTTGTGATTTGTCGCCATTAAAGCCGCCATACCGAATCACCAAGGGATAATTACCACCGCTAACCACATTTACTGTAAATGTCACTTTATCGCCATTGGCATCAAAGCTGCTGGGATCTATGTACCCTGAGCCGGAATAGCCACTTTGTGAACTAGCAACTGATACTCCAGTAAGCTGAGCACTTTCAGCTTCAAACTTTGTGGTAGTGCCTCCGCCACCACCTCCGCCTCCGGTGCCTACGGTTATGGTTCTGTCAACTGCATCTATTGAGGTTCCATTGCTGAAATTAGCTCTGGCTTTGATAACATGGCTTCCGTTTGCTAAATTATTTGTCCAATTAAGTGAAAAGGGAGAAGAACTATTATTTCCTATCCATACATAGCTATCTACCCAATAGGTTACATTAGTTACAGAGCCTGAAGTCGCCACTTGTATGGTGATGTTTGCATTGGGTGCAATGGTAGCACCAGCTGCAGGGCTTGTAATTGAAATAGATTGTGCCATTGTTGTGGCGGTGTTTACTAAACTTAATACGGGTATACCTACCAGTATCAAGCCTTTAGAAAGTGATTTGCGAATAAATCGCCATGTTGTAGTGTGTTTCATAACATTAGATATTAAATTAATTAAAATTAATGTTGCAAAAATACCACGTGTAATTCTAAATAAAAAGTGAATTTTTTCTCAACTAATTGAAATAGAGGGTATTACATTTTATGTTTGTCGGTTCATTCGCATATAACCGAGATAAAAACATTGCATAAAAAACTGACTACTATTGAGTTGCAAAATGGCAAGATGTAAAGCCCTACGGTTCATTCGCAAGAAAAAATATTTAAGTATTTATTATAAATGGTGCAAAAGCTATTTTACCGAACCATTCAATTTCTAGAATTTCAAATGCTAGGTTTTTGGAAATTAAAGCTTACAGACAAAAACCTCTTTAGGGAATGCTACCCATCGAAACGTAAAGCAAACATCATAAGGTTGTAATGTTGTATATTCTAAATTCCCTTAAAAAGTTCGAAGCTCTCGAGGTATTCGGGCACGGTTACATTCCAGCCAAAGGTATTGCGAATGTTCTGGGCATAAAGGTTCATGCTTTCTGTTTCGCCATGCACGGTAAAAGTTTGCTTGGGTGCCGATTTGAAATTTTTCAACCATTTGAATAATTCATTTTTATCGGCATGGGCAGAAAGCCCATCTAAGTGAACAATATTGCATTTCACTTCTACCTCTTCTCCGAAAATACGGGTAGTCTTTTCGCCATCTAATATTTTCCTGCCTCGTGTACCTTCCGATTGGTAGCCTACAAATAGCACGGTGTCGTTGGGCTTGGGCAATCTATTATATAAATGATGCAAAATACGCCCACCATTGCACATGCCGCTAGATGAGATAATGATGCAGCGATTTTTAATATTGTTGATGGCAATAGATTCTTGTTGGCTGCGGCAATACCTTATGTTTTGGTAGTTAAATATTGAAACGGCATCATCGTTCATGGTATGGAAGATTTTGTTGCGTTTGTAGATGCCAGTGGCCGATATACCCATGGGGCTGTCTACAAATATGGGTACGCTTGGTATTTTACGCTCCTCTATCAATTGCTTGAAGTAATAGATTAAAGTTTGGGTGCGGCCTACGGCAAATGCAGGAATAAGCACACAACCACCCTTGTCGAAAGCATTGTTGATGGCATCTGCCAAGGCTTCTTTGGGGTTGTCGACTGGGTTTTCTTTGTTGCCATAGGTAGATTCTACCATTAAAATATCGGCAGAGGTGATGGCTTGGGGGTTTCGTAGAATAGGCTTGTTGTATCGGCCCAAATCGCCCGAGAAAACCAGCTTCTTTTTCTGGTTATCTCCTGCTAAATATATTTCTACGATAGCCGAGCCCAAAATATGCCCTGCATCGTGAAATTCTACTGTAATCTCAGGGCTAATTTTTATTTTCTCTTTGTAAGGATGGCCATTTAGGAACGACAATGTATAGCTTACATCTTCAGTAGTATAGAGAGGCTGTGGTTTTTCATGCTTTGAATAGCCTTTTTTGAACGCATATTCTGCCTCTTCTTCTTGCAATTTTGCCGAATCGAGCAGCATAATCTCCATCAATTCTTTAGTGGCTTGCGTGCAATACACTTTGCCTTTGTAGCCCTCTTTGAATATTTTAGGCAAGTAGCCGGTATGATCAATATGGGCGTGAGAAATGATAACGGCATTGATGAGCTTGGGATTGAGGGGAAATTCTTCCCAGTTTCGAAGCCGCAAATCTTTCAATCCTTGAAATAGACCGCAGTCAATAAGCAATTTGTAACTGATTTTAGCATTATCTATTTCGAGTAAATATTTTGAGCCTGTTACCGATTTGGCACCTCCGAGAAATCTGAGTCTTACGTTCAATGTATGGCAGTAAAAAAGTTGATGCGTGAAGTTAGAAATAGCGATTGGAAATACTAACTATTCGCAGGTTATATTTATTTAGAAAATTTTTTTGTGCATTTTCCTTTGCCTGAAAGGTTTGCAGACAGTGTGTTGCAAACACATTATTAATACTAACTTTACAAATAAAATATATACGACATGTTTATTTCAGTATTAGGAATTATTGCCATTATCGTAGCCTTTTCCATAAATAAAGGCTCGGAGTTTTATTATAAGTTTGGTACTACCCTAAAAGTATTGGGTGGCCTGTGCGTAGTAATCGGTATATTATTGGCATCGGTGGTGCAAATAGGAGCTGGTGAGGTAGGTGTGCAATCGCTATACGGAAGCGTAAGCGAAGCTATACTTGAAAGTGGGCTTCACTTGGTAAACCCATTAGTAGAAGTGAAAACTTTTGATAAAAAAACCCAAAACTATACGATGTCGTCTGTGCACGATGAAGGCGACAAGAATGGAGACGATGCCATAAGGGTGCTTACAGCCGATGGACTGGAGGTAATTATAGATTTGACCATATTATATAGAGTAGAGCCCTCGCGAACACCCGAAATATTAAAGCAAATAGGGGTAGATTACAAAGATGTGGTGGTAAGGCCCATTACACGTACTAAAATAAGAGACAATGCAGTGTATTACGATGCTGTGTCGCTGTATTCAGTTAAGAGAGATGAGTTTCAAAGCCGAATTTTTAAAGATATTGAGAAAGATTTTAAAGTAAGAGGCATACAATTAGAGCAATTGCTGATTAGAAATATCAATTTGCCGGAATCTGTAAAGTTAGCTATCGAATCGAAAATAAATGCCGAGCAAGAATCGCAAAAGATGAAGTTTGTACTTGATAAAGAACGCCAAGAAGCAGACCGCAAGCGTGTGGAAGCACAAGGCATAGCCGACTATCAAAAGATAATGAGCAGCGGACTTTCAGACAAACAGCTGCAATACGAAATGATAAAGGCACAGAAAGATATTGCCATATCGCCCAACACCAAAATCATTATCATGAGTGGAGGCAAAAGCAGCCCCATTATACTCAATACCGATAAATAAGCCTACTGCTTACTATTTATCTAAATAATAGCTTTGTAATGTCTGAAACTGATGGTTTGTAACTATCAGTTTCAGACATTATTTTAAATATTATACCTACTATGCTAAAAATTTTACTTATATATATAAAAATAATTAGATAGCATTCTAAAATAAGGTTAATCATTTCTAAATTACTATGTTTTCATTTAGTAATTCAACCCTTATTTTTAGAAATACAATGTATATTTTTAAAAATGATAGGTATTTGTTTAGTAATACAACCTGCACTTTTCAAAATCTAATCTCTCTTTTTTGAAATACAACCTATTTTTTTTAAAATAATAAGTATCATTATTAAATTGCAACCTATATTTTTAGAAATACAATCTATTTTTTTAAAACTTTAAAATATATTTTTTAATTTAAACAGATAATTTTTAATTACATGATATATATAACTGCATATTATACGTCTGCTTACATATATTTTACCTGTCAACTATACGCATATCAATATGGCCTCTACACTCAATCCTTTTTTATTAGCTAGACTATTATTATTAGTAAATAATTAATAAAATAAATATTTAAACTTTAGTACAATAAAATAAATAAATATTTGTGTATTATAAATATTGCTAGTATGTTTGAAGCACACTAGTAAATTTTATAAATTCTAATAATTGTATTATGGCGTTTAAAGAAAGGGAAGAATCTTCTGATGTATCGAAAGCACGAACTAGGCTTGCAGGAATGAAAAAAATAGATTCCGACAAAGGAAAAGTAATTGAATATGGAGGAGATGTGCAATCTATTACATCTCTTATATTAGAAGATTTGATAAAAGACTATACTGCTAAAGTAGAAAGCTACAACCAAGTATTAAAATCGGCTAACAGCAAAGCTAATGAAATAGATATAGTAGAATCTAAGATAAAAAAGATGCACGCAACAGTACTTAGCAGTGCTCCGGGCAAATTTGGCGAAGATGCTAACGAAATAGAAGTATTGGGCGGCACCCGTGCCTCAGATAGAAAACCCACTACTAGAACGGCTAAAGCAAAATAAGCGTATCAGCTCACCTTACTATTTTCAATTTACCTGCATTGCTTTTAATAGTTTATATACTGTTAAAAGAGATGCTTTTGCAAAAAGCTTGTTTGAGCTTTTTTTTAAAATAATACACTAAATTTAAATTAACTATGAAAAGAATTTCGATTGCCTTGTTTGCTATTTTGATTATATCAGGAAGCATTTTTGCCCAAGATCAAATTGTGAAAACCTCTGGAGAAGAGATATTTGGTAAAGTAGTGAGAGTAAATGCTTTAGATGTTGTTTACAAAAAGAAAGACAACCTCGATGGACCAGAATATTCCGAACTTAAAGCCAATATTCTTTTTGTAAAATATGAAAATGGACAAAAAGATATATTTACCACGGGCAGCACACCTGTGGTACGAGATGTTTCTACCATTTGCGAACCGATAAAAAGAAAGAACTCAGTATTTTTTGAAGCTGGAGGCAATGGTTTAATCGCATCACTTAATTATGAAAGAAGATTTTTTAGCAATAAAAAAAATAATTTTGGTACAGTAAAAGTTGGAATCGGTCCATTTGCCACCATAAATATTTTAAATATAACTAGTACTTACAATATAGGTGATGGAATGAATTTTTTTGAAATTGGAGGTGGAGCGGGTGTGGTAACAAATAGATTATTTAATGACGAATCATCTATTTCTGATAATAATTATTTTTATTTTACTCCGGTAATAGGATATAGAAGGCAATCAGCCAGAGGTTTTCTTCTTAGAGCATTTCTAACGACTGTAGCAATCCGCGAAGAAAGAAGTGTTTATTTATCTTCTAATGGATACTATCCTAATTATGAAAATCAAGTCTATTATAGATATTATCCTTTTCTAGGTATTTCAATAGGGTATTCGTTTTAAAACTTTTTTTCTGTCAGTTTCTAGACCCTTCGAGTATTATTTATGTTTTCCTGTTCTTGTAGTACTTTGAAAGTCTAGATGTTATTTACTATTGCAATTAATTTAGAAAGTATATAATAGGCACTGGAGAAATGGGTTAAATAGAATATTTGTCTTGAAAATCTCTTGATAATTTTAATTTGCTGAAAAAAATATGTACTTCTCTAAGTATGACAATTCAAAGAAATAATATCCTAATTTTGTTTTATTAAAAGTAGTCTATACTTTTGTTAAAATATATTATGCTCAATAACTTCTTAATAATCATCCCTTTAGCTTCTAACAGTTCTTTAAAAAAAGTTACGCCATTAGCAACCCATAAAGCCAAAATGTCAGGTCTTTATTTTCTGTTTTTTTTCGTTGCGGCTACCTTTTCTATTTCAGCTCAAGTTTCTTCGCCTGATACTTCTAGCAACCAAGGTATAAAATTTGCGACAGAATTGTATAACCAAGCCATGGGGCAAACTTCTCACCTTTACAATGGTAGGGAAGATGTGAATTATAATTTCAGGCTCAACGGGCATCCGTACTTTGATGGGAGAGATTTCAAAACAGGTAGCGTATTATACGATGGCGAGGTATATGAAAATATTTCTCTGATGTACAATTTATTGAGTCAAGAGCTGATTACCAAGCACTACGGTGGCTATATCAAGATTCAATTAACTAAAGGAAAAGTAAAAAGCTTTACTATCGCAGGGCATAGTTTTGTCAATATCTCGCTAGCAAACGATAAGAAAGGAGTGCCCATTTTGCAGTATTACGATTTGATTTCTGATGGTAATACCAAGTTTATCATTTACCGAAATAAAATAATAGATGAGCTCATTACCAGCGATAGTCAGGTAAGACGAGATGTATTGGAGAGAAATGAGCTTTATATTTTGAAAAATGGCAATCTGGAGAAAATTCATTCAAAAAATTCGGTGTTGAATGTGTTGAAAGATAAAAAAAAGGAGATTCAGAACTACATGAAAGAAAGCAATATCAATTTTAAAGAAAACCCTGAAGTTGCGATTATGAAAATTACCGAGTATTACAATTCCATTGGAAATGAATAACAGCTTGTTTCGAATTATCTTTTTTTTCTTGGTTTGTAGCATTGGCATATCCATACCATTATATAGCCAAATGGAAACTACCACAACTGGTATTTCCACAATATCAAGTATGGGTTTTGATGAATTGGTAAAGAAGATTGAATCACAATCTTCCTATTTTTTCTATTATGATAAAAGCCAGACCGATAGCCTCAAAATTCCTCTCAATTTGGCTGAAAAACCAGTAAAGGAACTTTTAACTGAAGCATTTGCAGGTACAGATTTTAATTTTGCAATTGATAACCAAAATAGAATATTCGTTACTAAAGCCGTTGTTATTCAAACGGAGCTTCCTTTTCAATTTTTTGAAAGAAGTGCAACTCCTATAGAAGGAGGCAAAATTCCTAACTATTTCCAAAACACAAAAGTGGTAAAGTTGAAAGCTGCCGCAGAAAGTAAACTCTATGAGATAGGCAGAAAAACAGACGGGATTAAGCCCGGAGATGCCAATCTTTCAGGGCATGTACGAGATATAGATTCGGGCGAGCCGGTAGTTGGAGCCATTATATTTGTAGATGCAGCCAATACCAAAGGTACGGCTACCGATGCTTTTGGCTATTATTCATTTTCACTAGCGAAAGGCAAATACGAGCTTAAGATTAAAAGTATTGGAATGAAAAGTACAAAAAGACAGATTGTACTTTATGCCGATGGCAAGCTTGATATTGATATGAAACAAGATATTGTAGCCTTACGCGAAGTGTTGATTCAAAATGATAAAGATGCCAATGTTTCAAGAATGCAAATGGGCTTGGAAAAGCTTGACATTAAACAAATGAAACAAGTGCCTTCTGTATTTGGCGAAATGGATGTATTGCGTGTAGTAATGGCTTTGCCTGGGGTACAAACTGTAGGCGAAAGCAGTACGGGATTGAACGTGCGAGGAGGAGCTACTGATCAAAACTTGATATTATTTAATGATGCAACCATTTACAATCCTGCCCATTTATTTGGTTTTTTCTCAGCCTTCAATCCAGATGTTATTAAAGATGTTGAACTTTATAAAAGTTCTATTCCTGCGGAATATGGGGGAAGGTTGTCATCTGTTCTGAGCATTAATTCAAGAGATGGCAACAAGAAGAGATTTGGTGGAACGGCTGGCATAGGTCTTTTGACAGGCCGATTAACACTTGAAGGGCCCATATTTAAGAACAAAACTTCGTTTCTAGTAAGCGGGCGATCTACCTATTCTGATTGGATATTGAAGCAAATTCCTAACCAGGCTATAAAGAATAGTGCCGCCTCTTTTTATGATTTAAATGCACAAATTACCCATGAAATTGATGATAAAAACACCATAAGGGTATCTGGCTATTATAGCAGCGATCAATTTAAACTCAACAGCGATACCTTATATCAATACAGCAATAAAAGTGCTGTTGCCAAATGGAGTCATATTTTTAATAATAAGTTTTATGGCGTGTTTACAGGAGCCTATAGTGGCTACGATTTCTCTGTTGAAAGTAGAAACAATCGAGTAAATGCCTACACACTCAAATACAATATTGATCAGATCAATGCAAAAGCTGATTTTCACTACACGTATGCTTCTAAGCATTTCATAGATTTTGGTGCATCAACCTCTTCTTATCATATTAATCCTGGAAATTTTCAACCCGTTGGCGACAGTTCTAAAATTGCAGCCTTAAATATAGAAGCTGAAAAGGGACTAGAAAGTGCCTTATATATTGCAGATAGATACGATATTACTCCAAGATTTTCAGTGTATCTTGGTTTACGATATTCTGTTTTCAATTATCTGGGAAGCAAAAAGGTACTAAACTACGCCAAAGGTTTACCTATCGAAGCAAACAATGTATTAGATTCTACATTCTACAATCCAAATGCTATTATTCAAACTTATCATGGGCCTGAATTTCGGGTATCTGCCAAATATAGCCTTACAGAAAGTAGCTCTATAAAATTGAGCTATAATAGAACAAGGCAGTACATTAACATGCTTTCCAACACCACTGCCATTGCCCCTACCGATATTTGGAAATTGAGCGACCCCTATTTAAAGCCCCAAATTGGCGACCAGATTTCCCTTGGGTTGTACAAAAACCTGAAATCCAATACCATTGAGACTTCAGTAGAAGTATATTACAAAGACATTCAAAATGCTGTGAACTTTAAGAATGGAGCATCTTTGATTTTAAATCCCAACATAGAGCGAGATTTGGTAAATGGCAAAGGCTACGCCTATGGAGCTGAATTTTTAATAAAAAAAACAGCAGGGAAAATAAATGGTTGGGTTAGCTACACGTATTCAAGGTCGTTGGCACAAATCAACGACCCCACAAACAACACCATAGTGAATGGCGGCCGGTATTTTCCTACAAATTATGATAAACCCCACAGCTTTAATTTTATTGGCAATTACAGACTAAGCCACAGATTTAGCGTGTCGGTAAATGTAGTGTACAGTACCGGCCGCCCCATCACTTTGCCCTACACCAAATACCAGATTGATGGTGTGGAAAGGGTATATTATTCAGATAGAAATGAATACCGCATTCCCGATTATTTCCGCACCGATGTTTCATTAAATATTGATGGAAACCATAAAATCAAGCAGCTCACACACAGTTCGTGGACTATAGCCGTTTACAATTTAACTGGCAGGCAAAACGTGTATTCTATTTATTTCAGGACAGAAAATGGTGTAACCAATGGCTATCAGTTATCAATATTCGCACAGCCGTTACCTTCCATCACTTACAATTGCAGATTTTAATTTGGGAAAATGAAGCATACTATTTGGCTTAAACCTATTGTTAGATTTTTTTATTTATTGGTGTTAGGAAGCTGTGTATCACGATTCGACCCACCAAATATTAGTACTACTGGTTTATTAGTGGTAGATGGACATTTATTTATAGAATCGAATAGCTGTAAAGTGAAGCTTACACGTTCACAAAGTCTTGGTGACGATTCCAGCCCTGCAGTAGAGTTAAATGCTAAAGTTTCGATTGAGGATGAGTCAGGGAATGTTTTTCAAGTACCTGAGCGAGATTCTAGTTATTACAGCATTTCAGGTTTAAATCTGTCTTACAACACAAATTACAGGATTAGAATCAAAACCCAAGATAGCAAAGAATACCTTTCTGACTTTGTGGCAACCAATAAAACACCCCCTATTGATAGCGTCACTTTTGCTAAAGGTAATAGCAGTAGATTGGTGAAAGTAAATAGCCACGACCCCAACAACAGCACTTGGTATTACAGATGGGAATTTGATGAAACCTGGGAATACACATCTGCCGTTGAATGCTTTTACACCGATTCAATAATAAAGGATGCATCTGGGAATATTACTACAATTCCTGTTCCTAGAAAGGACGATATTTATCGCTGTTACAAATCTGATTTTGGGAAAACAATTCTGGTAAATTCAACAAAAAAACTCAGTCAAGACATCGTTTCTGAGTTTGTAATCAATGCTGTACCTACTGTTTCTGCCGAAAGGAGATTGGATAGAAAATACAGCGTTTTAGTTAAACAATACGCACTTTCAGAAAGTGAATACGACTATTGGCTTGAATTGCAAAAAAGTACTGAAACCACAGGTGGCTTGCTCGATCCGCAGCCTACACAAGTTACTGGCAATATCAAAGCTTCAAACAACAGCGAACCTGCCCTGGGCTATTTTAGCGTATATTCTGTAACAAAATTGAGAGCAACTAGAACTGGTAAACAGCTTTTTAAAGATTGGTACAATTTAATTGATACCTGTGACCAATTTGATGTACCACTTGTAGGCTTCAAATTGCCAAATTCCCAAGTGATATTGGCTATTAATATCGACCAGATGACAAGTAAAATCATTGGCTACAAACTAGCAAATAAAGACTGTGCCGATTGCCGATCGAAGTTTAATGGTGGAGGCACTAATGTAGTTCCTGAGTTTATGAGATAGTACTTTTAGAAATTATGAAGCAAATTTTTGTTTATATTAAAATACTATTGCTATGCCAACTGGCATCAGTAATTGCAAATGCCCAATCAGATTCACTGAAAAGCATTGTAAAAAAATTCAACACCTACAAAACCAAAAACCTGCAAGAAAAACTATTTCTGCATATTGACCGCCAAACTTATTTAGTTGGTGAAACTATTTGGTTTAAGATATATTGTATAGATGCAAGTACCCACAAACCATTGGATATCAGCAAGGTAGCCTATGTTGAATTGGTAGGTAAAAATAATAAAGTAGCATTGCAAACTAAGGTAAATATGGAGAACGGCTTGAGGAATGGTTCGGTTTTTCTCACACCTGAGTTTAATTCGGGAAATTATACATTAAGAGCCTACACCCAATGGATGAAAAATGCCGAACCAGATTACTTTTTCAGGCAGCCAATTGCCATCATCAACACCTTTAAAAACCTTGGCTTGGAAATTAAAAAAGACACGGCAATATATGTCGTGCAATTCTTCCCTGAGGGAGGAAATTTGGTGCAAGGCATACAAAGCAAATTGGCTTTCAAAGCTATGAAAAATGGAAAAGGGATAGACTGCAATGGCTTTATTCTAAATCAAAAAAATGATACAGTTGTAAAATTCAAGCCTTCAAATTTTGGAATTGGTCAATTTCAATTTACTGTTAATGCAAACACGGAATACAAAGCGTATATTAAAGATGGCAAAAAAACTGTACCCGTAAAATTGCCAGTTATTTATAAAGATGGTTATGTGATGCAACTAGAGGATGTAGATTCTATTACCCTTAATATATCAATTAGTTCTACGAAACCAAATGGCGAAGCCATAAACTTAATTGCCCATACCAGACAAATAGTAAAAATAGCATCCAATAGCACTTTAAAAGATGGGAAGTGTTTTTTTACAATCAATAAAAAACAACTTGAAGAGGGAATTTCACAATTTACCATATTCAATGGTTCAAACAAACCAGTTTGCGAAAGGCTATATTTCAAAGCTCTTGCTCAAAACCTTACCATTGAAGCCAAATCAAGTAAAACCCAATATTCACCCCGTGAGAAAATTGATTTCGATATTTCAGTTGTAAATGCATTATCAAAGCCTGAGAAAGCAAATTTGTCGCTATCGGTTTATTTGCTCGATTCTTTACAATCGTATCCCACTACCAATATTTCCAATTATTTGTTCTTAAGTTCCGATTTGAAGGGAACTATAGAATCTCAAGAATTTTATCTTAATAACAATAAAGAAACTTCGCAAGCCATTGACAATCTGATGCTTACGCATGGTTGGAGAAGATTTAATTGGGAGTCTATTTTAAGCGGTAATGTTATTTATCCGGCATATTTCCCTGAGTTGCGAGGTCACATAATCGAAGCTAAAATCCGTGATTCTATTTCACAAAATTTGGCAGAGAATGTAGAAACTTATTTATCTGCTCCGGGGAAAATTCTAAAACTCTACAATGCCAAAAGCGATAAACAAGGCAAGGTATTGTTTGAAACCCAAGAATTATATGGTCAAAAAGAACTGATTTTTCAAACGCTATCGCCAAGCGGCAGAAAATTTAAGTTAGAATTGTTGAGTCCATTTTCTGATAAGTTTGTGCAAATGCCTGCCCAAAGTTTCGACTTAGATGAGGTGCTATCCAAAAGTATTTTGTCGAAAAGTATAGATGTGCAAAGCCAAAATATTTTCAATAATAGAAATATGCATTTGAATAAAATGCAAGTCGATAGCTTTCCGTTTTATAGCAAAGGCGATGAAAACTACAGGCTTGACGACTATACCAGATTTAAAACCATGGAAGATGTGATGAAGGAGTACGTATCAGGGGTAATGGTAAGGAAGAGAAATGGCAAGTTTCTATTTATGAATCTTGATAACCGCAATAGAGATATTTTTTCTGAAAGTCCGCTTGTGTTGCTAGATGGAGTGCCTGTGTTCGATACAGATAGCATTATGAAAATGGATCCACTTAAAATCAAAAAGCTTCAAGTAGTAACCCAAAAATATTTTCTCGGGCCTATTATTTACAGTGGTATTGTAAGCTACACTACATATGAAGGCGATATGGCAGGCTTTTTCATAGATAATAAATGGATGGTTTTTGATTACGAAGGGCTTCAAATGAATAAGGAATTTTATAGTTCTAAGTATGAAACAGATCAGCAAAAAGCCAGTCGAATACCAGATTATCGTTATTTATTGCATTGGTCGCCCAACATTAACTTAGACGCAATGGGAAAAGCAAAACTAAATTTTTACACCTCCGATAAGCAAGGGAAATACCTAGCTGTGTTACAGGGAATAACACCAGATGGCAGCCCTATAAATAAATACTTCGAATTTGAAGTAAAAAAGGGTGTGAATCAATAAAATACACTGTCTGCAATTTTGTCAGTTGCATATCCAATTTTTAAATTTTCTCTGTCATTTTGCGAATTGATTGTAACTGCAAACCATTTTTAACTTTGAAGTATGCCCGTCACGCTTTCATTGGCATGGTAAATGCTACTGGCTAAATGTTTTTAAAACAACTTTTTTAATAGTTAACTAAAATCAAAAATCAATTTTAATATGTCGGTAAACGTAAAACCATTGGCAGATAGAGTTCTGGTAGAACCTGCTGCAGCTGAGGAAAAAACTTCTTCAGGCCTTTTTATCCCTGATACTGCTAAAGAAAAACCTCAAAGAGGCAAAGTAATAGCTGTTGGTAATGGCAAAAAAGATGAGCCAATTACTGTAAAAGTAGGCGATACTGTGCTTTATGGTAAATATTCAGGTACTGAAATAACTGTGGAAGCCAAAGATTATCTAATAATGAGAGAGTCGGACATTTTCGCTATCATTTAATTAATAATGAGTAATTATTAAAGTGCAATGCGTTTTAGTTACCCCAATTCCAAATTTTTATCATTCAAAATTTAACATCTAACATTTAAAATATCATGGCTGCAAA
The DNA here is from genome assembly GCA_964565665.1 of uncultured Bifidobacteriaceae bacterium. GTDB lineage: Bacteria > Bacteroidota > Bacteroidia > Cytophagales > UBA9547 > CAZMFZ01. Next base: position 4,490 of record CAZMFZ010000032.1, on the reverse strand, counting down.
AACCATTCATTTCGATGCTGAGGCTCGCGAAAAACTAAAAAGAGGTGTAGATACACTAGCAAATGCTGTAAAAGTAACCCTTGGCCCTAAAGGCAAAAACGTAATTCTTGACAAAAAATTTGGTGCACCTACCATTACTAAAGATGGTGTAACTGTGGCTAAGGACATAGAATTAAAAGACGCCATTGAAAACATGGGTGCTCAGTTAGTAAAAGAAGTAGCTTCTAAAACTGCCGATTCGGCTGGTGACGGTACTACTACTGCTACTGTGTTGGCTCAAGCTATTTTCAACGCTGGTATTAAAAATGTGGCTGCGGGTGCAAATCCTATGGATTTGAAACGTGGTATCGACAAAGCAGTGATTCATATCGTTGCCAATTTGAAGAAAACTTCAAAAGCTATCAGCGACAATGCTGAAATCAAACAAGTTGCTACAATCTCTGCCAACAACGATTTTGAAATTGGCGAAATGATTGCTAATGCAATGGCGAAAGTAGGTAAAGATGGTGTAATTACAGTTGAAGAAGCCAAAGGAACTACTGATGAAGTGAAAACAGTAGAAGGTATGCAATTTGACAGAGGCTATTTGTCTCCTTATTTTGTTACTAATACAGAAAGCATGGAAGCTGAAATGGAAAGAGCCTACATCTTGATATATGACAAGAAAGTTTCTTCTATGAAAGAATTACTTCCAGTATTGGAGCTAGTAGCTCAGACAGGTAGACCATTGGTTATCATTGCTGAAGAAGTAGAAGGCGAAGCTTTAGCTACGTTGGTTGTAAATAAAATTCGTGGTGCATTGAAAGTGGCTGCTGTAAAGGCACCAGGTTTCGGTGATAGAAGAAAAGCAATGTTGGAAGATATTGCCATTTTGACTGGAGGTATTGTTGTTTCTGAAGAACAAGGATATAAATTAGAAAATGCTACCCTTGATTATTTGGGTACTGCTGAGAAAATGGTAATCGACAAAGACAATACCACTATTATTAATGGTGCTGGCGAAAAAGCAAATATTGTAGCTCGTATCAATGAAATAAAAGCTCAAATAGAGAAAACAACTTCTGACTACGATAAAGAAAAATTGCAAGAACGTTTGGCTAAATTGTCTGGCGGTGTAGCTGTTCTATATATAGGTGCTGCTACTGAGGTAGAAATGAAGGAAAAGAAAGACAGAGTTGACGATGCGCTTCATGCAACACGTGCTGCTATCGCTGAAGGCATAGTAGCTGGTGGTGGCGTAGCTTTGATTCGTGCTGGTGAAGACTTAGATAAAGTTGTAACACGCAATGAAGACGAAAAAACTGGTGTCGATATAATAAGAAGAGCAATAGAAGCTCCTTTGAGAACCATTATTTCAAACTGTGGTTTGGAAGCTTCTGTGGTATTGAATAAAGTAAAAGAAGGCAAAGACGATTTCGGTTACAATGCTCGTGAAGACAAATATGAGAACTTAATCAAGATTGGTGTAATCGATCCTGCTAAAGTAACACGTTTGGCTTTGGAAAACGCTGCATCTATTTCAGGGTTGTTATTGACAACTGAAGCAGTAATCGCTGATGAAAAAGAAGAAAATGCACCTGCAATGGGTGGCGGAATGCCAGGCGGTGGAGGCATGGGAGGAATGTACTAATCCCATTGCTAGAAAAGATGGTAATTGAATATACCAATCTTAACATAACAAAAAAAGCCTCTTCAATTATTTGGAGAGGCTTTTTTTGTATACAATATTTTCAAATATAAATTCTAAAACTTATTTTTACAGACTATTTATTCATTACTTCAATCATTCTTTCTGTAATTCCCGAATGAGAAAATCCGCCATCGTGCAATAGGTTTTGCATTGTTACCATCTTTGTGAAATCAGAAAACATGGCAATGCAATAATTGGCACAATCTTCAGCTGTGGCATTGCCAAGTGGCGACATTCTATCTGCAAAATCAAAAAACACATCAAAGCCCGCAATACCACTTCCTGCTGTTGTTTTGGTAGGTGATTGCGAAATAGTGTTTACCCTTACTTTTTTTGATTTGGCTAATCGGGCCCCATAACTGCGTGCTATAGATTCCAGCATAGCTTTGGCCTCAGCCATATCGGTATAGTCGGGGAAATTTCTTTGAGAGGCTATATAAGTTAAGGCTACAATAGATCCCCATTCATTCAAAGCATCTTGTTTCTCAGCTACGTGCATTACTTTGTGAAATGAAAGGGCAGAAATATCTAGGGTTTTCATATAGTCTTCATATTTCAAATCGCCATAAGGGCGGCCTTTGCGAATGTTCGGACTCATCCCAATAGAATGCAGCACAAAATCAATTTTACCGCCCAATACATCTACCGAGCCACTAAAAAGCTTCTCCAATTCCTCTACAGAAGTAGCATCGGCAGGTATTACAGTAGAGCCTGTGGCTTCAGCCAATTTATTGATTTCTCCCATGCGCATTGCGAGAGGGGCATTGGTAAGGGTGAATTTTGCACCTTCAGTATGGGCTAGTTCTGCTACTTTCCATGCGATTGAGTTTTCGTTAAGAGCACCAAATATGATGCCTCTTTTTCCTTTTAAAAGATTGTAAGCCATTGTTTTGAATTAAAAATTAATAAAAATTGATTGACACCATTTAGATTTTCACAAAAGAAATTTCATCAATTTATTTCTTAAATATTATATTTAAGAAATAAATCTTCACCCTTTTAGAGGCGTTTTTAGTACTTTATAAAAGAAATAAGCTGTAATTACTGTTACTACTATTTGAACGGTAACCATCATTATCAATGCCGATTTGCTCATTTGCATACTAATTTTGAAAATTTGTTTGACGGAATATTTTTGTAAATATAAAAACCTAATTTGCTTTCCCTGCCAATAAAAGCATTACAGCCATTCTCACCGCTACTCCATTTTCTACTTGGTCTAATATTACAGAATGTTTAGAATCTGCCACGTCACTTGTTATTTCTACGCCTCTGTTTATTGGCCCGGGGTGCATAATTAATATTTCCTTATTCAACTCACCTAAAATTTGTTTGTTAATTCCAAAATAAGTAGCATATTCTCTCAACGAAGGGAAATATTTGAGTTGCTGCCTTTCGAGCTGAATTCTGAGAATATTAGCCACATCGCACCATTGCAATGCCTTGCGTAAATCAGTTTCTATCGCTACTCCTAATTCGGATAAATATTTGGGAATCAATGTATTAGGGCCACAAACCATTACATCTGCTCCCATTTTTTTTAGCAAAAAGAAATTGGAAAGTGCTACCCTAGAATGCAAAATATCGCCAAAAATGCAGACTTTTTTACCTTGTAGTGTACCTAATTTTTCTAGGATGGTAAAAGCATCAAGCAAAGCTTGAGTAGGATGTTCGTGTGTGCCATCTCCAGCATTAATTACAATACAATTGGTGTTTCGAGCTACAAAATGTGGCGAACCAACACTTGAATGTCGCATTATAATCATATCTACCTTCATAGCCAATATATTATTGACAGTATCTAAAAGTGTTTCGCCTTTTTTTACAGAACTGTTAGAGGCTGTGAAATTAATGGTATCGGCACCCAATCGCTTTTGGGCAAGTTCAAATGAGAGCCTAGTACGGGTAGAATTTTCAAAAAAAACATTGGCAATGGTAAAATCCCTTAGCACTGGCACTTTCTTAATTTGCCCTTGCAATACAGCTTTAAAATTGGTAGCAGTGTCTAATATAAGTTGAATGTCACCTTGAGTGAGATCTTTTATGCCAAGAAGGTGTTTGGAGGTAAGCTGAGACAAATTTGAATCAGATTAAGATTTGGCAAATGTAGTTAAATTCTTTGGTATCATCCATACAGAATCTTCGGTAGCACCTTGTTCTTTTAATTCAACCACTACTTTTTCTGTTACCAATGTGTTTACATTTTTGCCAATGTATTTGGGTTCGATAGGCAATTCTCTAGAATATTTACGGTTAATCAATACCAAAAGCTCTACGTTTTTAGGTCTTCCGAAGCTTAACATTGCATCTAAGCCCGCCCTTACCGATCGACCTGTGTAAAGTACGTCATCTACGATTATTACTTTTTTATCTTCCAAACCAAAAGGAACATACATAGCATTGGGAATAATATCAATTTCTCTTCGCCTGAAATCATCTCTGTTAAAAGTAGAATCAAGAGAGCCTAATGGCACCTGTAAGTCAAAATCGGAAGCCAAAAGTTTTTTTATCTTCTCAGCCATAAAAACTCCCTTGGGTTGTAGCCCAAGAATAACCGAAGCAGAGAAATCATGATGATTTTCTATTAATTGATAGCATAATCGTTTAACTGTAATATTCAAAGATTCGCTATTAAAAATAAGCCGTCTATCCATTTGCCAAATCAATTTTATTTACGCCAAAATTTGCAAAGTAAGTTTAGAAATACAACCATTTTGGTTAAAATTTAATTAAAATTGAGGGAATAGCTATTGTAAGAATTGATAATAAAAAGAAAGAGCTTGTTTATTCTGGAGGAGGA
>CAZMFZ010000031.1:0-29733 GCA_964565665.1 uncultured Bifidobacteriaceae bacterium | reverse complement strand
TTGTCAACTATCTCATTCAGAAATTGCACCACATTTAGTTTCTCTATTATTAATTTATTTTCATCTGTATTTTTTAGTTCAGAGTCTAATATTTTATTAATCATTTCTTTAGCCTCTACCAATTCTTTCTGAGCAATTGATATATAAATAGATTGTTCTTCAAATTTAGTATCTGTCAGTACTAGGTTTAAAAGCCCTTCAATTCTATTCAATGGAGCTTTTAAATCGTGTGATACTACACCAATTATGCCATTTTTATCGTCATTAAGTTTTTCTAACAATATATTTTGCGATTCTAAAATTTCATTTTTACCAATTATTTCTTCCGATTTGGATTTGAGCAAGTTGTTGTTTATTCTGTATTGTACAAATAGAAAAATAACGAATATTGCGAATATAAAAATGATGAAAGTCCCCAGTATCAACCCAAATTGCAGTACTTGTTTATCTCTAATTATTAAGTCTTTCTTTTTATTTTCAGTAATCAATAATTCATTCATTCGTTCGGCTTCCTCAAGTCCATGTTTGTAAATCAGATTGTTAATAATATAAGAGCTTTCTACCTTCATAATGCTATCAGCAGTATGTACATATTTTTTCATGAAATGGTAGGCTGTGAAATATTCATTTTTCTCCATATATAGCTCTGCGAGCATCAACTCCGCTTTCTTTGTGTCGAAGTTATAATAATTTGTACTGGTAATTTTTTCATATTGCGAGGCATATATTAATGCATCTGAAATTTTATTCTGAGCTTGGTATAGCAATGCTAAATCTCTGTTTGCCAAAGCCTGCCAAAAAATAAAGTGATTAGCTATACTGTATTTAAGGCACTTGTTCAAGTAAAAACTCGAACTATCAAACTGAGAAGCAAGCTTAAAAGTATTTCCTAAACTATTTAGAATTAATAAGTTGGTGGATGAATTTTGGTAATCGTGTTTTATAATATAATATGCAACAAGTCTACCAATGTATAATGAGTTCTTGAAATCTTTTTTAGCCATATAATATTCGCAAACATGGTTGTAAAAAGCGGCATTTACTGCAATGTATTTTTTTGACTTCAAATCAAAAATACGTTTATATTGATCGATTATTTGCTTAGACTCAGCTATCATATTGAGCTTTATTTGCATTCCTATCAAAAAAACAATTGCCCCTTTAATTTTTTCAGGTTTTGGATGCCTATAAAGTGTCTTTTCAGCATATTTTAGATAAGAGTTGGCTGTTTTTGTATCAGAATAATAGTCGAATATAGTTGCAATTTTCACCAGCACATTTACAGATTGGTAGCTTATATTGGTTTTGTTGTATATATCTAAAGCTCTGAAATTGTATTCTAAAGCTTGTACCATATTTTTGTCTAGTTCTGCATTCAAAGCCATATTCTCGTATGATTTTGCACGACCGAATGCATATTCTAATTTTTCAGAAAGTTCCAGGGCTTTGGATGTATAATAAGCTTTTGTTTTGGTATCTTCATAATTACAAATATCAAGCATGTACAAATAGTGAATCACCTTGTTGGTGTCATTTTTTAATGGAAGGTTAGATTTTAAACTATCTAGTCTAGCATTTATAGCATTTGCAGAAAAAAATAGAAAATATAGGCTTAAACTGGAAAAAATCTGTATTAACTTCATATCTCAAAGGGTTAATACGGTTAATATTCAATAAGTTGTGGGTATCTTTATATTAAAATCTGAGTGTAAATAATGAGCTATGTAATATTAAATGGCGATGTAATTGAAGAAGACGAAGTAAAAATACATATTTCGAATAGGGTATTCAGGTATGGCGATGGTCTGTTTGAGACCATAGTATGTTGCAAAAGAGATATCAAATATTTCCGATATCATTGGGAAAGATTAGTGAGAGGAATGGAAAAATTTCACTATAAGTATAATAATGCCTTTGATTATGAATCAGTTAAGCTAAAAATATTTCAGTTGCTTGAGTTGAATAATCAACAAACTGACACAAGGGTAAGGCTACAAGTGTTTAGAAATATTGGCGGATTATATACGCCCACGGATAATACAATAAGCTACTTATTAGAGTCTAATATGGTAACTGCTTTTTTGGGAATCAACCTAGCCGTTGATAGTTATTTAAGTGTAAGTTTTTGTGAGAGTATATCTTTAAATTTTAGCACTATTTCTGATTTAAAAACTTGTAATTCAATACCTTATATTATTGCCTCTATTGAAAAGCAGCAGAAAGGTTTGGATGATTTGATACTTACAGATGATGATAATAATATAGCTGAATGCTGCTCTAGCAATATTTTTTGGTGGGATCGCAACAGGATATTTACCCCTGATTTACAATCAGGTTGCATAGCAGGAGTGATGCGGAGGGTATTGCTTGAAAATTTTAAAAAGTGGAATATAGAAGTAGAAGTTGGGCTTTTTCCTAGAGTAATGTTAAAATCTGCCCAAACAATATTTACTTCTAATTGCATGGGAATTAAATTTATCGGTACCATTTATGACAAAACGGAAACATGGCATTCTGCTGATACTGAGCTATTTACAAAGTCTCAAGCTTTTGCATCCATTCAATCGTTGTTTTGATGCCCAATTCAATTTCAGTATTGGAGCTATAATTTAATTTTTTTTGAGCTTTGGAAATGTCTGCATGAGTAGCATGTAAATTGCCCAAAGGCGATTTTTTATATGAAAGTGCTGTTGGTACTTTGGTATTTTTCTCAATTAACTCAAAAATAGTTTTAATGTCGTTGGGTACCGAACTTCCCAAATTGAAAGTTTCCATAACCGAATCATCAGATTTGGCCAAAAACGCAATGGCTTTGTCGAATCCATCTACAACATCATTTATATAAGTATAGTCTCGTAAAATTTTCCCTTCGCCATAGATAGCAATATTTTGCTTTTTTAAATTGGCTTTGATAAACTGATACATTCCGCTGTCGGGCCGTTGCCTAGGACCATAAACTGAAAACAACCGCAAAACTATCGCAGAAATTCCGTGCATTTCATGGTACATTCTGATGAACATCTCAGCTGCCTGTTTGCTGGCTGCATAAGGCGAAGTAGGTGTGTTGATTGATGAATTTTCAGTAAATGGGGCATCTAATCCACATCCATATACCGCGGAGGACGAAGAAAAAATTATTTTATTGATTTCTGCCTCTTTTGCTGCTTCCAAAATGGAAACTGTGCCATTTACATTTGATGAAATATAGTCGAGCGGATTTTTAAGAGAATTCACAGCTCCACATTTCCCGGCCAAATGCACTATTATTTCTACTTTTTTTGAAGTGAGAATATCGATCAGATTATCAGTATCGCGTACATCGCCAGTTATGAGATGAAATTTTGTGTTTTCTTTTAAGTCTTTAATATTCTCCTTCTTGATTGCTTTGGGATAAAATTCATCAAAACTATCGAGACAGATTACTTTATTGCCTTGCTCAATTAATCGGTCGCAAAGGTGTGAACCTACAAATCCTGCTCCGCCAGTTACTAATATATTCATAATTAAAAGTCCCTCAACCTCCGAAGGGTGCGTTAGTTTAGTTTTCTATAATTGAAATGGTGTCAAACATCGGCAAGATGATATTGTAATTTGTAGTTATCAATATTAACTCAAGTCCCATTCGCTATTCAATAATGGAATAGAGTGATGAGCAGTAAGGTCAAATTGGCAAGGCACAATAGAAACATAACCATTTGCTAAAGCCCATTCATCAGTATCTTCTCCATTGTCCTTATTTATCAATTGTCCCGCAGTCCAAAAATAATGTCTTCCCATAGGATCCGTACGCTTTTCAAAATCTTCTTGGTATTTGGTTACTGCTTGTCTGCAAATTTTTATGCCTTTGATTTTCGTATTTACATGGGGCAGGTTCACATTTAAAGCAATGTTTTTACTAAAACCTTTGGTTAATGTTTCTATTACAATTTTCTGAATAATAGGAGTGACATGGCTAAAATCAGCATCGGCAGCATAATCGCACAAAGAAAAGCCAATAGCTGGAATACTTTCAATAGCGGCTTCAATGGCAGCTGACATTGTGCCTGAATATATCACATTAATAGATGAGTTAGTTCCGTGGTTAATGCCACTTACTACCAAATCAATTTTTCTGCCTTTCAACACAAAGTTTTTAGCAATTTTCACACAATCGGCAGGTGTTCCTGAGCATTCGTAAGCCTCAATAGTGCCAAAAAGTGGGTTTGCATTCAATCGCAAAGGCTCTGAAATAGTAATGGCGTGGCCCATTCCAGATTGCGGACTGTCGGGAGCTACTATTACCACTTCACCCAAATCGGCTACTGAATTTATTAAAGTTCTTATTCCTTTTGAAGTAATGCCATCATCGTTGGTAACGAGAATCAAAGGTTTGTGTGCCATATATTGTATTCTAAGCTGTAAAGATAAATAAGGAAAGCCCAAGTAAATAGACAGATTGGAACTTTGTAGCGATTATTTTATTGGTCTCAATATCGAAGTAATGTTTATGATTAATAGATGCCGACTATCATATTTTTAGAATAGTTTGTTAATCAAAAACTGAATTGAAAATATAAATATCTGATAATCAGTTATTTATATTTAAAAGTAAAATACACAGAAAATAGTTTACATAAATATTTAGTACTTTGTATTGCATAGTACTTTTAATTGCATAGATTTGTATTCCTAAATGATTTATAAGATATGAAGAATAGAAATTTACAGATAACATTGATTTTTATGCTAGGCTTTACGATTGCCTCATTTGCTCAGGTTACAGTAGAAAGAGTTTTAGCTCCATTTAAGAGTGTAAGTACGAATGGTTCGTACGATTTGGAATTGAAAAAAGGAAATGTAGAAAAAGTAGTTATAAAAGGGAAGAACAAAGAGGAAATTGAAAAATTGAAAACAGAGATAGAGGGAGACCAATTGAGAATTTACCAAAAAGGCTCTTGGAGCTGGGGTGGGGGAGACCACTATTCAATAGAAGTATATTACAAACAATTGGAAAAAATAGAATGCAGTGGCTCAGCCGATGTAACTGGTGAGGATTTGATTTCGGGTGAAGAAGTTAAAATCAGTTTATCGGGTTCGGGCGATATAAAGCTTAAGAAAATTGATGCCAAATCGTTGAAAGTTAGCGTAGCCGGTTCGGGTGACATTAAAATAGCTGGCAAAGCGGAAAATCAGAAACTAAGCATAGCGGGTTCGGGCGATATTTCAGCTTTTGATCTAATTACAGAAAAATGCGAAGCATCAGTAGCCGGTTCGGGCGATATTAGGCTTACTGCAACTAAAAATCTGAAAGTATCGGTTGCGGGTTCGGGTGATATATTTTATAAAGGCAACGCCAGAATAGATAATTTTTCCGTGGCCGGATCGGGCGAAATTCACAGAGAAGATTAGTTTAATTATTTATAAAAAATGAATTAGAAAATACTTAAAGATAAAAAAATGAAAATAATAATAACAATACTCGTAATCGCAGCCATATCAGTGGCTTGTAGCAACAATAAATCGGATGGAAAAAGTAAAAAAAACTGCTGTACTAAATATAGGCTGCTTTATTAATCAATAGGAAGTACAGTCAAAAACTGTTTTCCTCACTCAAATTGGAATATGGATATTGAAAATATAAAAGCCCAGATGCGGAAGGGAATATTAGAATACTGCATACTTTCGGTGATGTCGGAAGTTGAAATTTATGCTTCTGATATTCTAGAGAAATTAAAACAGGGTAAATTAATAGTAGTAGAAGGCACACTTTATCCTTTATTGACTAGGCTTAAAAATGACGAACTTTTGGAATACCGATGGATAGAATCGACACAAGGCCCACCTAGAAAATACTATAAACTCACAGAATCAGGTAAAGCATTTCTAAACGAATTGTCAAAAGAATGGCTTTCGCTGCAAAGTAGCGTAGAAGCCTGTTCCAAAAATAATATTCATAATTTATAAGATCCTATTCATTATATGCAAAAAGTACATACCATAAACTTAGGCGGGATTATATTTCAGATAGAAGAAGATGCTTACGAGCTGTTGAAAAACTATCTTTCAGCACTTAGAAATCATTTTCAAAACCAAGCCGAAGGCAGCGAAATAGCCAATGATATAGAATATAGGCTAGGGGAAATGTTGAATCAGAAACTTCCGGCAGGTAAAGGGTTGATTCACAAAAATGATGTGGAAGGCATAATTGCCATTATGGGCCAGCCTACAGATTTTGAAGAGGATGAAGCACCTAAATCTGCTGATACCAAGGAAAATCAACCTCAAAATGAAGCCTCTGAGAAAATGAAACGGAAGTTTTATCGCGATACAGATGGTAGAATAATTGGGGGTGTTTGCACCGGAATGGCTGCTTACTTTGGTATTGATGCTTGGATTTTCAGAGTGTTGCTGCTAGCATCTTTGTATTTTGGAGGGGCAGGATTTTTTGTCTATATTATATTTTGGATAGCCGTTCCCAAAGCTAAATCTACGGCAGATAGGCTAGCTATGAAAGGTGAAAAGCCAACATTAGACAATATTGTGAAATCTGTTGAAGACAGAGCCAAAGAATTGAACGAAGGCAAATTCTCAGGAATATTAAAGCAAATTGTTGGCTTTTTTGAGACGATTATAAGAGGAATATTAAGGTTTTTTGGAAAAATAACAGGTTTTGTATTGATAGTTGTTTCGGTTATCTTTTTGCTGATTTTATTAGCAGCATCTCAAATGTCGTCTACGGGAGGGATCAACATCAACGATACCACGGTGGGCTTAAATGAGCTTTTGGGTATCATTTATTCTGATACAAATGATATTATGTTCATTAAAATAATTGTATTGATGATGAGTATAATTCCACTTTTGTATTTGCTATTGGCGGGTTTAAAGCTGATAGGTTCACAATTGAAAGTGAATAAATATTTCCACTATGCAACGCTTACAATATGGTTTTTGGCTCTACTTTCAGGTGGTTATTTTGCAATTAAAACAGTTTATGAATTTATGGCCGAAAGTGGAAGCACCCAAACTATTTCAATCTCTACCAATGAAGGGGAAATATTGGAAATTGTACCATTTGAAAGTGTAAAAAATATTGGGAATTCTACCGGGAAAAATGCTGGGAATACTAATTTAAAAGTCTCAGTTGATAGGTCAGGATTTATACTTTCAGATAGCGGTTTGTACATAAGTCATGTAGAATTGGAAATTGAGAAAAGCAAAACCACTGAAATTGAGTTGGTATACAAGGCATCTGCTAGAGGAAAAAATGAAACAGAGGCAATAAAAAATTATAAAAATATTGTGTATAAATTTTCGAAAGTAGATAATCATTTGCTGTTAGACGATTTTTACAAACTCAATCCTGGTACTCAATTTAGGGCTCAATCTGTAAAAATAATGCTCAAGTTACCCGAGGGGCAGCAAATAAAGCTCGATCCGTTTATCGAACGCCTTTCCCTCAATCTCAATGACGATGATTTTGATTATGACGATGATGAAATAGGAGGAAAAACCTTAATGATGACCGAAGCTGGATTGAAATGCTTGGATTGTGAGCCTAAATTTTCAGTCAAACCATCTCTATCCGCTCCTTCATCGCCAGTTATAGATGGGAATGAAGAAGAAGAAAACTAGATGTAGATGTAAGTGCTAGAATGAGCAATATTTTACTTGATATAAATGCGAAAATATTTTCATGCTACGAACCATTTTTATTCCACTGATAAGATAATTCTTTTACAAACTTAATTTGAAACTCAAAACTCTCTTTCTCCAAACTCACTGTTTGGCAACTTCACTTTTTTGCTAGATTGTTTGAAATTATAACCCAAATGCACCCAAAACACATCTTTTTCCTGAATGTAATTGGTGCTAGTATAAAAATCAGCACCTCGTGTAGTAATGCGTTGCTCGTTAGCTTTGGTAAACCCAAGTCCAATATTTTGCCATTGCAGCATGGCAAATATTTTGCCATTCATAAAGGTTTTCTTTACAGATATATTCGGACTCCAAAACCTTGAATCTTCACCAATAGCGGTGGGCCGTAGCGACAAATAGTTGAAATTCAACTGTACGCTCAAAGTTTTGAGCAATTGGAAATTAAGATTGGTATTGATTGAATATGCTAAGCCTCCATTTTTTACTGCGACCTTGTTGTTAAATAAGGTGCCTGCAATTCTATAATCGTATAAATTTCCGCCCGCATAAATCGACCACCACTTGATGGGTTTGAAATTAAATCCAGACTCTAAACCCCACAAAGTCGCATTGCCAGCATTGGTGTAAATTCGATTCAGAATGGTATCGGCATATACACTATTCACTCTATTCACCACATTTTTAATATATTGGTTGTAAAACGTAAAAAATACTGACCCATTTTTAAACTCTTTGATTACTCCGAGTTCGGATAAGTTTACAAATTCTGGTTTGATTTTGGGGTCGCCCTGCTCCAATGTTTCTGAATGCTCACGTTCGGGATACGGGTTGAGTTCGTTATTTGTCGAACGCTGTACTCTGCGACTAAAACCACCTTTAAGTTTCAAATCATCTTTAATATTGTAAAGCAAATTAGCCGAAGGGAACAAGTTGTTCAATGTGAGTGGAAAGTTATCTCCTTTGTCGGAGGTGAAACTCCTATTTGAATATTCATATCGCAAACCAAGTATATATTCCAATTTATTCCACTTATTAGAATATTGAGAATAGACACCATGAATAAGGTTATTAATGGCAATATTGGCACTAAACTCAGGCACAATTTGGTTTAATTGGCTTCTGTTGATGATTGCATTTTCATAAATATATGCTCCAGTTTGGGTTTGATAGCGTAGCTGGTAACCGCTCTCTAGCTTTCCTTTGCCAATAGTATTGGTGTAATCAATTTTGCCTCGCAAGCCATTTATGGGGCTTTTGCCCGTGTTAAGAATGTTGGTAATCTGGTCGGTAGATTGGGTAATGGGAAAGTCTAAATTTTTGGTAAATCCATCTAAGTAAGTGTATTCATACAGACCAGAAATATTGAGCGTAGATTTATTGGGAAATGTATGCGAATAATCGAGATTGACCAATGAAAAGTCGCCCTGCTTTTTCACCAAATTATTGTTGAAATAGCTGTAATTACTCAACAGAGCATTATTTTGGTAACGTTTGGTGCTATATAAAATATCGGCCAAACGAAACTGCAGCCTTTGACCTACATAAAACCCCATATTGAAAGAATTATTTTTATTGGCCGAATACGTAATGGAAGCCCTTGCTGCATAATTTCTTCGGTCGAAACTGCGTTCGCCAATAGAAGGAAAAGAAGTATAACGGTTTCCAATTGTGGTGTTTATATCACCATCTCTTCTTCCTTGAATATCGTTTTGCAAATAGCTACCTCCAAGAGCCAAATCCCATTTATTCTTTTTGTAATTGAGCGTAAAATCTGCTCCATAGCGATTGGGGAGTTCTTTATTTCCATACGTATCTACACTTGGCAAGCCATATTGCGTGTTTACAGTGAAACTAAAACCGTCATCTGTACCTTTTTTTAAAATAATGTTGATGATACCCGCTTTTCCATCTGCATCATATTTGGCAGAAGGTGCAGTGATAATTTCAATGTTTTCGATTGAATTGGCAGGAATTTGATTTAAAATGGTAGCAAAATCAGCCACAACTGGCTTTCCGTTGATTAATACCAAAAAACCAGTAGAACCCCGTAAGCGCATATCCCCTTCGGCATTAATAGTAATGGATGGCATGTTTTTCAGCACATCAATAGCTGTACCGCCTTTGGCAGATTGAAACTGATCGGCTTTGTAGGTTTGCTTGTCTAGTTTGTTTTGATTGGGGTCTTGTTCGCCTTTTACTTCTATTTCATTCAGGTGAGCAACTTGAGAAAATAGCCCAATTGTTCCAATATTTACTGTTTCTTCATTCTTCAAGGCAATATTTTTGAATGTTTTGGCTTGATAACCCATCAGTTCCACTTTCAAATCATAGTTCCCTTGTTTTAAATCTGCAAACGCAAACCGACCTGTAGAGTCGGTAAGTTTACCTTCCAATGGTCTTGTGTCATTGGATTTGTAAACACTTACGATGGCATATTCTACTGATTTTGTGGTAAGCGAATCGGCAATTATACCTTTGATTTGCGATTGGGCAAAAGCATTTACAGTTAAAAGTAAAATGTGAAATGTGAGGGTGAAACGAGCTAGCACGGGAATAATTATTTATGATTAGTAGGGATAGTTTTTAACATAGTATTTTATATAACAATAGCATGGCAATACTTATCACACCGCACAGTAGGCATTTCAGAAACGGAATTAAAAGATTCTTTGTCAGCCCTACTGCCAAAGCAGAGCATTGGGAGGCCAATTTTACTGAAAAAGACGAAAATGGCAATTTTCGTGAACTGAATCTGGCTATTCCTGATCCGCCTGTGAGCAAGGAATATTGGGAGTGGCACATGGCATAGGCTGAGTATGAGGCAGATAATGATATTAATATGCTTACAAAAGAGGAATTTATTGTAAAGATGGAAAAAGTTTTAGGATGGAAAATTGATTTAAGAAACTTGTAATTAGACAGAAAGTCATTTCTCAGATTTCTGTGATTACAAATTATTATATTTAGAAAGAATCTTTGTCTAGAGCTCAAAAGGTTTCCACATGGAAAACGCAAGCCGTTGTAATCCTAACATTTCAAATCCAATCGCGTCCATTGTTTTAATTTGGGATATTATAAATCGTAGTATCTATAACATTTCTCCCTTATTCTAGTATTAATGGCTATGGAAAACCGTACTGATTATCAGCCCGTCAAATCTACTTCAGAAATCGACCCTACTAAAACGGTACAGAACCCCGGTCTAATTCCTTTTGCACATACGGTTGGTGGAGTAGTAATTCGCCCTGAAGACATGGGCAAAGTGAAAAGCAAGGCCCTTGCAGCTATGCGCCAGCAAACCGACAGGCAACTCAAGCAATTGTATGAACAAATGCAAACCCTTGCCAAACAAGCCAATGTGCTGAAAGACAGGGTAGAAATTAGCGAACGTATTTATCAAACGGAAATGAAATTTGAACCTTTGGTTGGCCATACCTATTTCCTTTACGAGCGTGAAGATGCCACCGATTTCCTTTCAATGATTGCCCCTGGCGAATGGGGAAGAAGTGCTAAATTTTCAAAGGTAATATCTAAAGTAACGCTATTGGCCGACCATACTTGGGATGTAGAAGATGCCGAGTAAACTAGGTAGCAGCGGGAATTTCTATGGTAAATTTGGTAAATTCCTGTGGCAAAGATTGTAGTTTAATTGTGCCTTTTAATTTTTTTACTGTCTCACTCAAAATGTACAATCCCAACCCAGAACCGTCTGATTTCACTGTACCTCTATAAAACATATCGAATATTTTATCTTGAATTTCAAGTGGAATGCCAATCCCATTGTCAGATACCTCTATTTTAATTCCTTTTAATGAAGTAGTTACATTTATTACAATTATTTTATGTTCTGTTTCTTCATTTTGGTATTTGATGGCGTTGCTCAATAAATTTACCAATATGGTCTGAATTCTTAGTTTGTCTATTAATAATTCCTCTTTTTGGTCTACATCTATCAAAAACTCAATTTCTCTAAATTTAGAAGTGTATTTTAAGTTTTGTAATATTTGCTTTATTTCAAAGTCGAAATCAATTTCTTCAGCTTTTGGCTCAAATTTGCTGTTTTTATAGAAATCAAGCACATTCTCAAGAAAACCTTTCAATCTCTTAGTAGAAGTAAGCATTAAATCAAAATACTCATTCAAAATGGGTTGCGTGCTTTCTAATTTGGTTATATATACCAAGCCTTCAATCGATGATAATGGAGCCTTTATATCGTGGCTAATGCTGTAAATCAGTCTATCAAGTTCATCGTTTTTCTTTTGTAAATCCTCATTCTGATTTTCTGCCAATATCTTAGCCTCTAGCAAACTATCTTCATACATTGATATTTCACTTATAAATGCCAATAAAAAATATATAGAAGCAGAAAGTGCCAGCATAGTATTGAATTTGCCAATTATGATGGTAGTTTCCAATGGTATAGTTTTATCGAGCAAAAAGCCCAAATCAATCAAATCAAGAAGAAAAATTCCGAGTATAATATGCCCTATATTGAAAAATAGTTCGACTCTGTTTTTATAATTTATGATTAAAAATGTAGCTATAAATATGGGGATGTAAAAAAGATATGCCCTGCTCAAATCGCCTAAAGTAACACTTGCATAGAATGCAATAGTATTGGCAGCAACTGATAATAATGTGCCTACATACTTCGATTTGAATTTTTGATTTACTAATATGCAAACTACAAAACATAAACCCAAACCAAGGGTCACTATCACATGATCCCACACTTTGAAGTATATATCAGGTAGTACACTTACTAACACAATCACAGACCCTGCCTTGGAATACTGATCTATTCTCCGCTCAATCTTCTCTTCTTTAGTAAGCATTGAATTATTCATTTAATTTGAATAGAATTAAACGAGTTTTTTGGCAAAATATCAACTAATTATTAATTTATTGTGATTAATTGATGTAGCCTTTGATTTTGTATGCCAAATAGCCAAAATATTCGTGAAAAAAACGCTCCCAACCAGTCATTACATATAGCTTGGGTGCTACATACATGTGCCATTCTTTTTCATCGTAAGCCCCATCGTTATCTACAGGAAAAGGGTCGCATTTTATGCCTAATTTATCAAAACAAGCCAGTCCTCGTTTCAAATGCAACGCATTACTTACCAGCAAATATTTCTGATTTGTGAAACTTGAATTTAATATTTTGGATGAAAAAAGTGCATTCTCATAAGTGTTTCTCGATTCAGTTTCTAAAATCAAATCTTCTTTGGGTACACCCATCAAATAATACAATTTCTTAGCTTGGCTAGATTCTGACATTTTATTTCCTGTAAGAGATGCGGAGCCACTTGTGAATAATATTTTCTTCACTTTACCCATTTTATACAAGTGTATAGAATGAATAATCCTATCGCCCGCATTTTCGTTGAGAAATACCCGATTGGTATCCAATAGCTCAATCCGTGAAGCCCCGCCAAGCACTATGGCTATGTTATAATTACCGATACTGTCTATTGCAATCAATGGATAAGCCCATTTTCGCACAAAGAAAGAATAGATAGCCTGATTTGAGAAAAACAATAGAAACCCCAAAGCCAAGAAGGCAAAAAGTCGTTTTAAAAAATTATTTTTCAATAAGAATGCCAATAAAGTAAAGGCAAATATCAAGTTGGCAGGCGATGAAAAAATGCCCAAAGTTTTAGATAGGATAAAAAACATGATTTTTTGCAGATTGGAACGATATATTTTTCCGTTATGATAAACAAAAAAATAATTTAAAAATATACTTGGGGCCTTTTTTTAATATATCTGGGCTTGATATTGCTTTTAGGAGGGTATACAAAAGCATACCTCCAAGCCTTGGCCTTCTGTGCTTTTAAATTGTAGTTTTCCGCCCAATTTATCGGCAAAGGCCATACAAATGCCAAGCCCTAATCCACTGCCTTTTTCATTGGACGTGCCATATTTCGACAGTACTTTTCCTTTGTCCATTATCTTATTGATCAAAGCCTCGCTCATGCCAATTCCTGCGTCTTTTATTTTTAAAGTACAGTAATCAGATTGAATGGTAGCCTCTATATGAATGGTGGAATCGGGGTGAGAAAATTTAATTGCGTTAGAAATCAAGTTTCTTATTATCGTTTCTAAAATATCTTTATCGGTAATTAGTGAAATGCTTTTGTCTATTTGATTAATAATACTAATTTCTTTTTGCTGTGCAAAAGTATTCAACGTATTGATGCTTGATTCTGCTACATGATACAAAGGGAACGTAGTCATGTTTACACCAATTTTATCTTGATTATTTCTCGCCCAAAGCAAAAGGTTATTTAGCAACTCAGTAATTGAGCCTAAGTTGTTTTCAAATCTATTAAGAAGTTTGTCAAATTGTGCTTCACTGATTTTATTCTTATTTGTTATCATTTCTCCAGCCGCTATTCTCATTACTTCCAACGGTCCCTTTACGTCATGAGCCAATACTTCAAACAATTTAAAATAATCATGTGAATTAGGATGAAGAATAGCTTTGTCTTGCATGTTTTAGGCGAAAATAATGGTATGTCAAAGATAAAAATTAATAAGTTAAGTCGAGCGACTTATATGTCTGAGTCTTATTCAAATTTTATAATCCTATTTGTACAACCCTTCAAAATTATTAGATCTAATATATCAGATAAGTATGAAAAGATACGTATTTCCTTTGGTGAAAAAATAAAATATTACAGACGAAAAAAGAATTGGACTCAGCTAGATTTATCAATGGAAATTGAAATTGAAGCTAGGCACATTCAAAGAATAGAAAAGGGTGGAACCAACACTTCGATATTGGTCGCTTATGCAATTGCGAAAGCACTTGATGTAACTATTAACGATCTATTTGACTATGAAATTTAATAATTTCACAGCTTTAAAATAGTATTTTTATCATTAATAATTTAGGTATTGTTGTCTTGATGATTTATGCGAAATTTTTACTTCAATTTACGCTACAAAGATATTTCAACTTAAAACTTTCTTCGAATCAAATTACTTAGCTCCGCCAGCACATTTATTCCAAATTTTAGTTTCATCAATATTGCAAATACCACAATTAACAGAAGTAGATACGCCAAAAGTATAGCCACTATTTCTTGTCGCATGGTCTTTTTGCTTACTTTTATATAATTTTGCATTGAGCGTTCTGAAAGGCTATAAATCACATTGTTGAGCGGCAGGAAAAGTACAACCAACAGACTCATACCTAGCAGAACATCAAAATAGGCATTTTTAGTAGATCTCACTACAGGAAGTAAATACATAATGAAATCGTAGCATACTTTGGTAATAAGCACAGCCGATGAAAAGATGATGAAATTAATAAAGTGTTTTTTCATTATAGATAAAGATATTTAGGTTTTACCATTCTTTTGTTTTGATTATTGGTTTTTCAATAGTTGCTGACTCAAGCTTAGTGAATTTTATAATTTCGGTTTTCAGATTTGCAATTTGGCCATCCACATGGTCTTTTACAGTGTATTTGTGGTTGTTCCAAGCCGTTTGATAACCTGGGTATTTTTCCTTTTCCAAAGGCCTATAACTTCCTTTTACAGGTTTATATTTAAAATCTTTTCTGTCTTGTTGATAGTATTGAAATATAAAGTCTGTAAATGTGTAGCGGTATTTTCTATCTTTAATATCTAATATTATTTTATATGTCAATTTGCCATGTGGCATTTTGGTAATAATGGAAGGCACATAAAGCATCATACTTGTTTCAGCTTCTATAGTACCATAAAGTTGGTTTTCAAAAGTGATTTTATCGCTTTTCTCACTCAGGGCATTTTTCACCCATATCATAGCGTTTTTCCAAAGTGTGTCTCTAGGTATGGAATCTGCCGCTACTACTTCATAGAAAATAATTTTTCCATTTTCATTTTTTTGAAATTTTATAGTTTCTGTTTTTTTCTTTTTAAATGATACAGAAAGTTGAGCTTGGCACAAAGAGGCAAATAAAAGGAAAAATAGAACACGATTTATATGTCTCATATAAGAGCTATGGAATTGCATAATTTTACTATTCAATTAGTTAAGTATTTGATTTTCATTGGGTAATCTATTCAGTTATTTATAAAAAAGCATCACTTAATCAATTTAACATACCATTTACTATTTTACACTTATTGGCTAGCCCATCGAAAACTAGATTTGTATCAAACATAAATAATTATGAAGAAAATCGTTAGGATTTTTGTGGAATTTAATAAGGCAGATGTATATCTTTATTCAAAACACCACACTAAAGCTCCTGAAAAGCCCAAAAAACCGAATATTAGTCGCGATTCTTAATTGAAAGTTAGTTGGTACTCATAGTAATCTGTAAAAATCACCTCCTTCTCTTTTCATTATAAACTTTTATTAGCTAGTCTCCTTTCGCTTATTATTTTTGTGACAATATTAGCTGGGAAAGTAGTAGAGTATGCAAATTAAAATTGGTACAAGAGGAAGTAAACTCGCATTGTGGCAAACACATTTTGTTGAATCTCAATTGCAAAAACTTGGTGTTTCTACCTCAATTATTGAAATATCAAGTAAAGGAGATAAAATATTGGATGTATCGCTTGCCAAAATAGGCAGCAAAGGCTTGTTTACTGAAGAGCTCGAACAAATGCTATTAAGTCAAGAAATTGATATTGCTGTGCATAGCGCCAAGGATGTGCAATCCAATTTGGCCGATACTCTAGAACTTATTGCTTTTACAGAAAGGGAAGCTGTGAACGATGTATTGGTAGGGTTTCGAGCTTTGCAACTTGACGATAGCAATCAGAAAATAGTGATTGGCACATCTTCTACTCGTAGAGTTGCTTTTTTGAAGCATTTTTACCCCCACGTACAAATTGTAGATATGCGTGGCAATTTGCAAACTCGGTTTGAAAAACTTAAAAACGGAAATTGTGATGCCATGGTATTGGCTTATGCGGGTGTACATCGCATGAGTTACGATGATTTCATCATTAAAAAGTTTGAAGTAGATACTTTTACGCCACCCGTTGGGCAAGGAAGCATAGCGATTGAATGTGCTAAATCATTGGCGGATAATAAAAAAAAGACAATTTTTGGAGCTGTAAATCATGCTCGTACAGAAATATGTTTGAAAGCCGAGCGGATGTTTTTACAAACCATGCAAGGAGGTTGTAGTGTGCCCACTTTTGCATACGCCCATTTTATAAATGAAAATGAAATCAATATCAGAGCTGGAATAATAAGCTTAGACGGCAGTAAAATTATCAATCAATTTTTAACAGTTCCGTTTGCAGAAGCTGAGAAAGCTGGGGAAGTAATAGCCAAAAAAGTGCTACAATTGGGAGGAAAAGAAATATTGGACGATATTAGGAATAAAATTAATAATTGAAAATAAAATTAAGTACTTCTATGAAAAAAATCGTTGTTTTAGTATTTACACTTTCCCTATTTGTTTGCAAGGCACAAAATTTTATTAAACCCAATGCCAAAAAAGACTATTTGGTTACAATCAATACCAGCTTAGGCGATATAAATTTGCTTTTATACGATGAAACGCCTTTGCACAAAGAAAATTTCTTAAAGCTTGCTAAAGCTAAATTTTACGATAGCACTACTTTTCATAGAATAATTAAGGGCTTTATGATTCAGGGTGGCGACCCCAATGCAAAAGACAGGGACCCAAATAATGATGGTTCGGGAGGCACGGGCTATACAATTCTTGCCGAGTTCAATGCCAAGTTTTTGCACAATCAAGGAGCAGTTGCTGCTGCGAGAATGGGCGATGGAGTGAACCCTAAAAAGGAATCGAGCGGGTCGCAGTTTTACATTGTAGAAAATAAGGAAGGTACCCACTTTCTCGACAATAATTATACAGTATTTGGGCAGGTAATTAAAGGAATGGATGTAGTAGAGAAAATAGCAGCGCAACAAAAAGATGGCAGAGACAGGCCTTTGAGTGGCATTACAATGAAAGTCTCTTTCGAGAAAATAAAGAAGAAAAAGATAGCAAAGAAATTTGGATATATTTATCCTTAATTAAAGAGGAACACAATTGAGATATAATAAACAATAAAAAAGCCTTCTGAAAAGAAGGCTTTTTTATTGATAAAGTATAATTTGGTATTCTATTTAGAGCAAACTAATTTTTTAGATTCTAGCAATTTATTGTGGGAATAGATGTTGCAGAAATAAATACCTTCTGCCAAATCTTTAATTTGAATTTTATAATGACCAAAACCTGAAAAATCTTCTAAATCTACTACCAGCTTTTCTACACCAATAATATCATATATTTTAAGTACTGTTGGTTTTACATTTTGGGCTACTATTTCAAGCGTTACCACATCTTTAAAAGGGTTGGGGTACGCGTTTACTTCTACTTGTGGGTTTTGAGACACCACTTCCATAGAGGCTTTAGTTTTCACCAAAGCATTGGCTTGTATATCAGATACACTCCAAATGATAAGTAAGCAAATTAAGTAGGCCGTAAATATTTTCTTCATGTCGAAAGCAAAAATAGCGTATTTCTACAACTGTTACAATTAATTTATTGTAATTAGTGCAGAGACTAGATTTTAATTTCAACAACAGCAATTAAGTAAGCCTAGTTCCGTTCATTTGCTACAAATTGATTATAAAACTATTTTCAATTCATCGCTTTCCCATTATTTTTCAATGGAAATGGCTAGTTTTGCAATCTTCCCTAATAATATTATCCAGCAATGTTTGCATATTTAGAAGGTAAAATTGCCCATGTAGAGGCTGCAATGGCATTATTTGATGTAAATGGTGTGGGCTATGAAGTTAAAATCTCGCTCAATACTTATGCCCATCTTAAAAACACAGAAAAAGGTAAAGTGTTCACTTATGTGGTGCTTAGCGACCAAACTCATACCTTTTCGATATTTGGATTCAGTGAAATTGCTGAAAAAAAAGTATTTCTCGAGTTGATTTCTGTTTCAGGAATTGGAGCAAATACAGCCCTCACTATGCTTTCTTCGCTTTCGCTTCCCGAATTGCAAAATGCCATAGTGAAAGAAGATGTAAAAACAATACAATCTATTAAAGGTATAGGGCCGAAAACGGCTCAACGGGTGATACTAGAACTTAAAGACAAGTTCAAAAAGGATGCGATGCTTTCACATTCTCAGAATATTCCTATAAATTCGCAGGGCGGTGTAAGAAACGATGCCTTATGTGCCCTCTTGGCACTAGGTATTCCGAAACCGGCAGCAGAAAAAACAATAGACACCATAATGCGAACGCATGATAAAAACTTTACAACTGAGGAATTGATTAAAATAGCACTTAAATCAGCATAAAGATTTTTATAGTTGGGTTTGCGTCAGAATAACAAATCGTTTTTAATTTTTACAGGAACACTATTTTCCTTGGTTACGTGGTTTGCCATTGCCAAGCCTAATCCGCATTTCCGTTCCGTGCATTCCAATAGCGATGGCTGTTTTGCCGATTCTACTGAGGAAGACACCCTAGACAAACGAAAATACAAGCCCAGCCGAAAGCCAACCTACAAAGAAAAAGCGCAATATGAAGATTACCTGCGGAATAAAGAACGCAAACGTTCGCCCCTTATTCTCGACAAGCCCAAAGGTGTAAAAACTGAAGTGGAGCTCGACCCTTCAGGAAAATATTATAATGTAAATGAAAAACTAGGCGATGTAGATTTCAAGCCCGGTACAATGATGACGTTTGACCAATACAAACGCTTTCAAAATCAACAAGCTGCAAAAAACTATTACCGACAAAAATCAAAAGCAAGCGATGATAAAGCGGCTGCTAAAAAAGACAAACCAAGGGCTTTGATACCCAGAATATACATCAACCCAAATTTAGATAGAATTTTTGGGGGAAATTATATTGATGTGAAACTGAACGGATCAGTATTGTTAGATTTTGGTTACCGAATTCAGGTTACAAATAATCCGGCTATTGCTGTAAATCAGCGTTCCATTGGTGGTTTTTATTTCGATCAGCAAATAGCCATGAATGCGCAAGCTAAGATTGGAGAGCGTCTGAAAATTACCATCAATCAAGATACCAAATCGCAATTTGATTTCGATAACAATGTAAAAATAGAATACACGGCACTTGAGACAGATATTATTCAAAAAGTAGAAGCTGGAAATGTAAGTATGCCGCTCAGTACCAGTCTGATACAAGGAGCTCAAAATTTATTTGGGGTAAAAACAACGTTAAAATTTGGCCGTTTGCAGGTAACGGCCATTGCAGCACAGCAACGCGGGCGTGGGCAAGAAACGAAATTGCAAGGTGGAGCTCAGGGCAGAGATTTTTCAGTACGTGTAGATAATTACGAAGACAATCGACATTATTTCTTAGGGCAATTTTTCAGAAATAATTATGAAAAATCCTTAGAATTTTTGCCTCAAATCACTTCAGGAGTAAATGTAACGCGTGTAGAAGTTTGGATTACCAATAGAAATAATACCACAGACAATTTGCGAAATGCGGTGGCTTTTATGGATTTGGGCGAGAAAAACCCTTACAATAAACTCAGCATCATTCCCTCAACAGATGCCCCTACATCCAACAATTCAAATACACTTTTTGCAGATTTGAGAGATTTGGCAGGCGATTCTACCAATAGTTTTTCAGGCATACGCAGGGCGGATAATTCGGCAATCGTGTTGGAAGGAGCCCCATTTATTTTTAAGAATGGAGATGATTTTGAAGTGATGCGAAATTCCAGGCGATTGCGAGATACAGAATTTAAATTTCATCCGCAATTGGGGTATATTTCATTGAATACCGCTGTAGGCAGAGATGATGTAGTAGGTGTGGCTTTCGAATATTCTTATTTAGGTAAAGTATATAGAGTAGGTGAGCTTACCGAAGAATATTCGAAATTAGATTCGAAACAAGCTATTTTTATAAAAATGCTTCGCCCAAGTACTATTCGTACCGATATTCCAATGTGGGATTTGCAAATGAAAAATATTTATTCACTGCAAGCTTCTAACATTTCTAGGGAAAATTTTCAACTAAGAATAGCCTATCGTGACGATAGAACCCAACTGAACACACCTGTATTAAAAAATACACCAGTTTCAATTATTGACGGAAAGCCACTCATACAAGTGTTGAAACTTGATAGGCTCAATATGAGCAACGACCCTCAGCCAGATGGGAATTTTGACTTTGTGGAGTCCGCATTGGCAAACCCAGTGCAGCCTACCCAAACACCTGGGCAAAACCCCGCCCAAACTGCCATTCCTAATACTAACGACCCTACACAAGGGCTTAATAACCAAGGCAATACCACACAATCGTTCTTAAATCAAAACCGCATAACGGCTATTACCATCGACCCAGCTGCAGGAAGGATGATATTTCCTGTACTTGAGCCTTTTGGCCGCACACTCAAGCAAGGTTTTGAAGGCGATACCACCGAACGCCCCGAATTGATAAATAAATATGTGTACGATGAATTGTATCGTAAAACCAAGGCCGATGCTTTGCAATTATCTAATAAGAACAAGTTTTTTATAATAGGTCGCTACCAAGCCACAGCCTCAGACGAAATCCCTATATCGGGCTTTGCAGGGGGCGGTATTGCCGATTCAAGATTTGTAAAAGTGACTTCTGGAGGGGTGCTTCTCACCGAAAACGTGAACTATATTGTGCAGCCCAATGGAACGGTTAAAATCATTGACCCATCGCTTTTGTTGCCAGGAAAAGACATAACGGTGCGATACGAACAGCCTGATTTATTCCAAGTGCGTAGCAAATTTTTTACTGGGGCAAGGCTTGATTATGTGTTGAGTAAAGATGTAGCCTTTGGTGCTACTTTGTTAAACCTCAACGAAAGGCCGTTGATAAGTCGTGTTGCCATTGGCGATGAACCCGTAAACAATACCATTTGGGGCTTTGATGGTACTTTCAAGCGAGATTCGCGGTTCATTACCCAAATGCTCGATAAGCTGCCGTTTTATTCTACCAAAGAAAAATCAACCATTCAGGTGAGTGGTGAATTTGCCCAATTGATAGCCGGAGCACCACAATTGGTTACTAAAGATGGACAGCCTACATTTTTTTTAGATGATTTTGAAAGTACTCAACTGCCATTTAGGCTTGATAATTCACCTTGGCTCAATTGGCGATTAGCTTCTACTCCTCCAGGCTTAGAAGGTACAGGATTTAGCACAAGCAATCCTCTGGCTTTGGGTAATAGGCGAGCAAAAATTGCTTGGTATGCAGTAGATCAAAGTTTTTACAGAGGCGATAATCCAAATGGGCAGTCGCTAAACGACTTGAAAAATAATTATGTTCGTCTGGTATTGCCTCAGGCGATATTTCCAGGGCGAGATCGTGCACAATTGCAATTGAATGAACCTATTTTCGACATAGCCTATTACCCAAGCGAAAGGGGTACATACAATTACAATACCCAATTAAACTCTGATGGCACGCTTTCAAACCCTGAAAACAATTGGGGAGGAATTACAAGAGCTGTAAACAACTACGATACCGATTTCGACAATGCCAACTACCAATATTTAGAATTTTGGATGATGGATCCATTTATAAAAGGAAACAATGGAAAAGTATTGGATGGAAAACTAAATAAAAACAATGAAACGGGTGGAAAAGTATATTTCAACTTGGGTTCGGTATCGGAAGATGTATTGAAAGATGGCAAACAAGCATTTGAGCAAGGCCTGCCAACCAACGGGCAAAAACCTGGACCAGAAGTAGATGCTTCTCCATGGGGATTTGCAACCAACCAACCATACATTACCAATGCGTTTCAAAACGACCCAGGCTCAAGAGCTAACCAAGATATTGGGCTTGATGGCTTGAAAGATGAAGAAGAAAGGGCAAAATTCAAATCTTTTACGGACCAAGTGAGCCTGAGAGTAACTGATGAAGCTGCTAGGAATAAAATTTTGGAAGATCCATCGAACGATAACTTTCAATATTTTTTGGGTTCTCAACAAGATGGTAAAAAAATTCTGGAACGATACAAATCGTTCAATGGGCAGCAAGGCAATTCTCCCGATAATTCTACCAACTCATCAGGCTTCAACGCTTCTTCTTATTCTACACCTGATAATGAGGATATTAACCAAAACAATACACTAAATGATTTGGAAGAATTTTTTCAATATGAGCTTGATTTAAGGCCTGATCAATTGGCTGTTGGCAAAAACTTTATCGTAAACTCAGTACCAGAAGTAGCAGATAATGGGGAAACAGTAAATTGGTACTTGGTGCGAATTCCACTTCGCGAAGGCTATAGCACGTATGGCAATATCAAAAACTTCAAATCTGTGCGGTTTTTGCGTACCTACCTTACTGGCTGGAAAGAGCCTGTGGTATTGCGTATGGCACAATTGCAATTGGTGGCTAGCCAATGGCGACCGTTTATAGGCGATTTGACTAGCAAAGGCCTAAAAGAAGTAATAGAGCCAAATGATAAAGTGTTTACGGTTTCTACAGTAAACACAGAAGAAAATCAAACAGGAAACCCTGCTGCATTTGTAAGTCCCTACGTAGTGCCGCCCGGCTATCAGCGTGATCAAGATGTAAATTCACTTACACCAAGAAGGCTAAATGAACACTCCCTCAGACTATGTGTAGATCAATTACCTGATGAAGATGCACGGGCGGTGTTTAAAAACATGGGCGGCTTGAGCCTTATAAATTACAATAGCGTGAAAATGTTTGTTCACGCAGAGGCAGACCCAACTTTCACTAAAGACAACGACCTCACTGTTTTCATGCGTTTTGGTTCTGATTTCACCGACAATTATTATGAAATAGAGATGCCTTTAAAACTCACTACACCTCCTAATAGCAACGACCCTAACCAAATATGGAGAAAGGAAAACGAATTTGATATTAATTTGGATGAATTGTGGAATTTGAAACTAGAGCGTGATTTGAATTCAGGTGATTTATTTGCCATTTATCCTGCTCAATTAAAAACCGATACCAGACGAATTTACATCAGAGGAAATCCCTCCTACACCAATTTACAAACCATTATGATTGGGATAAGAAACCCAAAATCGGCAGATAAACTGGTAAAAAGTGCATGTATATGGGTAAATGAATTGCGGGTATCAGGCATAAAGCAATCTGATGGTATAGCCGGTACCGCAAGGGCAAATATAAAGCTGGCTGATTTGGGAAATGTATCGGCCACTGCCAAATATACCGGAGCAGGATTTGGGGGCTTAGAGCAAAAAGTATCGCAACGTTTACAAGAAAATACTTTAGAATATGGCTTCAATGCCAATATTTCGGCAGATAAACTTATTCCGAGAAACGATAAAATAGGCATAAGATTGCCCGTATATGCCAGCTACGATCACAAAAATATTGCTCCCAAATTCGACCCTACCAACCCCGATGTGCCCACAGAGCGATCAGTCGAAAACAAAGATAAAATAAACCCAGGAAGTGCGGCCAATTATGCTACTTTAATACAGGATAATACAACTAGGAGAAGTATAAGTTTAAATAATATATCAAAAGTAAAAGTGAAGCCTGGGGCAAAAAAATACCCATTTGATATTGAAAATTTATCTTTGAGTTTAGGGTATAGCGATGTAAAGCGAAGCAATGTAAATATTCAAAGTTATGAATCGAAGAATTACAAGGCTGGTGTGGGCTACAATTATGCCCCTAAACCATTTACTATTGAGCCTTTTAAGAAATCGAAAGGAATAATGGCCTCACAATATTTGAAATTAATTAAAGATATTAATCTCAATCCATTGCCTTCGAGTGTATCAATAAGAGGTGATTTAGACAGAACCATTACCCAAACCCAATATAGTAATGGTATTATTAATGGTAGGCACGATACTGTAGGCATTGCCCCAAATTTTGAAAAACGATTTTTATTCAATCGCAATTATGCCGTAGGCTGGGGTATTACCAAAAGCATTCAATTCAATTACAATGCAGCTATAAATGCCATAGTAGATGAGCCTGCGGGTGGCTTTACTGGCTATCCCGATTTGCCATCTGGAAAATCGAAAACAGACTCTGTGGTATATAATTTGAAAGGTGGCGGTAGAATAAAAAACTTTACACAGCAAGTAGGCTTAAATTACAAATTACCGCTCGATAAATTTCCTGCCACAAATTGGTTGGCTGCCGATGCCCGTTATGCCGCAGGTTATACTTGGACGGCCGGTCCATTTCGAGGTACCAACGACCCTGTTAAACTCGGAAACACTACCCAAAATACCCGCGACATCACTCTAAACGGAAAAGCAGACTTAGTGAAATTTTATAATAAAATAAAGTTTTTGAGCGATATAAACTCCACTACACCTAAACCGCCACCCGTAAAATTACCACCCGGACAAAAAGATACGAGTAAAGTAAAGCCACCACCCGAATTCAAAGGCCTGAAATCTGCTCTGCGATTGCTGATGATGGTACGATCGCTCAACGTAACTTACCAACGCACAAACGGAACTGTGTTGCCTGGCTATTTGGGCACGCCAAAGTATTTTGGGCTAGATGAATCGCTCAATGGTGGAAGTCTTGAAGATTCATTTCTGCCCTTTATTTTGGGTGATCAAAACCCTAATACATTTAAAAACCAAGATTTTGCTGCAAAGTATTTCACTAAAAACCCATTTATCACTGAACGCATTACCCAAAACCAAACTGAGAATATTACGGGTAGGTTAAATATTGAGCCCTTCAAGGAATTTAGAATACAGCTTGATGCCAAAATAACCAATACAGTTTCGTATCAAGAGCGATTTGCACCGCAATTCGACACCGCTAACGGTATCGCAGTATTTAGAGAATTTGCAAGCCAAAATCCCTATCGCACTGGTACTTACAGTGTTTCATATCTCACAATTGGTACATTTTTCGAAGAAGATATGGGTAAAAAACGTACCAGTGCCGCTTTTTCACAGTTTGAAGACAACAGGCAACCCATAGTGAACAGGCTAAATTCAGACAATCCAAATGTTGGCAGCCGTGTAAGGTACGATACCAGTTCGCAAGATGCTTTAATTCCTGCCTTCCTTTCAGCTTACACTGGTTCAACGGCCAATAGCATTGCCCTAAGTCCGTTTCCAAAATTTCCTTTACCCAACTGGCGAATCGATTATGCAGGTTTACCGAGTTTATTTCCTGCTTTAAAGGCTGTTTTTCCATCTATAAGTATTACTCATAGCTATAGCAATACATATAGTGTGGGTTCATATAGTAGTTCACTCAAATATGGTGGCGATACTATTGGCATCAATCGGTTCAACAATCCTGCTTACCCAACATTGGGCGATTCGGCAGGTATATTTGTGCCTATCAATGTAATTACACAAGTTTCGATTATTGAGCGGTTTGCTCCTTTGATTGGTTTTAATTTCAAAACCAAGAGCAATATGAATTTTAGAATAGAATATACCGCAGATAGGGCTTTGAATTTTACTTTGCAAAATAGGCAAATAACCGAAACCAGAAATGAAGGTTTTACCATTGGCTATGGCTATACTAAATCAAATCTAAAACTTCCAGTAAAATGGCAGGGGAGAGATGTAGTGTTGAAAAACGATGTCACGTTTCGGGTAGATATTAGTAGGAAGGAAGCCACTACTGTGCAAAGGCGTATTGATGGCCCTGCAGTAATTACACAAGGGCAGGTAAATTTCAACATTCGCCCCAATATTGCCTATCAAGTAAATCAGCGACTTACCACGCAAATGTACTTTGAATATACCCTCGTACAGCCCAAAATCTCTACCTCATTTACCCGCACGGTATTTGCCTTTGGTATTCAGATTAGGTATAGTTTGTCGTAGCAGAATTGCGATTCGCTTTCTAGAATAAGTACACACTGATCTTGCTGGTGCATCAATTCGTTGCTAAAATATCTACAAGAATTTGAAATATTATTTTATTGATGTACCACAATTAGTTAACTTTATTGTTAAATTATATTAGTGATTAAAGTACGACAAGTTATATTTTTTAAAAATACTTTAATGATTTCTTTATGGAACAATCAGAAAAAGTAAAAGATAAAATTGACCATGTTTTGTTGGTATTATCAGTGACAGAAAGAGTTCCTACGAAGTTTTTGGAGCATATAACTGGAACTGACGGACTTTATGTAATTCGAATTGAATATCAAAGTAATATACACAGAGTGTTTTGTTGTTTTGACGAAGGGAAAATTGTAGTTGTATTCAATGGATTTCACAAAAAATCCCAAAGAACACCTCAAGTTGAAATCGAAAAGGCACTAAGGATAAAAAATGAGTATTTTAAAGAGAAATTAGAAAATGAAAACAGAAAACAAAAGCCTAAATAATATTACAACATTTGAAGAACATTTGGATGTAAGGCACGGAGAGATTGGTTCTAAAAAAAGAACAGATTTTGAGATCAAAGCCAAAGCGTTCGCAATTGGAGAAGTTATCAAGGAGGAAAGGCGTTTAAATTCAATGACTCAAGAGCAATTAGCCGAAAAAACTGGCACGAAGAAAAGTTTCATTTCAAGAATTGAAAATGGACACAGTGATATTCAACTATCCACTTTGTATAAATTGTTTGAATTAGGACTTGGTCGAAAAATAATTTTTACTATTCAATAAATACAAAAGATTTCATTAACACAACAGAGCTAAATATTTTCTATTATTTGGTTTTCAAAGTTTGTGTACCTTTCTGTTATTGTTCGGGTTCCGTTTATGCCCTATTAAGCAATATTTGCGGTTTAGAATTATCAATCTTCGCAAAAAAAAGCCCTAAATTTCTTTAGGGCTTTTTAATGAATTATCTTGAATGACACTTATGCCATCACTTTTTTTACTATCTCTTTAAAAGCCTCATTATTGTTCATTGCCAAGTCGGCAAGTACTTTTCTATCTAAATTAATGTCTGTAGTAGTCATTTTACCCATAAATGTAGAATATGAATAGCCTAACTCACGAACACCTGCATTGATACGTTGTATCCACAAAGCACGAAACTCGCGTTTTTTCGCTTTTCTATCGCGATACGAATACTGCTTTCCTTTTTCTACACGGTTTTTAGCTACGGTATAAACCCTGCTATTGCCTCCAATGAACCCCTTTGCAGAGTCCATTATTTTTTTTCTTCTTGCCCTTGAGGCTACTGCGTTTACTGAACGAGCCATTTTTAATTTTTAGTTTTTTACGAAAGGCGGTGATTTTCACACTTTAAAGCCCGACATCGGGTGAAACAATAAACCAATTTTACAACTGACCTCTGAATAGCATTGAAATCCTAGGCATATCTGCTGGATGTACAATTGCCATTGCGGCAAGGTGACGCTTTCTTTTGGTATCCTTTTTAGTGAGGATATGGTTTTTAAAGGCGTGCTTTCTTTTTAATTTGCCTGTGCCTGTAATTTTGAATCTCTTGGCAGCAGATTTGTTTGATTTTACTTTAGGCATTTGCTTTTATATTTAATCTATCTATTAATTGCCTGATTTAAGGCGTATGTTACTTTTTAATATTTGGCTTAGGCACAAGCATAAGAAGCATTTTCCTCCCTTCCATTTGCGGCATTTGCTCTACTTTTGCGTATTCTTCTAAGCCTTGTGCAAATTTTAGCAACATTACCTCGCCACGTTCTTTATAAGCCATTTCTCTACCTGAAAACTGCACGTATGCTTTTACTTTCGAGCCTTCTTTCAAGAAATTAATGGCATGTTTTAATTTGAATTCAAAATCATGCTCATCCGTATTTGGGCCAAATCTGATTTCTTTTAAAACTGCTTTTTGAGCTTTTGCCTTTATTTCTTTCTGCTTCTTCTTCTGTTCGTACTTGAATTTAGAATAATCTACAACCCTACATACTGGCGGTTCTGCATTCGGAGAAATTTCTACCAAATCTAACCCTTGAGCAGCAGCCATTTTAAGAGCTTCGCTCAAATCATATACTCCCTGCTCAATATTCTCACCAACTACTCTAACTTTTGCAGCCTTTATAAGCTGATTTATAAGAAAAGGTTCTTCTTTCTGAGGTCTTCTTGGGCCTTGGTAAGGCCTAGGTCTCGGTGTAAAATCGTTTGCGATAAGAGTAATTGGTTTAAGTTACAATTGAAAATAGCCCGCAAATATAGTAAATTTTACAACTCAGGGTATTTAGTAACTAAAATATTTTAAAATTATTTGCTCCACAACCAAAGGGAAATGTTCGTATTCTAATTGATGCACTTTTTGTGCTATTATTTCTGGGGTATCAAGTGGGTCTACTTTAGTATTTGCCTGAAATATAATATTTCCTTCATCGTAAAATTCATCTACAAAATGGATAGAAATACCGGTTTCAAATTCCTTATTCATTACCACTGCTTCATGTACTTTCGCCCCATACATTCCTTTGCCGCCATACTTGGGCAAAAGTGCAGGGTGGATGTTAATAATTTTGCTTGGGAATTGATCTATTAAATACTTAGGCACCAGCCACAAAAAGCCAGCAAGTACTATAAAATCTATTTGTTCATATAGCAGCTTTTCTATTACTACGCCTGGAATTATAAAATCGGCTTTACTAAAAATATGGCAAGGCAAGTTCAATTTCTCGGCTCTTCCTATTGCCAAGGCATTTGGGTTGTTGCAATAGAAAGAGGCTATTTCTATACTTGAATGATTGCGGAAATAACGCACTAAGTTTTCGGCATTTGAGCCTGCGCCCGATAAAAATACAGCTACTTTAATTTTGCTCAATACAGGTTGATGATTTGGGGGCAAATGTAACGAATACTTGCTGTGGCTAAAATGGCTACTCACTTTTTTAATTTAAAATTTACTTCAAGTTTATTTCCCCTAAAAAATCGTTTCTTTTTTTAAATTTTTTTAATGAGCGTGAAAATACCAGTAGCGACATACACACCCATTATATTTTTTGTAACATTTTAATCCATATCATATAAATTGAGCTGGTTGGGCTATAGATTGTTGCTGATATTCAGTAAGTTACAAATAAATACCAGAAATGCGTATTATCTTACACTATTAAAATGTTGATTTTTTAGTAGTGATATTTTAGGTATCATAAAAGTATGCAATTGGCTATAAATCAACCTATTAACAATAATTTAATATGGAAAATTTTAGCAATTAAAATGTTGTTCTATACATTTG
>CAZMFZ010000030.1:0-29857 GCA_964565665.1 uncultured Bifidobacteriaceae bacterium | reverse complement strand
GCAGAATTGCACGATGATAATGTAAAGAAGCTGTTGGAATATTATCACGAAAAAAATTCACTTGAATTATTTTCAAAGATTGCCAAAGGGTTGATTGACATTTCCACTATAAAAGATTTTAACAAAGAGAAACCCAAACTTGAGCTTACTACTGAATCACTAAAACCTAAAATAACTGATAAAAAGGCTTTTGAAAAGGAAATGACTCGCATTAAGGGCAAATCTACCGATTTGCTACTTATAGGCGAGGATATGCAGAAAATCAATTATTCTTTGGCTGCGTGTTGCAATCCTATTCCTGGTGATGATGTATTTGGGTTTGTAACTGTGAGTGAGGGTATAAAAATTCATCGGACAACCTGCCCCAATGCTGTAGAATTGATGTCGAAATATAGCTATCGCATTATCAAAGCAAAATGGACTTCTCAGCAAGAGGAGGCTTTTTCAGTAGAGTTATTGCTTGAAGGCTCCGACAGAGTAGGGCTTGTAAATGAAATCACACAGATTATTTCTAATGAATTAAAGGTAAATATTCGAAAACTATCATTCGACACTGAAGACGGTATTTTTGAAGGCAGAATTACGCTATTTGTTAATGATACCGAGCATCTAGAAGGCCTTTTAATTAAACTGCGAAATATTCAGGGCTTGGTAAACGTAACGAGATTTGACAGCTAAAAATTCTTTATAATTCAGGGTTTATTCCCCCAAAATAGTCATTTTCTTTATTTTTTTGAGCTTGTATTTGGGCGATTTCAATGTTTGTTTCTCTATGTAAGCTACTGCATCTTCAATAGAATCTGTGAGAAATACCAATCGCATATCTGAAGATGAAATTGTGCCTTCCTCTTTCATTTTTAATGCCATATCTACCAATGGTTGGTAAAAATCTTTACCCATCAGTACCACAGGAAAGTCTTCTATTTTTTTAGTTTGAATAAGTGTTAAGGCTTCGAAAAACTCATCAAGTGTGCCAAAACCGCCTGGCATTACTACAAATCCATAAGAATATTTTAATAGAAAAACTTTCCTAACGAAGAAATAACGAATATCTACCCAAATATCTAAATAGGGATTTGGATTTTGCTCAAATGGTAATATGATGTTGCAGCCTACTGATTTTCCGCCAGCCTCTTTTGCTCCTCTATTGGCAGCTTCCATTATGCCAGGGCCGCCCCCTGTCATTACCGAAAAGCCCGATTGCGATATCGCAGCCCCCATTTCCCGAGCCATTTCATAGTATTTATGCCCTTCTTTAAATCGTGCCGAACCAAAAACTGTAATGCAAGGCCCTACAAAGTGAAGTTTTCTAAATCCTCTTATAAATTCAAAAAATACCCTGAATGCCATTCTGAACTCTATAAACCTATCTAAAGGTCCTGATAAAAATGTACGCTCGGATTCAATGGTTTCTTTATCGGATGTGATGGTGTTTGTTTTGTAGCGTGGGCTTTCAATTTCTGTCATAAAGGTGTATAAATTATTGTATTCTAGTTTTTAGAAAGTACGGAAACTAATGCAAATAGATTTTTAATTTCTGTGTCAATTAAGCAATTTTGCAATCATAATTATCTACACAAGCAAGTAAAATAATGGGAAGAGCATACGAATTTCGCAAAGGGAGAAAAATGAAGCGTTGGAGTGCTATGTCGAAGGCATTTACCAAACTAGGAAAAGAAATAGTAATGGCTGTAAAATCGGGTGGAGCCGACCTTGCGGGAAACAACCGATTGAGAGCTGCCATTCAAAATGCAAAAGGCGTAAATATGCCTAAAGACAATATTGATGCGGCTATAAAAAGGGCTTTGGGCAAAGATGAAAAGGAAATGGATGAAATAGTGTATGAAGGCTATGGCCCACACGGAATTCCATTTATAGTCGAAACTGCTACTGACAATCCTAACCGTACCATTGCGAATTTAAGGGTGATTTTTTCGAGAAATGGGGGAGCAATAGGCACTTCGGGAAGCGTATCGTTTATGTTTTCAAGAAAAGCGGTATTCCGATTCCCTGCTGAGGGCTTAAATGTAGAAGATTTGGAATTGGAATTGATAGATTTTGGGGCCGATGAAATAGCGCAAGAAGAAGATGAAATAGTAGTCTATGCTGATTTGAGCGATTTTGGAGCCATGCAAAAAGCTTTAGAGGATAAAAAGATAAACGTAACCACTGCCGAGCTGCAACGCATTCCAAGTGTGTTTAAAGAAGATTTATCAGACGAGCAAGCAGATGAAGTAATAGAATTAATTGAAAAACTGGAAGATGATGATGATGTGCAGGCAGTTTATCACAATATGCGTTAGCAATTCAATGCGATTTTATTTTGAACCATTTTAAATAAGCAATACTTGGGTATTAGAATCACAGCAGAATTAAATTTGCATTACTAATATAATAGCATATTGAGTATCTTAAAAGCCGTTTCCTTATCCTTTAAAAATACCCCTTTAGAAATTAGAGAATTATTCTCGTTGCATGAAAAAGGCTGTAAAACACTACTTCTTGATTTAAAAGAAAAATTTGATTTGAATGAAGCTCTGATTGTTTCTACCTGCAATCGCACCGAGCTTTACTACACTTCTGAAATCAATATCAATGAGCAACTCATTGCCTATATCATTGCCCATACTGAAATAGGGAAGCAAGGTGATTTAAGCAAATACTTCATCAGAATTTCCGACAATGCAGAGGCAGTAAAGTACCTATTTGAAGTATCAGCAGGGCTACATGCCCAAGTGGTAGGCGATATTCAGATTGCTGGCCAGATAAAAGATGCCTATCAATGGTCGGCAGATGTGAATATGGCTGGGCCATTTCTGCATCGATTAATGCACTCCATTTTTTACACAAATAAGAAAATCACCCAAGAAACTTCCTTCCGAGATGGGGCAGCATCTATATCCTATGCCGCTACAGAGCTGATAGAAGAAGTATTATTAGCAAATAAAAACGCCAGAATACTTCTGATTGGAGCAGGCGAACTTGGTGAAGATACTGCCAAAAATCTGCTAAGCTTTGGCTATAACAATATCATCATTTGCAATCGTACCCTTGCCAATGCCGAAATGTTGGCTTCAAAAATTGCACAAGATCAAAAACTAGAAATTTTGCCCTATGAACTTCTTGCAAGTCATATTAAATACTTTGACGCAGTTATTTCAGCTGTGCAGGTAGATGCCCCTATTATCAATGCAGCTAAACTGAGTGATGTAAAAGTATTTTCACATAAATATTTTATCGATTTGGCTGTGCCGCGAAGTATAGAGGCTGATGTAGAAACTATTGCTGGTGTGATACTTTACAATATTGAAGACCTAAATAAAAAAACCTCGATTGCTCAACAAAAACGAATAGATGCTATTCCTCATGTGCAAGCATTGTTGAATGAGGCTTGCTACGATTTTTTAAACTGGACAAAAGAAATGGAGGTATCGCCTACCATTCACAAGATTAAAAATGCCTTAGAAACCATTCGTATAGAAGAATTGAATAGGTTTCAAAAGCAGCTTTCTGAAAATGAGTTGAGAGTGGTGGAAACCATCACAAGAAATATGATGCAAAAAATAATAAAGCTACCAGTGGTGCAACTGAAAGCCGCTTGCAAACGTGGCGAGCAAGATTCACTCATGCTAATGCTGAATGAGCTTTTCGACCTTGAAAAGCAGAAGGTTGTCTCCTAAATACCATGTCATAGCCTTTTGGGCGAAGGAATACAATGAAAAAGCCGATTCAAATTATTGAATCGGCTTTTTGCATTCTATTAGTTTTATATTTTTACTCTTTGTTTTTAATAAGTAAGACCTCAATAGCTTTGGCTGCCAAATCATCAGTAATGTGTAAGCCCACTTTTAGCTTTTCAATTAGTTCTTTTTCTTTTTGAGCCACAATACCGTCTGATAAAATAATATCTATCACAGTCACAAAAAGTTTGGCCTTATTTTCCTCAGTAATTTTAGGAATGGCTACTTCCACCATTTTCTCAAAGCTTCCTGCGGCTTTGTAATTGGCTGCAATGGTTTTGAAAATTTCATTAATGTTTGCTCCTTTAAACATCCTATTATGAGCCACCATTTCAATCAAATCATGCACTTCTTCTTCTGAAATTTCGCCATCAATGGCCATTGAAGAATAAATAATAGCTGCATAAGCTTCTTTTTCTGTTTTGATTTCCGGAGTTGATACTTTTAAAAGTGAATCGAAAAATCCCATTTTGCTATTTTGATTTTAAGGTTTAAAAATTATTTTTTTCTCTGAATATCTACAAATATGAAAAAGTAACTTTTACTAGGGTCTGCTGAAAAACTCAGCAACTGATTTTATTTAGAATTAGACTATTTGGCAATGATATATAATGTACCCCAAAAATTAGGACAGAAAGTTAGGAGAGAAAATAGTATTAATTATAAACTTTCTAAATACAACAATTATGGGTACAACAAGGCGCAAATTCAGCACCGATTTCAAGAAAAAAGTAGTACTTGAATCATTAAAAGAACAAACTACCGTTGAGGCCATAGCAAAGAAATATGAGCTTCACCCTACCCAAATTTCAATGTAAATATAGCCCAAATAAGTCCCCAGTTATCCCCAATGTCATTCTTTTGGTTTTTCAGCAGACCCTAAATAATAAATTATTAGGAAGAATATTTATATTTCTATAATGAAGCCAGTCAGGTAGTTGTTTCTACCTAAAATTTGGATGATATAATTATTTGATTTTGAAAAGGTAACTCATTTTTAATCGAAAGTAACTTGATGTTTGTCTAATAAAACAAGCTGTGTGAAGTATTTAAAAGTTATAATTATTAAAATTGATTTACTTGGATGCACAATTGGTTGCAACTATGAATTTCAGGAATTTTAAACTAGTTAATCCTTTTCAATATTTTTTCAAGTTAAAAAATGAATACCATCAAAATGTAAAATCATTTGATGAAGATAGATTGCACACCAAAAAGATGAACTCTCTGCTTGAAAATATTAATTTGGTTTACGAAAATAAAAACTGACAAAAGTATTTGGCTACTCTACAACCGAATCTGCCTCTTTACTTTTTCTGTCGAAATTGAAAGAAAGTCCAAAACGAAATGATTCAGCTAGAGGGTTGGTAACAGATGTAGCTATCAAATAAGCCATATCAATGCCTACTGTTTGATAGCGGATACCCAAACCAACCGTAAAGTATTTTCTATTACCCTTTCTGGCATCTTCGTAAAAATAGCCTCCACGAATGGCAAACATATCATCGTACCAATATTCCACACCTACGCTATACATTATTTCCCTCAATTCCTCGCTAGCCCCACCAGGTGCATCGTTAAATGAACTGAACATACCACCCACTAGGTTTCTGTTTGGGGTTCTAAAAAATGGAGTAGTTTTTAATGAATCTTTGGAATCAAATTCAACTTTAGATGATGGTACCATTAGTTTAGTGGCTTGCAAGGCTAAGCTAAATTTGTTAAAATCATCCACTTGGTGGGTTAAAACGGTACCTAAGCGAAGTGTAGTGGGTATGAAATCAGCCCTTGAGTTGCTGGAATAGGAAATTTTGTTGCCAATATTGGTAATGGCTATTCCAGCAGCAATGTTGAAATCGCGATCGTCAATCACCAAATCTCTATTGTAATAAAAGCCAACATCAGCAGCAGCAGCTTGGCCAGGACGAGCTTGATTACCAGCGCCTGCAGAAAAGTTTCCTGAAAGATCTGAAAATATGTATTTCAAACTCAATCCCCCACTAAAGCCCCTGCCCAATATTCTTGAATAGGTACCCATTGCTGAAAATTCTCGTGGGTTATAATCTATAATAGGTGCTCCATACCCATCAGTAAAATTGATTTTTCCTAGGTCGAAATAAGTCAATGATAAGCTTACCGCATCTTCTTTTCTTAGCTTATAATAACCTGTTAAATATACTAACGACATGTCGTTTACTATTTTTCGCAGCCATGGATTATATGCTAATGCAAATCCAAAATCTTTTTTTACTTGGGCTAATTTGCCAGGATTCCAATGGGCGGAATATTCATCGGGTGTGGTGGCTACCCCTTGATCGCCCAAAGAAGCCGCTCTTGAATCGGGAGCGATAGTTAAAAACGGAACAGCGGTGTATATAGGATTTGGAGAATCACGTAATAAGCGACCTGCTGCATCTGAATTAGTTTGAGCTGAAACTGAGCCTATAGAAATTATAACAGAAATTAAAGCTGCTTGAATCTTAAACTTTGAATGAAGTATCATTTTGTAATTTGAAAATTATGCAAAAGAAATATATTAACGTATGATAACCAACTTTTCAATGGCCATAGCTTCGGAATTGTTGGATAGAGATCGCAATTTGCAACGGTAAACGTAGGTGCCTGCCGAAATATTGTCAGTAGTGTTGAAATCCCATCTATATTCTACAGTAGAGGGGCTTTCAGGGAAATTTTGAGAAATTTGGTATACAGATTTGCCGATGCGGTCTATCACTTCAATATCTAAAGCCAAATCTTCGCCCGCATGGTTGTGAATAAACTGGAAAATGGTGTATTCAGTGGCAGGATTTGGGTAGTTAAAGAGTTTCTCTAATGCCAATTTTGAGGTATTTGACACAATAAAATCAATTTTTTTCTCCGAGGAATTATTATAAGTGTCCCAAGCTTTTAGCGTTAGCGTATGGTTACCATCAGTCAAGGCATTCAATTGGTAATTTACGCTTCCCTTGCGGTAGGTAGTTAATGAGGTTTCATAGAAATCATTGAGAATTATTGGGTTTGCGGATTCGCTGTCGATTACCGCAGATATTTCATGTCCAACTGAAGATTTGGCAATATTGATGCCACTTTCATCAAAAAACTTTGCTAAAATCATTGGGTTAGTATCCGTGAGGTTTCCACTTTTGAAGGTGGTATCGTTCATAAATAGGGCAATTTCAGGCGGAATGGTATCGATAGCGGCATTTGTATTCCCACCTCCAATAATAAAATCTGTTTTGTAACCTGCGGCATCTTTTCGTTTCGTTTTATCGAAAGCATACATACTTATTTTGCCATTTCCCATGCGATAGTTTATATCTTTGGGTACAATGAAACTGGTAAAGAACAAACCGTTTCTCACTTCAGCTTTACCTGCATAAAATATGCTTGAGCGTTGCGGTACTTTGGTCGGAACGCTGTATTGCTGTCCAAAAGTATTGAAAGTATCTACTTTGTCGTAAACTTCAAATATTACCTCGCCATTGAAATCAGAGATAATGTTTGAATCTTTAGGGTTGGTTATTTTGCCTTCTATTCGCATTTCAGACAATGCTTTCACGGTGTCAGTGGCTTTCCCATTTATCTTGGTGGCAATAACATTGTATTTAGGGTAGTTCAATGTCATAGATGGGTCGCCTATCAATGAATAACTTCGGTTGTAGACTCCTGCACGACTACCGTTTTTAGTTTGTTTAAATATTTCACCCAAAGTAGGCATAGTGCCATCTCGCATAGGTTTAAATACATTACTTAAAAAAGCAGTATTGAGTGCAGAATTTGTGCTGGAATAAACCGTACGAGAGGCTGATATAATGCCAATACCACCGCCATTTGGTTTTATTAACACCAGTACACCTGCCGAATTTTTTTCAGGATTATCATAAGTACTGAAATCGCAAGTAGCAGTAATCCAGAAGGGCAACCTTGCCATGTTTTGATAGTTTTCAATTGTGGATT
The DNA here is from genome assembly GCA_964565665.1 of uncultured Bifidobacteriaceae bacterium. Taxonomy (GTDB): domain Bacteria; phylum Bacteroidota; class Bacteroidia; order Cytophagales; family UBA9547; genus CAZMFZ01. The sequence goes on along the minus strand of CAZMFZ010000030.1, from coordinate 22,160 downwards.
TGGTGATTATACCTTCTTGAGCCAACCCTTCGGTACCGCCATGCCCAATGTAGTTGAGCAGTAGTGCCCCTTGGTTTATTGCATTTCGCAATGCTTCGTTTGCTCCAGGTGTTTCTACACCTTTGGGAGTAGATTTATCCTTGTAGGCATCGAGGTATATTTTACTCACGTTTAAATTGGGGTTATAACTCGTGGCAGTTCTAATCATCCCTTCCGTATCATTTAAAAAAATATTAAACTCATTGGCATTGCTGCCATTGTCTGCAATGAAAATCGACTTGTTTCTCCATTTGCCAAAAGCATTTTCTTCCGCATAATATTTTAGTTTGTCTACAACATTTTGTGCCTCTGAGGCATTTTTTACTGGAATTCTCCCTACGCCAATCTGCATATTATAGTCAATCGCATTGTTCCCTTCTTCCCAATTGCCTTCATTATCGCCAAAAAAAGCATAGTAATCTTCTGAGGAATAGCTAGTTACCGAACCAAACAACTCGTACGACTCGTAGCAAGGTACTAAATTGGTATTGGCAGGTGTCCTATATTTGTAGTCGTAAGAGCAGCTTCCAAACAATAATAGATTTTTCAAACCACCTTTTTTAAATAACATTCTGCACAAATCGCGAATGGCTGTAACGTCTTGTCCACCGCTTGAAAATTCATTGTACACTTGGCTGGTAGTTGCAATTTCAACAGAGATGCCTTGGCTTCTTCTCAAAGTAGCCAATTGGTTGGCTTGGTCAAGTAATGAAAAATGGGTAACGATTAGCAAATTGGGTACTTCCATTCCGTGTAAATTTTGGTTGGCTACTTTGCCTATGAAAGCGGGAGATAAATTTACGGCTTCGGGAGTAAAAGCCACAAATTCATGAGGGAGTGAATCTTGATTTGCTGAAAATTCTATGGTGTTTCCATTGCTATTGCTTACTAAAAAAGCTCGATATGGTGTAGTTACATCCCATACTTTGGAAGTTGAAGCGACAGAAGAAACTTGATAATTAATATTAGATTGCTGATCTAGAGTACGAAAAGCAGTTTGCCCATTTCTCAATTCCAATACTTTTTTGAAATTTAGGGCTATATAATTTAGATAGCTTTTGCCATTTGGGTCTTGTGAAGTATTGGCAGTGGCCGTTATTGAAGCAGTATTTGGAATGGCAATATCTGGTGTGGCAATAAACAAGGCTCCAAGTGAGTTGCCTTTTGTTAAACATTCGCCACATCCTTCTCCACTTGGTATGCTAAATGTTCCGAAATTAATGTTGTTTAACTTATAATTAAAAAAAACAGACCCGGATTGCCTAGCGCCAAGCCCAAATAAAATGCCTGCATTTGTTTTCAATTTTATTGGCGTACCAGATACATAGCCAGTAAAATTAAAATTATAAGAATACGTATTTGTAATTGAAAAATTATCGCCAAACCACTCTCTACCCGATTTTATGATGTTAGTCTTATCATCTTCGTGAAATAAATGCTCATCGAAGCTTGTTTGGAAATCGGAAGAAGCAGCGGGTGAAAGCTGGCTTTCAAGTCGCTTGCCTTCAGTTTGATTGTAAGTGATAAAATAATATGCTGTATCGCAGTAAATATTTTTTGAATGAACAAAAATGCCTTGATTCAAATCTGGCTTCCAAGTATCGTGCCCTTGGGAATAAAATAAAATATAATCTCCAGGGTTAAATTTGCCATCGGCTTCTCCCACAACCTCGATGGCATTTTCAGCCAAATCATCTACTCTGAAGCTGCTAATTTTTGGTGGCAACATGCCTCCGCCATTTCCATATAGCTGAATTTTCTTTGGGTCGAGATTGTTTACATCAAGGCCAATATTTTTGAGGAAATTATAATCAATTTTGTAGATTCCTGGCTGGGTAATCCCGATTTTAAACCATTCTCCTTTCGAAAGCACCGATTCTGAAACTGTACCAAAAAGTAAAACTGGAATGATTGAGAATGTAATTATGATACCTTTCTTCATTTTCAAATAAAATAGGATGTGAAATGATTAATACAACAATTTGTATAGTAAAGGTTTCTTTCGATAAGTTTTTTTATAAGGTGTTTATTTTAAAAGTATAGCTTTCCATTATAAGATTGGCTAATAGTTTTTGACATGCCATTTCTACTTCTGCTTCTGCTTCTGCTAGCGTAGTTGATTCTAAAGCCATGGTGATATGCTTTCCGATTCTCACATCTTGCACATTTTTTATTCCTAAATTTCCCAAACCCAACAATACTGCTTTACCTTGCGGATCAAGTATTTCTTTTAAAGGCATCACCTCAATTTCAGCTACAAATCTCATTATTCAACAGAATTTTTAATCAACGACAAAAGTATGTACAATATTATAATAAAGGGAATGGCTGTGTAAAATAAACTGAAAAACAAGATATTGGAGACTATAATTAATATGAGGGGATACAAATTATTTTGCCAACTCAGTTTTTTAAATTTTAAGGAAAACAACCTAATATCTGAAACAAGTAAGTAGCAAAACAACAAAATGATGATGCTGAGGCTATTTTGATTGAAAATAAGATTAAATATTCCCGATTTATTATTGAAAAGGATAAGCGGAAGCGAGCTCAAAAATAAAGCATTGGCAGGTGTAGGAAGGCCATAAAAATCTAGTGATTGGCGAGGATCGTTGTTGAACTTCGCAAGCCTTAAAGCGGAAAAAACAGGAATCAACAATGCAATATTGGGCAAATAGGGGTTTGTGGCATAGATGCCCATTATTTTATACATTACAAAGCCAGGCAATACACCAAAAGTGACAATATCGGCCAAAGAATCGAGGTCTTTACCAATAGTAGATTGCACATTTAAGGCTCGGGCAGCCAAGCCATCTATAAAATCGAAAAACGCACCAGCAAATACAAAATAGGCGGCATTAATCAAATTTCCATTGAAAACTTGTATGATGCCGAGCAAGCCACAAATCAAATTGCAGCAGGTGAGGAAATTAGGAATATGGCGTAGAATAAACAAAATGTGAGGATTGAATGATAGATTGCAAATTTTTCTGACTGTTAAAAATATAGCTTTACTAGGCAATCACAAAATTTTATCTTCCATTCCTAAGTAATACTTAACTGCATAAATAAGTAAATCGATGGTAACACCCACATATTTGGCTATCCCACCGAAGTACTTCTCCAAACGAACTTCTCCAAATAAATATTCCAACTCCAATTATGGCGGTCAGTAGGGCAACCCTGAAAAAAACTTCAAAAAAATAATATCTAAAATCGTTGGGTTTGTATGACATAGTTATTGAATTACACAAAAAAAACGTACTTACAAAAGTAACTTGCTCAATATTACTTACACAACCCCTATTTGATAGATATTCAGATTATTATGCCGTCTTTCATCTCAAGTTTTCTATCGGCCATATTGGCCAATTCTTGATTGTGGGTAACGATTACAAATGTATGCCCAAGTTCACTTCTGAGTTTGAAAAATAATTGGTGCAATTCTTCAGCATTTTTCGAATCGAGGTTTCCGCTCGGTTCATCGGCAAACACAATTTCGGGGCCATTAATCAATGCCCTTGCTACAGCTGTGCGTTGCTGCTCTCCTCCCGACATTTCCGATGGCTTGTGTGATGCACGATGGCCAATATTGAGCATTTCTAACAACTCCCAAGCTTTTCTTTTGGTTTCACCCTCTTTTTTATTGGCTATGTAAGCAGGAATACATATGTTTTCTAGAGCCGTAAATTCGGGCAATAAGTTGTGAAACTGGAAAATAAACCCCATTCGCAAGTTGCGAACCTTAGCTATTTCTTTGTCTTTGAGCTTTAGCAAATCAACTTCATTAAGCACGAGCGAACCTTCATCAGCGCTATCTAAAGTACCAAGAATGTGCAACAAAGTACTTTTTCCGGCTCCTGACGAGCCTACTATAGATACCACTTCTCCTTTTTCTATGCTGAGATTTATACCTTTTAGCACCTGTAGCGGCCCGTAAGTCTTCTTTATATGGTGGGCGGTGAGCATGATTAATTATTAAAATCTGAAATTTAATACTAAGAAAGGGAAATTTTACAGCCAAAAATCGTAAATGGAATTGCCTCAAAAAGGAAAACCAGCCGTGAATGGGTTTTGGCTCAATTTTGATTCAAACAGCTGAGTTTCCATAAATAACAAAAGGTGTTTTTTTAATTCAGGGTCAAAACTTCTGAGTTGAATGGTTTGTTTTTTTATATCTTGACAAACCTCTTCCATTTGTCTTTTCTGCTTGTTGAGAAATGATTTTGGCTTGCTATTTTTATAGAGCATTCCTCTGTATATAAAATTATTTTTTTCTTTTAGCAGCCAGAGTTCTTGCTCAAGTTTCATTTTCTGCGAAGTCAGAATGTCGTTGTATACTTTCAGTTTGTTGGCCGAAAGTCTACTTATGCGTTCGCTATCAAATTGTAAGTAGTCTGTCTCAATTTTGAGCAGTGTAAAAATATCATTTTTCTTGTAAGCTTCTGTAAGCCTTTTACTTATCTCTTCTTTTTCAACCTTTCTCTCTTCATCTTGCTCAGTATCTGGGTGAAAAATTTTTATCATTTCAATGTAAATTTCCCTGATAGATTTCTTTTTTAACTCATCTGCGGCTTTTTGATTTTCTTCCTGTTTTAATTGTGATTTTGTGTTTTTGCGGTTTCGCTGGTTTTGCTCTTGCCTTTCCTTGTCGCTCCCCATTTTTTCGAAAATTTTGCCTTGAGCCTCACTGAGTATATCTTCCATCGATTTATCTTCGTTGAATTCTACCTCTACACCGAACATGTTTTTCAGTATATCAGCACTCATTATCTTTTCTTGTTTGGTAAGTTCGGTTTCATATTCCTCAAAACTCATTGCTGCATATATGTTAAATATTTCTAGCAGCTTTTCATCTTTCTCTTCCGATTTTTCAAATATTTTTTCAATCTCTTCAATTAGATAATCGGCCAAAACTTCGGTTTGCTTTTTTGTAAATTTTATTTGGTGAGAATAGTCATCAATAGCAACGATTCTTTCGGTAGCCAGTTGTAGTTTCAAAGCCTCAAATGGAATAAGCAATTCTTGAAGTTGATGTATTGCCTTTGGCAGACCTTCAGTTATATGCTTCAAATCGGCTTGTAAAAGTTTAATGTCAGCTAGTTTTTTGTTGAAAGCGTATTGCTCTTTTGATAATATGGTAGGTTGGTTTGGTATTATTTCTACAGCGTTTTCCATGTTTATGGGTTTTTAATTAAGTTATCAGTTTGATTATTTGTGCATTATCTTTTTGCTTTTTCTTTTTTTTGCTGAATGATGCTTCAAACTTTTCAACATCACGCTCACATTGCCATCTACCTCTAGCACAGCCAAACCTACCTCTGTTATTTCTTCAATGCCGTGGTTTGATTAAGCCTCCAATCTGTGTATTCCTTTGGCAATTTTTAGCACAAAAACAGCCCTGTGGTCTTCAAATACTTTTAAAATATCTTCTGTCAAAGCGGCCATTACTTCTTTATAATCGCCAAAAACTTGCGTACTGAGGCCATTGGTAACTACTGTTAAGTTTTTATTGGCTTTGAGCAAATCTATAAAATCCCATATTGTATCTATATATTCGCTTTCTAAAGGATAAAGACTTATATCTACTGATACATCCATAAAATTTACTTTTTAAATGTGTGGGAATTGCTTTTAGACTTTATGCCAAAACAAAAACCAATATTAATGAATGTTTTGAATTTGATAATTCTCATCTTTGAAAACTATTGAAATCAGCTGTTTATTCTACCCTAATGAAATCACTTTCTATCATTGGCTTTGGCACTTTTGGGCAATTTTTAGCTCCTCATCTCACATCGCATTTTGATGTATACGCTTGGAATAGAACCAATTACGAAGCAAAAGCCAAAGAATTGTGTGTAAGCTGGAATACACTAGAATCGGCCTTAGAAAAAGACATCATCATTCTTTGTACTAATATAAGTTTTTTTGAGGCTTTCTTAAAAGAGAATAGTCGCCTCATCAATCCCCATGCTTTGGTGATAGATGTGGCCTCAGTAAAAATAAAGCCTGTAGAACTCATGAAAAAATACCTGCCTTCCACTTGCGAGATAGTAGGTACACATCCATTATTTGGGCCACAGAGCGGTAAAAATGGCATTGAGGGGTTGAATTTTGTAGTTTGTCCGGTTCGAACTTCAAAGTCAGATTCCATCGTTACATTTGCCAAAGAGGCATTGAAGCTCAATGTGATACTGCGAACACCTGAAGAACATGATAAGGAGATGGCTTATGTGCAGGGGCTTACCCATTTTATTGCCAGAGCACTTACTGCAATGGATGTTAAAGAATTTGTGATGAAAACAAGGGCTTACGAGCGACTTTTAGATATTAAAAACTTCTTAGGAGGCGATTCTTGGGATTTATTTATCTCAATAGAAAACGACAACCCCTTTGCCAAAGAGGTGAGGGAGATGTTTAAAATGGAGCTGGGGAAATTAGAAGAGAAGTTGTGAGAATAAATCGATTTTAAGATTTCAAACCTTATTATCAATGATTGATGAAATCTTAAAATCAAACCTATAATGAGAATAGGGAAGCGAATCGGGTTGGGTAAGTGCCTCTCCTTGCACATTCAACTTTTTGCAAATAGAAAGTAATTCACCTTTGTGCCAAAATTTCCCCATTTGATTTTTCCCTCTCAAGGTTTGAAGGAATAGAAGTACTCTTTTCTTGAAAGAATTGTAAAAAACAGCTTTTTTCTCCGCATCAGGAATATCTCCAATCAAAATTATACCACCTGGTTTTAGACATTTTATCATTTCCGAAAACACTTTATAGCCAATCTCATAGGTTTCAAAATACTGAAAAGAGAAGTATAGCAATACTTTATCTGCTTTAATATTGTCAATAGAAGATAATTCTTCTGCACTTCCAAGCCCAAAACGCAACTTATTTGTTTCAATTAGCTTCGCATTTTTGATGAGAATTGCAGACTGATCTACACCTATAGCACTTTCGCAATAGGAAGCAATTTTTTCTGTGAGCCAGCCATTGCCGCAACATACATCTATTAGCGTATCGGTTGGTTTCAATTGGAGCAACTCAACAATTCTATTTGCCAGATTTACTTCTTGAGCTTTAGAAATTGGCTTCCCTGCAATAATTCTACCCACTTGGCTTTGTGTATCGGTAGCGGTAAGAGCAGTTTGATCCCAAAAAGTTTTCCAATTCATAGTTTTATAAATATTATTTCAAGCAAAATAAAGAATGTTTTCGCAAATCTGAGTTTAAAATTGCCGCACACAACTATAATTAATATCATTTTCTAATTTTTACATCTGTTTTCAAACTTATTCCTTATTTTACACACTCATTTTCAATGGAATTAATCAACTTCTAAATCTTTCGCATAATTAATGGATGCAACACTTGCCCTGATTCAGGAAAAACTTCCCAAAACCTACAAAGATTTGCAGTTCCTTTTGGAATGCCTACAAGATGTACTCATCGAAAATGGTGAAAAAGAATTGGCATCGCAAATACCTTGGATAAACGAAATCAAGAACTGGGAACCAGAAAATTTTACTGAGAAACATATACAACTCTATAGCATTGCTTTTCAAATATTGAATATGTGCGAGGAAAATGGAGCTGTGCAAGCCAGACGTAAAATTGAAGAAGAAAAAGGCATGTCGAGCGTAAGCGGCTTGTGGGCTGCCAACCTGCAAATGCTAAAGGACAAAGGCATTTCACAAGAAGATATTGCAGAGAATTTGGCAGAAATTCGCATCGAGCCTGTGCTAACTGCACATCCTACAGAAGCAAAAAGAGCTACCGTTTTAGAACATCACAGGGCTTTGTATTTGCTGCTGGTAAAGCGTGAAAACAGCATGTGGACGGAAATGGAGCAGAATGATATTACCCGTGAAATCAAACTTGAAATATACAGGCTTTGGAAAACTGGTGAAATATTCCTCGAGAAACCCGATGTACAAACGGAACTAAAAAATATTCTCCACTATCTTGTTAATGTATTTCCTGAAGTGCTTGACATACACGATAGAAGACTGGTACAGGCTTGGGAATCTGTGGGTTTCAATAAAGATTTGATAAAAGATGCCGACAGTTTGCCCAAAATTCGCTTTGGCGATTGGGTGGGTGGCGATAGAGACGGGCATCCATTTGTAACTGCAGATATCACCAAAACTACGCTTGAAACTTTACGGATCAATGCCTTTATAATCATTCGCAGAGAAATAATGAAGCTGGTAAAGAATCTGAGTTTCAGCTTTCAACTCAGCGATTGCGAGGAAGATTTCAGAAATAGAATTGAAGAAATACGCAATCAATTTGGCGAACGAGGCGAGGTGGCTTTGAAAAGAAATAAAGGCGAAGCATTTCGTCAGTTTCTTAATTTAATTTTTCTAAAACTACCGGTAGATACCGAGCGTGAGCATATTACACATATTGATGAGCAAGAAAACGATTATGTATTTGCATCTGAATTGGTGAGCGATCTAAAACTTTTACAAAAATCATTATTAAAATATGGTGCAAAGGCGGTGGCCTATGCAGATTTGAATGAGGCTATTCGTTCGGTACAAACTTTTGGATTTCATGTGGCTGTGCTTGACATTCGCCAAAATAGTGCCTTTCACGACAAAGCTATAGCTCAACTTATGACTACCGCAGGGCTTGATGGCAATAAATTTTTAACTTGGAGTGAAGATGAAAGAGTGGCTTTCTTAAATAAAGAATTGCAATCGAACAGGCCATTCACACATCCTAAAATGAAATTGGAACCTGAGGCTGAGGCAGTCACCAAATGCTATCAAGTAGTAGCTGAGTATGTGGAGAAATATGGTGTGTTCGGCATAGGTTCATTGATTGTGAGCATGACACGTAGCCTTTCAGATTTGCTTTCTGTATACATATTGGCTCGTGAAGCAGGCCTTACCATTCACACTTCAGAAGGTATCGTTTGCAAATTGCCTGTAGTGCCTTTGTTTGAAACTATTGAAGATTTGCAGGCTAGTCCTAAAATATTAAAGTCATTTTTAGAGCATCCATTTACTCGCAAAAGCTTAGAATACCAACGCCAATTGAAATTGGAAAAGACTCCTGTGCAGCAAGTAATGATTGGCTACAGCGATAGCAATAAAGATGGGGGCATATTGGCAAGTGTATGGAATTTGTTTGAAGCCCAACAAAATCTATCTGAAATTGGCAGAAACTTCGGCATAAAAATTAGATTTTTTCACGGCAAAGGAGGCTCAATTAGTAGAGGTGCCGGACCTACCCATTGGTTTATTCGCACATTGCCACATTCTACTATCAATGGCGATTTGCGATTGACCGAGCAAGGCGAAACTATTGCCCAAAAGTATTCAAACCCTATGAATGCCACCCTTAATATTGAGCAATTAACGGCAGGCACGGCAGGATACACCATTTTACACAGGTTTACGAAGAATGAGCCTTATCCTTTTGTAAAGGAATTTAACTGGATGGCAGAAGAAAGCAAGAAAATCTACAATGAATTGATTCAAAATGAGCATTTTATTCACTTTTTTGGGGAAGCCACACCTATCGATGCCATAGAATCGAGCAGAATAGGCTCAAGACCAAGCCGTAGAACAGGCACTCGCACTTTGAAAGATTTACGTGCCATTCCTTGGGTATTCAGCTGGAGCCAATCGCGCTACAACATCACCAGCTGGTATGGTGTTGGCACTACTTTAGAGCGTTTTCAGCAAGAATTTCCTGAGAAATTTGAAGAACTTAGGAAATTAGTGAAAACCGATTCGGTATTAAAGTATGTGTTTACCAATGTAGATACCAGCTTGGCTGCCACCGATGAAGAAATAATGAAGGCTTATGCTTCGCTATGCGAAGATTTGGAGTCGAAAGAGGTGATATTGAATATGCTACTCAATGAGCTTACGAAAACTAGAAAGATGATTCAATTATTTTTCGAAACTCCATTCCAAGAACGCAGAAACGCACATTATCTGTCGAATATGTTGCGATCGAAAGCCATGGATCAATTGCATAAAAACCAAATATACCGCTTGCGAAAATGGCGTAAACTCAAAGCACTTGGCCAGCAAGACGAAACAGAGAAAGTATTGCTCTCGCTGCTAATGACCATCAATGCTATAGCAAGTGCCATGCGAAACACAGGTTGATTACTTCTAAACACCATCAAAGTTTTTATAAAATCTTGGTGGTGTTTTTGTTTATTGAAGACTTTCGACCTTCAACAATTGGTATTATTAGTGTGAGTAACAGACCTTTGCATGTGTTAAAGCATTAAATAACAAAGAATTATTTAAAAAAAAATAAGTGAGTTTCACAACAAATGAACTGAAATTAGTGGCTGAACCAATTGCTATAAAAACATGGTCAGAAGAAAGAAGGATATATATAGAGCTAGCTGATGAACCGCATTATCAATTTTCCTGCCTCTCGATTTAAGCTATTAATAAATGCAACTGATGATGCCTTGACACAAGTACAATTGCAAATGAACGGAAAGGCATTGCGATGGGAAAATTTGGATGAAGATTTAACCGTAAAAGGAATTATAGCAGGCAATTTTCAATTATAAGAAATAAGTACAAACTGAGTTTCTACTATTTAGAATTTATTGCGCTATTTTTTTACGGTACTCAAGCTATACTTAAAGCAATTTTTATTGGCACTAGAGGCTAAAACATTATTTGAATATATATTAACTTAAAAAAACAAACTTCTTAATTTAATGGAGAAGAAGAAAATTTGAACAAAATTTGAGCATGAAAGCAAAAAATATATTTATCATTTTATCAATACTGCTTTTAGTAGTTGATGTTTATTACCGTATTGTAATGGTTTTTCATAATCTTCCGGAATACAGTTGGACTATGGAAGCAAACGTAATTTCTAGTTTTTTACGATTTACTGATGGAATACCACTTTATTCAGATATGTACCAAGCACCGTTCGCAATAGTTCAATATGGACCAGTTTGGTATTTATTAGAATATATTCCATTTCAGATATTTTCGTTATTTGAAAAAGACCAAGTTTTATCAGCCTATTTTAGTGGTAGAATACTCTCAATTTTGTTTGTAGTGAGTAGCATTTTACTCACAGTTAAAATTGCCAAAAAGCTATTTAAAATAAATGGATACGCTGCTTTTTGTATTAGTTTAATTGGATATAGTTTAATAGTTACATCACATTTTTTTGTTTCCCGTCCAGATTCTGCTTCTCTTTTTATTGGTTTATTGGGAGTTTATTGTTTTACTTCACAGAAAAAATACAGTATTTATTTAACAGCAATTATTGTAACTTTTGCTATTTTAACAAAGCAAAATCAATTGTTTCTTGCCATAGGATTTGTAATGTATTTTATTTTAAATAAAAACTATAAAGACTTATTGAAATTCTCAGTTACAGGAATAATAACTGGTATAATAATGTTGGGCATTCTTTACGCTTTATATGGTTATAATATTATTTTAAATCTAACAGATGGCCTTGCAAACGGGTCAGGTAAAGGCATATTGAATGATCGGTATATATTTATTATCGGCATATTTTTAAGTGTTTCCATTTGGATATTTACTCAGTTGTTAAGTTATAAAATAAAAAGTAGCAATATGTTGTTGATTGCTTGCATTGCTTTGGTTAATATAGTTTTAAGCATTTCTGCATCTTTTAAAACAGGTTCAGATATGAATTATTTTGTCGACTTTTTATTCTATTTTTCTATTCTTCTTTGTGGTTTATACAGCAAATACGAAAATGAAAACAAAGATTTATTGCCACTTTTTTATTATATCCCATTCTGCCTTATACTATTGTCAAGTGTAAATCACTGGAGGTATGTTGCGCATCCCAAATTTGATACTCGACAAGAAGTAGAATTGGCAAATTATTTAAAAACAGAGCTTAATACTACTAAAGAGCAGCTTATTATTTATGATCAGTCTATTCATAATCTTCTTAATAACTATATTGCAAGAAACCATTTCTTTCCTCAGCTAGATGTATTAAGTCAAGTTAATTATGGAATACCAAATGTTTATATACCTTTAATTAAGGCTGAGCTGCAGACGAACAAATCTTTGTTATTAATAAAAGAACAAGAAGGAGAAGAGTACAATGTCATAGGTTTTATCCCTATTAAATGCAAATTAATTAAAAAAATAAATAAATATTATCTCTATTCAGTTGTAAATTAATTAAGAAGAAATTTATACTTCTCATAATGATTGTCTGGCGATTTTGATTTATTGTTGATGATCTGAAACGATAAAACAACTAACAATACAACAACTTGAAAAACTAAAATAGTACTGGCAAACATAATTGTTGTGGTCCAACCTGGAGATGCTTTTTCAAATACAAGCTTAATTGTTAAAGAAATAAAGGAAACTGATAATAAAAAGGCGAAAAAAGCAGAAGAGAAAATAAGTAAACGAACAAAAACTACGTCTAAAAATACGGATATGGCACTTAAGCCATGAATTACTAAATGCGTAAAGTTCATTTTCGATTTACCAAAATACCTTATACCCCTTTCAGTATTAATAGTTAGATAAGGAAGTCTAGATTTAATGATACCAGCAGCGAAATGAACCCAAATATCAGGCAAAAAACAAACAGAGTGATGTAAAGTTTTGGGTATAAGACAGAAATTGCCAAAACCAATTTCTTTTCCTGTCAATAAACCAAACAATCGTTTAAAAATAAGATAATACAGCTTAAATATAAAACTTTCCTTCCTTTTAGTGCGCTTAGCGAAAATAATTTTTTCTTTTCCACTTGCATTCAAACTTAAGAAATCATTAATATAACGTGGTATGTCTTCTCCATCTGAATCCATGATAATCACCTCAGAAGCGCCATATTTATCAAAAATATAGTTTAGGCCTACACAAATAGCTTTTTGATGTCCTTGATTAATTCTAAGGTTTACTATTTCAATTTCTTTTTTTAAACCATGAGCTTTTTCAGTGGATGAATCATTAATTACGATAATTTTATAGGCATCTTTAAGGTTCAAATTATCGATTTCAAGTAATAATTTTTCAAGTGAGATCCAATCGTTGAAAACAGGTATTAAAATATGAGTCATAATGAACAAAAAAGACGAAGTAAGGTACGCTAATTTTCTAAACCTAAAAATAGTTTCAATTCTTGTATTTTTACTATTTATTTTTACAATAACGGTTTATGGTATAAAATCCTATAGCCAGATATTTTATCCATATCAACTGGAATTTAGAGAAACTGCAGTTGCCAGCATATTGGTATATTTTGAAAAAGCAATTAATCCTTATCGATATGAATACTTACCACAAAGTACTTATGTTTATGGTATAGGTTATCCAGCTTAATAGCTTTTTTTACATCTATTTTTCATTGCAATGTATTAATAATTGCCAGATTTATAAACCTCACAGCTATCCTTGGTTCTGTATTCTTAGTATTTATCAGTATCAATAAATTGCTAAATTCCAAAGCGATCCTTATTTCAATGGCATTCGCTGTATCTCTTTTAGTTTTATGGGATCAGCATGCAAGTGTTGACGCTGTACCTACTGCGTTATCTGTCTTGTTAATAACTTTTTGTATTTGCATACCTTACTTATTTGGTTTTTCAACTTTATCATGTATGTTTAAAATCTACCTATATTGCAAAATTTAAAAGTTGAACTCAGTACTTTTGATAAGATTTACAACTCTGCGGAAACAGCCTCAATAATATTGAGTTTAAATAAAGAGATTTATAACAATGGCCAAATGGAGTATTTCGAAGATATATTAAACTGCGAATTGTCTGTAAAACAGAAAAGCAATTTAGCATTGCAAAACTATAAAGCTACAATTAATCAAAAGATAGAGTCAGGTTTTTTTGATCTTATTCTACAAACGCACGATTATTTTGGCAAAGAATTGATTGATAAATCTCTTCTGGAAAAACACTATCAGTTAACTAAAATCCAAGCAACCCCTGTTGGAGAGGGCTCATGGCAAACTGAATGGTGGCAAAGGAAAAAGTAGAATTTATACAACCCTTATATTAGCAATCATTTAACCCGATTAAGTAGTATTTTTTTTAAATAGTAATCCAATTATAATTGCTTCCAAACCAATCAATTCAAACCTAAGACGATTGTTTTCAAAGCTTCCTAAAATAGAATAAATTAAAAAGTAAAATCCAAAATTAAAAAAAAGGAATATTAGTATTTTATTATCATTAGCCAAATGCTGTCTGGTTTTCCAAATTTCTATTCCCTTTACAATTAAAAACCAAAACATACCGATATAGGCGAAAACAGTAACCCATGAAACTCTGGCAAATTGCATTGATAAGAATAATTCACTAAATGTAATGGCTCCAGTTGGTGAATTATATATAGGCATAAAAGGTTCTTCATCATATTTTATTGGCTTTATTTGACCAATTATGCAAATGTTATAAATATAGTTCCACCAGAATATTTTTTTTAAGTTTTCAATATGCGCTACATAATCTCCTTGGGGTAAAAAATAGCCATATATTCCCCATACAAAACCTTTCATTAAACAAATGGGTTCTTTCATTATCAAGTATTTAGAATCACTCAATAATGTATTTAATATTTCATGTTTTAAATAATGATAATGACTAATTTGAGCTCCTGATCTAGGATTAGTTAACACACCTACATTTTTAAATTGATTTGGTATGATAGTGTCCTTTAAATAAGGTTTAAAAGAATCCAAATCATTATTCCATACTCCAACGCTATATATTTTACTAACCTCATTATTCTCCATTGCTTTTTGCCTTATTTCGCTTGAAACATAAGAGGTAAAAAGAAGCCAGATTATTGCCAATCATATTAGAAGTTCCCCAATATTTAAAAACAACTTGATTTTTAAAGTGAACAGTTAAAATCAATATTAAAGGGAATGAAAGTGCTATTAAATTTTTTTTATAATTTTAAAATTAATAATTAATAAATAAAGAAATGATATTATGACACAAAACTAAGTTTTCAATCATTAAAACTGTCTTTTTATGACACAAAACTGAGTTTTTAACCTTAATAACTGTCTTTTCATGACAAATAACTTAGTTTTGTGTCATAATAACTGTCTTTTCATGACACAAAAGACTCTTTATGAGCTTATAAACTATCTTATAAAGGTTTAAAACTCAATTTTTATGACACTATGTCACAATTATTGTCTTTGAAAATATTTTTTTTCTTTTTATTTTGTAAATAAACTATACTTTACTTATTTAGCATAATCTTATTTAAAAAAAAATAAAAATTATGGCAACAATTAATAATAACAGCTACAATAGCACAATTACAAAATTAGAAGCCATTGCAGATGGCACAAGAAAGCATAAAGTAGATGCTAAAATTGCTGCTGTGCTTGATGAGGCTTACTATCGTACTGCCAAAACAGACCTTGAAGCTGCTAGGCAAAAGTATCTAGAACTAGAAACAGCTACCAGAAAAGCCTACGATGAATTTTCGTTGAAGTATGATAGCAGTACAGAAAAACTTTCTGCTGATACTAGAATACTAAAGGGTATTTTTGGCCGTTCTGCCGAAGATTTGAAAGACTTTGGTATAGACCCTGAGAAAGCTACACAAGGTAAAAAGGTGGCATCGAAGGCAAAAGTTTAAAAACAGGTAAGGAGCTTTTAGCTCCTTTTTTTAGAATCATATTTAAAATATAAGGTATCTTTATATTATGGAATTACAATACATAACCGATAGTAAAGGACATAAGAATGCAGTACAATTACCTATAAATGATTGGCACAATATTCAAAAGCAGCTTAAACAGCTTGATAAGCTAAAAGATAAAAAAAGCTTTTTGTTAGATTTAAAAGAGTCTGTAGAAGAAGTAAAACTAGCAAAACAGGGTAAAATAAAACTTCAATCAGCAAAGGATTTTCTAAATGAATTATAAAGTCGAGGCTACTGCTAGGTTTAAAAATCGAGCCAAAGTTTTGCTAAAGAAATATCCTTCCTTAAAGGCTGAACTTTCAAAATTAGTAGAATTACTAATGCAAAATCCTAAAGAAGGTACTCCGATAGGCAACGACAGTTATAAAATTAGAATGTTCATCGAAAGTAAAGGAAAGGGGAAATCTGGAGGGGCAAGAGTTATATCTCATTTTTATGTTGCAAATAGTACTGTATATCTATTATCAATTTACGACAAATCAGAACAAGAAAGTATTTCAGACAAAGAAATTAAAGGAATGATTAAAGAGTTAAATAGTGAGTAGAAGCTTTTAAATTGAAGAGAAAATGAAGCGAAATGATAATGCACCAGATGCAATCAATCCTTTAGTATAATGGTATGGACGAGATATTAAATGTAAAATCTGCTATTGCTATTGAATTTTTTTTTATATCTGTTACTTTCGATGATGGATTAATAAAGGTGATTGACATGAAGCCAATGATAAAAACTGGAGTATCTGCGGCATTATTAAATACAAATTATTTTAACAATGTGAAAGTTGAAAATAGATATATAACATGGGAAAATGGTTTCGATTGTTGTCCTGTCTATTTAAGAGAGCTTTAATATAGAGAGTTGTATCGTGTTAGCTTTTTCCGTGAAGTCAGGTGTTTCCACCTGAATTTTTACCTGAATATAGTTTAGGGTGGAAACATCCTAAACCACCTCCCTTTATTATTAAGACTGAAATATCAAAATATTCTAGGCTTTATTTTTTTATCATGAGATTACAGCCATTCCATGAATCAATTATGCTCATACCTGTAGCATTTAAAGAATCAATTTTATCACTTTCACAGACTAAAATAAGTTCTTCATCCTTAATATTTGATACTGAACTTATATATCTTAGTTTAAATCCTTTATTGATTTCAGCTGCACGCTTGTAGAATAGCATTTGATCATTGCTACCCTTCAAGCTTTTGAGTATTGAATAGGATGTATATTGCGGTTTAGTTTTCCCCAAACGTCTTATATAGGCCCCTTCTCTTTCAAGTTCTTCTATATCTTGCCCAGCGTAGTATATATTATTTAGTATTTTTATATAAGGCTGAAGAAATACTGCAGCAGTTAAAACTATTAATGTACAATTTAATACCCATACAGGATATTTGTAGTTATATTTTTCAATAACTGTTTGATAAATACTATTAAAGAAAATACCAATAACTAATGATAGAGTAGGATAAATAGGAGCTAAGTACCAAAAATAACTTTACTTGTGTATAAGACATAAATAAAGCATATCCGATACCGCCAACCAGAAGATATAATAATGTTCTGATAATATTCTCATTTTTAGAAATTAAGAATACCAATGATACAAATGGAATGAAGTAGATAAATGGAATAAAATTTCTTTCATATAATATCTTAAAATAATAATCGAAAGGTTGTTCGTGCCATGGCATTACATTCTTTGAGTACCTACTAAACTCAGATTGATATACAACATCCCAATATCCAGGGGTTGCATATTCACGAAGCAAATAATAAATAACTATTAAAAAATAGTAGTAATACTATAAATGTAAACATGTGGTCTAAATAAAATAAGTTTATAATTTTTATCTATCATAGTAATAATTATCATGAAAGGTAAAAAAAACAAGCCAGCTACTCCTTTTGTTAGAAAGGCAAAAAATATCCCAATTGATATAAAGATAAGATGAGTGTTAAAATGCCCTCTTTTTATTAAATATCTTATAAATATTAGAAAATAAAATGTTGTCCAAAAGGAAAGTATGCCATCTAAATCACCAGTTCGGGATACATGTTTATCAACAAATCCTTGAGAGGAAATGAGGGTGAGTACAGAAATATAACCTGTAACAGGGTTGTTAAGTACATCAAAAGCAAAGTAAAGCAATAAAAGGACGGTTGCAAAAGCAAACAAAGCGGTTGGCAAGCGTAAAGCCCAACCATTAATTCCAAAAACACTCATTGAAATAGCTTCACACCAAATTACAAAAGGAGGTTTGGTATTATATAAATCTGGCTTACCTTCAAAGCTAACTACCAATGGATTTTTGTTAACAAGCATATCAATGGCATTGTTAGCATATCTTGCTTCGTCCCATATTCTGATATGCCAAGATCCTAAATGGAAAAAAATGGGGGTGGCGGAAAGTACTACAACTATAAAAACTAATAGTAAAGTCTTAAATTTCATTTATAATTTTGTTATCCTTTCGATACAGGAAAGCAAAAGTAAATATCAATCTTTATTATTTATAATCTATATTTTTTCAGTGTAATAATGTTCAGTATTTTGAATGCAAATCAAGTAGATAGCTGAAGTTGATATTTTACTAATGTTAATGTCAGAGAAATAAACATCTGAAGAAGTATTCTCATAAATCTTATTACCCAACACATCATAAATTCGAACTATATAAGTGTCATTCGCAGTTGGAAATTCTATTCTAAATTCTCCAATATTTGGATTAGGGTATATTTTGAATACACCTTCATGAAAATCAATGTTATTATCACTTTCTTTTCTAAGAGAAACGTTTGCACAGGTTTGTTCTACAGAATTGACTTTATTTGATTTTATCAAAATGCTTGACTCCTTTACGGAAGGTATATTGGGTATACTTCCAAAGTATTGCACGCGTAAAGTATAATTGCCTGCAATCCTGTTTTTAAAAATTTCTGATGCACTTTTGCCATATTCAAGCACAGCTTCATTATTCAATTGCCATTTGAATAAATTGTCAGAATTGTATTGAGAAGCGTTAAACCTGCTGTAAAAGAATTGATTGTTCTATCGTCAAATTTATCATACAGCTCATTACATGAATAGCTACCAAAGGGATCGAAGCCAGCAATTAATAAAATGGGCTTATATAATTTGGTATGTAGGGTTCCTGCATTATCTCTGCCATAGAAAATAGAATACCTCAACGTAGTTTTAATAATAGTGCCATAAGTAGCATCTGTATATTTTTGGGTTATCTTGAACCTCTATTGCAGAAGGAATATTGGGCAAATGTTTATTCTTTAAAATAAATTTAGAAACAGAATCTAATGACATTAAATCATAGTTGTCTTCAAAAACGTAATCGCACCATCCTGTTTCTACTTTTATTTCTTTGGCTCTAATTGTACCACACACATCTAGTTTATTTTGTGGATTCCCAATTCCAATACCAATATTTCCATTATTTTTTATTGCTAAGATATCCCAAGTAGGATTATTAGCTGCATCTACATAGTAATATGTAATTCTATCCAAGCTTTGTGGATTATGTATACCCCACCTAGTACCATCACTTTTATTAAGTGATAGCCAATCTGTCCAATTCGGGGCAGTTATACGAATACTACCATTTTCAATATGAAGTTTACTAGTTGGATTTGTAGTTCCAATGCCTACATTAGCCCTTGGGAAATACACTTTATTATTTGGAGCATCTATGCCAAACATTTGTCTCCAATCGGCAACTCCGGTTGTAACGGTACCATATATTTCTATTATTCCATTGTCTCTTATCTCAATAGTAGTAGCTTTTGCGGTAGCATCAGCTATTACTAAACTCCCATTTGATAAATAAGTATTGTTAGCAATTCTGCCAGTAGAGCCTTCCCCATTTATAAAAATATTGTTTCTAATAGATAAATTGGCATTTCCCGCTGGTAGAGATAAAATATGGGTAGTTGAGTTGGCTACTCCTATTCCTAACTTATTCATATAATTAATTCCAGTTCCATTGGTAGTCCATTGAGAGGCAACGCTTGCAGGTAGCGAAGCCCAAGTGGCATTTCCTGTAGCATCAGTAGCAGTGAGAACTTTACCTACAGCAGGTGCACCACCGGAAACTACTAATCCAATAGTCTTAATATCTGTATCTGAAGTGAGTCCATTAATAGCATGTATAGGTTCGATATAGTCTTTAGGTGCCACTATAGGTATTACTGAAAGGAAATTAGTACCTACTCTCAATTCATCAAATGAAGCTACACCACCTGTAGCTACTAAATTAATAGCATTTATCAGCAAACTACTTATGAAATTAGGAGAAGGTTTACCCAAACTAACATGAGGGGAAGCAGGCGGAGTTGCAACACCTGATGGATTAAAATAAACATTTAAATTGCTATTAGATATTTCCATTACTACCAACACAGCTTGGCCATTTGCAGAGTTTGCTGGATTAAAAGAGGTAGAATTGGCATCTGAAGGTGAAGAAGCGGAGCATCCACCGCCACTATTTCCAGTTTCATCATACTTCACTCCCCAGCCTGAAGAAAACTTTCCCAAAGAAAGAGAATTAGTACTGACACCCCCACCACATGTGCTACCGCAATTTCCATTGTAACATCTCACATTTGTAGAAATGGCGTAACCATTGCTATTAGTATAAAACTTTATATAAGCCTCGCTTGCACTTTCTGAGCGAACAAGAAAACTCACCCATGTAGGTGCAGAAATAGGATTAGGAATACCATTGGCCAATCTGTTAATAGTAGCACTAGAGATAGAAATGTAACCAGAAGTACCATTTAACAATGGTGTTGTTGTGGAAATAGTACCTCCCGACCACGTGGGAGTACTAAAACCAACACCTCCATTGAGATTAGTAAAGGGGTCGGTAATAAGTAATTGAGAAAATACAGAAGTTAGTATCGAACAGAAAAAAATGGAAAGGATATATTTTTTCATAATATTTTGGAATAATACTTGCAAAACTCAAAAGATAATATTCCCAACTAAAACCGAAATCTATATATTTACAGTCTTAAACAGATAGTAATATGAAATTGAAAATTGGCAATAAAATGATGATGCTAAGGGAAGAAAGGAGAATGAACCAAGAGGAAATGGCAGAACTGTTGTGTATGAGTACCAGTGCCTATGCTCGAATGGAACGCAATGAAACCAGCCCTGATGTAGAACAATTGGTAAAATATGCTGAAAAGCTAGAAGTCCCTAT
This sequence comes from uncultured Bifidobacteriaceae bacterium, assembly GCA_964565665.1. Taxonomy (GTDB): domain Bacteria; phylum Bacteroidota; class Bacteroidia; order Cytophagales; family UBA9547; genus CAZMFZ01. Next base: position 1,206 of record CAZMFZ010000030.1, on the reverse strand, counting down.
TCAAGATTTTTTGCCTGATACTGTTACTCTTAAGAATACAGATAATACTGGGCAAGCAGGGGCCGGAATATTATTTGGCAATTTACATTACTATGCCAATCCCGATCAACAAACAATTGATGTGGCAAATGACAATAAAGCACTTAGAAATGAAATAAGTCTTCTTAAAGACCAAATCAATTTCCTTATTAAGTAAAACGGAGTGCTTGAAAGTATATTGAAGAAGTAAATGCGAAAATAGAACTCCACCATTTAAAGTGTTTCATACACCTGTTCTGGCATACAAATATCCACGTTGCCCAAAGATTATTTTTATAAATTTGCGGTGATATAAATAGCAACGCATGGAAGGCATAGTATTAAAAGACATTCTTAAAAAACTTCGCAGCTACGAAATAAAAATCCGCAAAGCGGTAAACCAACAGATGCACGGAGATTTTCGATCCGTATTCAAAGGGTCGGGCATCGAGTTTGACGATGTACGCGAATACCAATATGGCGATGATGTGCGTGCCATCGATTGGAATGTGACAGCCAAAGGGCATGGTACTTTTATTAAAACATTCAGGGAAGAAAAAGAGCAAACCGTATATTTTATACTTGATGTAAGTGCTTCGCAGGATATCGGGAAGCTAGGGCAGAAAAAAATTGATATTGCCAAAGAGATTTGTGGCGTATTGGCACTTTCTGCTATTCACGAAATGAACCAAGTGGGGGCGTTGTGCTTTACTGATACCAAAGAAAAATATATCAAACCTGGCAAAGGCATAAAGTTTGGTTATGAATTTATATCAGGTATTTACAACCTCAAACCAAAATCGCTTAAAACGGATATTAACAAAGCCTTGGGCTATGCCCTTAATCTGGTGAAGAAAAGAAGTGTTTTCATCTTGATTTCCGATTTTATTGATGAACAATACCAAAAAAACCTGCAAGCATTGGCAAGCAAACACGATTTAGTTGTCATTCATCTATCTGATAGGAGGGAAGCCAAACTACCTAAATTGGGAATTATACCCGTTTTCGATAAAGAAGCTCGCAAAACTATTTGGATAAATACTTCTTCTTCTGATTTCCGACAAGGAATTACCAGAAAATTTACCCTTAGCAAAAACCAACTAGAAGACACCTGCAAAAAAACAAATTCAAGTTATATGCAGATTTTTACCAATGAAGATTATGTAAATAAACTCATAAGGCTATTTC
>CAZMFZ010000029.1:0-30946 GCA_964565665.1 uncultured Bifidobacteriaceae bacterium | reverse complement strand
AACCCAACGACTTGTACCAGCCTCGTTACGAATCGCCTCAAGAAACCGATACCGATTCAGAAATTGATTCTCTGCTAAGTATTTCTGAAAAATATGCCTTACAAACCACACTTACAGGGCATTATCGAAGTCTACTTCCCGAACTCATAGCATTTTCTAATGCCAATTTTTATGAAAATAGGCTGCAAATTTTACCCGAATACGAATTGATGCACAAAGCTATTCCCCCAATTCACTACATAAAAACAGAGGGGATTTGGGCTGATAATTGCAATGTGATAGAAGCAGAAAAAGTATTGGCTTTAACATTAGAACTATTAAAAACAAAAAAAGGCAAGCAAATTGGCATCATTACTTTCAATGCTCGTCAGCAAGATTTGATTGAAAACCTGTTTGAAAGCTATGCCATTGACAGTAATTTTAACTTTCCTGATTGGCTATTTATTAAAAACATTGAGAATGTGCAAGGTGATGAACGTGACATTATTCTGTTCTCAATTGCATATGCCCCCGACAAATTGGGGAAAATGCAAATGCAGTTTGGCAGCCTCAATCAACTACATGGTGAAAACCGCTTAAACGTAGCCATTACAAGAGCCAAGGAAGAAATATATGTAGTTACCAGCATTTTCTCCGAACAACTATTAGTTGAAAATGCGGCAAATGAGGGGCCTAAATTGTTAAAAAACTACCTGAAATTTGCCCAATCAGTTTCTAACGGAGATTTCAAACCCAGAAATACAGTTTCAAATTCCTTCCGTACCGATTGGTTTTTAAAACATAAGCTTGCAGAAACGCTTCAAAACACCCGAATTTTCAATCTTCCTTTTGCCGATGTGGCACAGTATTCAAATGATAATGAGCAGATTCAACGTTTAATACTTACCGATGACGACTATTTCCATCATTCCATTTCAAGCAAAGATTTTTTCGCCTACCATCCTTTGGCGTTAAAAAATAAAAACTGGAGTTTTAGCCGCTATTTCAGTCGCACCTTTTGGAAAAGCACGAACTATTGATTTCAACTAAATAAAGATTAATCTACTAATGTGTATATTCTACAGTCTGATATAAAAGGGTTGAACAAAAATCGTAAATTGCGATAAATATTTACATTCAATATATGGGACTCACCTACACCACTGTTACTTTGAGCAATCCGAGGTTGCCAAATCTGGCACCTATCTCGGTGAAATGTTTACCAGATACAGGTGTTTTAATGATGAGTATTACAGAAGGTTTGTGCATTCAGCTTAAGCTTGATGAGCTCGAAAAAAGAGCTGTTACAATTGCAGAAAGTTCTATAAGACAAGCGCCATTTGTGGGGCCAATAAGAATTGATTTTGAAAACAGATTTTGCTTTACAGGTGCTTTTGTGCTTGGCAACGAACCTTTATTGGGTGCAGTACCAATGGGATAAATGGATTTGGTAGTAAATCCTGCGAAGCAAAAAGTAATGCCAAATCCTGCCAATCCCAATGTTCCGGTTTATATTATGTATTAGCCACACTTGCTTGTGGTTTGACTAGCGGACAAAAAATACCTAAGCAGATTGAATATGGGAATTACTTCACTTTCAAAATTTCTCCCAGAAAAACAGAAGCATTCTTTTTATCGTTCCAAATTTGTATTTTTTCTGGTTTAGTACCAAGTTCTTTGGCAATTGATGTTAAATCCTGACCCGATTTAATAGAAATGAGCTTAAAATTTGATTTCAAACCATTTCCTGTTTTAGAAACAATTAGTTTTTGATTGAATTTTATGCCTTCCACTCCAATGTTGTTCCAAGCTTTTAAGGTGTCGAGCTTTATGCCGTAGTAGCGAGAAAGGCTGTAAAGCGTTTGCCCCTGATTTACCAAGTGATAAGAAAAAGAAGAGTCAGGCAAGGGGAAATCAACTCGAAATACGGGTGCTTTTACTAGAGAATCTTGCTTAGTAGCGGTATCTATTCCCGAATAATTGGAAACTGGTTTTTCACTAGGAATGGGTATAGTCGGCTCTACCACAGCGGGCAAAGTATTTATATTTACTGAGGAAACTGTAATAGTGGGTTCTTTCCGCTTGGCAGTATCTTTTACTATTATGGGCTTTGCTTTAGGCAATTTAGGTACTTCCACTATTGCAGGCTGCGGTTTCTCAGCTATTATTATTGCTTCTCTTGCTGGCCTGCTGAATCGCAAATACAAAAGCCTGCCCTCTTGCAACGCCTCGCCACTTTCAATGCGATTTTTCCTTTTGAGTTGGTTAGTTTTCATGCCATACACTTGGGCAATATCCCAAATTGATTCTCCAGCTTTCACGGTGTGAAATGGTATAAGCGCCTTACTATTCTTAGATTCGAAATAATAAATTTGCCCTTTTTTCACTTCTTCAAACCGCTCAAGCTCATTGTATTGCCTAAATTTCTCGATTGATACTCTACCAGCAAAAGCCAGTTTGGCCACATTGTCGGTTTCGCGGGCTATTACCCCATCTAGGCTATTATTTGTGCTAAACAGAAATATCTCGTCAAGTGGTTTATTCTTGTCATAGGTTTTCGGATTGATTACAAAATTGGTGACTGCAGGGTCTTTCACAGCCACACCCTTACTCAAATCAATACCCAATTTCGAGGCCATTTGCTGACGATCTGCATAGGGTACGGGCAACATTACAATGCTGTTTTTATCCTCAGGCACTTTTCCTGATAATGCCCATTTGTTGTAATTCAAAATCTTATCTTCTGCCACATCAGTTTCTTTGGCAAGCTTCGAAAGCGATTTTCCTCTGGTTTCAGTTTCAAATTCTAATAGAGCCAATTCTGGATTGCTATAGCCTACTTTGTCTTCATAAGCCAATTTGTGAGCCAGAAATTTGGTAGCATACCAATGTAAATCATTATCCAAATCCATTTCATTCGTGCCTACATATTTGCTTTTAATAAATGCTTTTGCCCCTCCAAGTCCAGTATTGTAAGCAATCAGGGCATATATCCAATTGGTAGTAACCAAGTAATTTTTTTTCAGATAGCGGGCAGCACCACGGCTCGACTCTACAATATGTTTCCGCTCATCCACTTCACCATTCACCAACACGCCCACTTCTGTTGCCGATTCTTTTTTAAATTGCCAATACCCTACAGCATTGGAAGTAGACACCACATCTGATTGCAAACTGCTTTCCTGAATGGCCAAATATTTGAAATCTGTCGGAATATCTTCTTCGGTAAATACCCTTTCTATGATGGGGAAATACATATCGGCCAAAGAAACTTTTGCTTGGAAATAAGTTTTGTATTTTTGAATCATTTGAATTTGGGCAGCCATATTGGCTCTCAGGCTTTTGGAAAGATTGAGTTTCATTCCCGCAAAATAAATATGGTCGGGAACTTCAATTTGAGCTTGTGCTAGAAAGCTAAAAATGGAAATAATAAGGATAATGAAAAACCGGATTGCCATGCTTACTTAAAACAGTGTATACTTCAAATCTTTTCTACTCCAAAACTAATGATAGAAAACGGCTATTCTAGGTTGCCAACAATGAATTTATGCTAAATTTATTGAAATACAGCTCAGTATAGGCTAAAAAATAAGAAATGTTATTGTTCGTAAAAGGAAAAAAATTGCACGTAGATTGAAATAATTGTTGATAAACTCCATTTTTTGAGGATAACTATTTTGCAAATGGTATTTAATTTACCATTTAAATCAAATACCCTTCGGATGTTGTTCACACGCCTTCGGAACGATATTATTCTACTTTTTATTATAATCAGCATTGCTGGTTTTAAAATTAATACATGCAGTTAGCAAAGTTAGAGGCAAAAGGCTTCAAGAGTTTTGGCGAGAAAATTACGATTCAATTTGAAAACGGTATCACTGGCATAGTAGGCCCAAATGGATGCGGAAAATCAAATGTGGTAGATGCCATTCGGTGGGTATTAGGCGAACAAAAAACCCGCAATCTCCGCTCTGAAAAAATGGAAGATGTGATTTTCAACGGCACAAAAGACCGAAAACCACATCAGATGGCAGAAGTTGCCATTACTTTTAACAACACAAGAAATTTATTGCCTACCGAATATTCAGAGGTTACCATCACCAGACGCTATTATCGCACGGGCGATAGTGAATATGAAATCAATGGCGTACAATGCAGATTGAAGGACATTAATAATCTATTTCTTGATACCGGAATTGGTAGCGATAGCTATGCGATTATCGAGTTGAAAATGGTGGAAGACTTGCTCAACGACAGGGAAGGCTCAAGAAGAGAGCTTTTTGAAGAGGCTGCGGGAGTTTCTAAATTTAAGATTCGTAAAAAACAAACATTACGCAAACTTGACGACACCGAAAAAGATTTGGCTCGGGTAGAAGATTTGCTTTTTGAGATTGATAAAAACCTAAAAAGCCTCGAAAAGCAAGCCAAACAAGCAGAGCGATATTATGAATTGAAGAATGAATACAAAAGTTTCAGTATTAGCTTGGCTCATGTAAGCATGGCAAATCAGGCTTACGAAATGACAAGTCTGAAAACATCTTTCAACAAAGAGAATGACAAAAAAGCAACTTACACCTCGCAAATAGCGGTTGCAGAAGCTGATATCGAGAAAACGAAAGCAGGAATTATAACCCAAGAAAAAAAACTTAAAGAAGCCCAAACACTCTTGAATGGCCATATTGGCAAAATTCGAAACTATGAAAGTGAGAAAAATATAAAAAACGAACGTCTCAAATATCTGACCGACACACAGGAAAGACTGATGAGACAAATACAAACTGATAAAGAACAGAAAGACAAATCGGAAATACTGATAAAATCTATATCTCAAGAAATGGGAGGTGTGGAAAAGCAATTGAATGAGCAAGAAATAAGGGTTGAAAAGCTCAAAACTGAAAGTGAAACACAAAAAGATAAAGCAACCCGACTACAAAACCAACTTTCAGAACTCAATGCGCAAATAAAAGCTAGGCAAGAATTGGTGTTTTCATTGAACAAATCGCTAGAAATCAATGCTTTTCAAATTTCTTCATTGAAACAAGAGCTTGAAAAAACAACCACAGACACCCAATCGCAATCTACCGAATTGCATTCGTTTGAAGGAAAATTAAGTGAATTGACAACTCATTTATCGGAAAAAGAAACCCAGTTATCAAAACTAGAAAAAAATGAAGCTGAAAACACTAGCCAAATTGCTGCTTTAGAAGCTTCAATTACAGGATTGAAAGATAAAATTGCCGAAACCAATCGTAAAACTGATGCGAAGCAAAATGAGTTTAATCTCACCAAATCGCTGGTCGACAATTTGGAAGGATTTCCTGAGGCGGTTCGGTTTTTGAAAAAAAATGCCAACTGGGTGAAAGAAGTGCCTTTGCTTTCAGATGTGATTACCTGCGATGAAAAATATAGAATAGCAGTTGAAAATTACCTGGAGCCTTTTATGAACTATTATGTAGTAGAAGCCGAGCAAGACGCCACAAAAGCAGTGAACCTGCTTAGTAATGCGAGCATGGGAAAGGCTAATTTTTTTATCTTAAAATCTTTTCAAAATTACAAGGCAAGTTCCCTCTCTATCGAGGCAAATAAAGTTTCGGCCATTTCTATAATGGAGTTCGACACTAAATATGCACCTCTTGTCAATTATCTACTAGACAATGTTTACATCATTACCGACAATAAAGAAGATTTTTCAGAAAGTGATACACAGGTTTCCATCACCATCAATGGGAAAATTATAAAGAAAAAATACAGCATATCAGGTGGTTCGGTGGGGCTTTTTGAAGGGAAAAGAATTGGGAGGGCAAAAAATTTGGAAATTCTAGAAAAAGAAATAAAAGTATTGAATAGCCTTTTGAATGAGTTGAAAACCCAGCTTGAGCTTAAGCAAAAGCAATTTGAAAACCGCAAAGCCCAATCGCAAAAGCAAATTATAGATTCGCTGCAAAAAGAATACAATCATATAAAGCAAGACCATATTGCCTATTTTACCCGAAAAGAACAATTATCGACAATGCTTGATCGCAATTCGGGCAGAAAAGATGAAATACTTGATAAAATTGATACCCTGCAAGTAGAAATAGCTAAAAATGAGCCGGCAGCAAAGCAAGCCCAAACGGAATTGAAATCGTTTGAAGAACGCATATTCGATGTGCAGGAACAAACTGAAGATGAAGCCAAATTGGCTTCGCAGAAACTGGCAGTTTACAATGAGGAAAACATCAAACTATTTCAAATCAAAAGCAGATTTAACTCGCTAAATCAAGAACTCGAATACAAGGAAAACACCCAAGAAACTACTTTAAAAAGAATTGAGCAAACAGCCTTAGAATTGGCAAAAGCTGAAGTGGACATAAAAATTATTCTCGAAAAATCAGAAGTAAATGATGTGGAGCTTTCCAATCTTTATGATGTGAAGGAAAAGCTTGAATGGGACCTGAACGAGACCGAAAAAACCTATTATGCCATTCGGGGCGATGTGGATAAAACGGAGAAAATAATACGTGAACTCCAACGCCAACGTGAAATTGCTGACACTTTGTTGCTCGAAATTAATAACAAACTCAATGAAGGTAAGCTCAAACTTTCATCTGTAAAAGAGCGGCTTTCACTCGAATTTAATATTGATAGCGATAGTTTGATTGCCGAAGCTCCAGCAGAATCAAGCTTGTCGGAAACGGAGCTTAAAACCAAAATCGACCAACTAAAAAATGCAATGGAACGCCTAGGGCAAATAAACCCAATGGCAATGGAAGCTTATCAGGAAATAAAGGAAAGGCACGATTTGATTACCGAGCAGAAAGACGATATTATTTCTGCCAAAAACTCACTTTTGGCAACCATTTCTGAAATTGACTCCACCGCGAGGGAAATTTTCTTGCATACTTTTGGAGAAATAAAAGAGAATTTTAAGCTTGTGTTCCGCTCGCTTTTCACTGAAGACGACAATTGTGATTTGACTTTGGTCGACCCCAACGACCCTTTAGCGTCTGACATCGACATCATTGCAAAACCAAAAGGGAAACGCCCACAAAGTATCAATCAACTTTCGGGCGGGGAAAAAACACTCACCGCCATTTCTTTGCTCTTTGCCATTTACCTAATCAAGCCAGCCCCTTTCTGCATTTTCGATGAAGTAGATGCCCCCCTCGATGATGCCAATATTGACAAGTTCAACAATATAATTAAGAAGTTTTCGGCCGATTCCCAGTTTATAATCGTAACTCACAACAAACGTACTATGGCAAGTACTGATGTCATTTATGGCGTTACGATGATTGAAACCGGTATTTCAAGGGTAGTTCCGGTAGATTTGCGAAGTTTGAATTAACACATTTCTTTATCCTATTATTTGAATAAGTCTTATTTTTTCTATTTCCAGGCCTATATTTTTTTACTCCCAATGCTTAGGCTATTTTTGCAGGCATGACACAAGAAATACAGGTTTACAATACATTATCTCGCAAAAAAGAAAAATTTGAACCCCTCAATGCGCCCTTCGTGGGTATGTATTTGTGTGGCCCCACGGTGTACGGCCCGCCACATTTGGGCCACGCCCGCAGTGCCATCACCTTCGATATAATATACCGATACCTCAGTTTTGCAGGCTATAAAGTACGCTACGTGCGCAACATTACCGATGTGGGGCATTTGGAAAACGATGCAGATGAAGGCGAAGATAAAATTGCGAAAATGGCTAAATTAGAAAAGCTAGAACCCATGGAAATAGCCCAACTGTACACCAATCAATACCATGAAGATATTGCACAATTGAATGTGCTTAGGCCCTCAATCGAGCCACAAGCAAGCGGTCATATTCCCGAACAGATAAAGTTTGTATCGCAAATTATAGACAAGGGCTATGCCTACGCAGCCAACGGATCAGTATATTTCGATATTCAAAAATATGCCCAAAGCTATGCTTATGGCGAAATTTCAGGCAGAATAGTAGAAGATTTATTGCAAAACACCCGCAATCTTGATGGGCAAAACGAGAAACGCAACCAAGCCGATTTCGCCCTGTGGAAGCGTGCCTCGCCTGAGCATATTATGAAGTGGGATTCGCCTTGGAGTGTAGGCTTTCCTGGCTGGCATATTGAGTGCAGCGCCATGAGTGCCAAATATTTGGGTGAAACATTTGATATTCATGGAGGGGGAATGGATTTGCTTTTTCCTCACCACGAATCGGAAATGGCACAAGCAAAAGCGGTGCTTGGCCACGGCCCTGCCAAATATTGGCTTCACAACAATATGATTACCATCAACGGACAAAAGATGGGCAAATCGCTCGGCAATTTCATCACCTTGCAAGCGCTATTTGCTGGCAACCACAAGGCGTTGGAGCAAGCTTACAGCCCCATGACTATTCGATTTTTCATCTTGCAGGCCCAATACAGAAGTACGCTCGATTTCTCTAACGAAGCCCTAAAAGCTGCTGGAAAGGGGTTTAATAAATTGCTAAATGCCTATAAAATATTGCCCAAATTAGCCCAAACTGATGTATTGCAACCTTCTAATGATAAAATTGAAAAGGAGATAAAAGAGGGAATTGAGAAATGCTTTTCAGGCATGAATGACGATTTTAACACGGGCATCACGCTTGCTGGGCTGTTTGCTTTGGCCAAACCAATCAATATGTTTTTCAATGGCCAGGCTGATATTCATAGTATTTCAGCGGAATTGTATACTGAATTACAATCCGCTTATCACACATTTTTTGCAGATGTATTGGGCTTGAAAGATGAATCCGATGCCCAATTCAAATCTCTTGCCGATGAATTTTTGGAAATTTACAAAGCTGCAAAGGCAGAAAAGCATTACGATAAAGTAGACCAGATAAGAGCTGTATTCAAATCGAGGGGCTTAGTAATCAAAGATATGAAGCACGGCATCGATTGGGGCTATGAAGAATAAGGCACAATATGAAGAATTTCCATTTATTAGGAATATTCAGAGCGTATTTAGGCTGCACGCAACCTTAGGTACTCAAAATGCCGAGTATTTAGGCTGAACTCAACCTTAGGCACTCAAAATACCGAGTATTTAGGCTGAACTCAACCTCAGGCAAGCAAAATACCGAGTATTTAGGCTGAACTCAACATTAGGCAAGCAAAATACCGAGTATTTAGGCTGAACTTAACCACAGGCATTCAAAATATTAAAACTGCACTTATACCTGAAAGTGCAAAACTCTATGAAGGAAAATTTGCATTCAAATAGGTTTCCTTTTGCCATGATATACATCTAAAATGGCAATGTGGGTTTTGAAAATTCGGAAAGTAACGATGTAGGTGCTGTGAACTACCATTTTGCGGGTATCGGCTTTCAAATGCCCATAATGTCGGTGCTTGGCATAAGGCAAAGGGTTGGCTGAAATGTTCTCAAACGAATCGAATGTGCTCTTTACTACTTTATCTGCCCTGCTTTGGTATTCCTTTTCTTCAATATAATGGTGAATATTGTCGATCTCGACATATACTTTTCTTCTGATTATATAAGTTATTTCAAATCAAGTCTGCCGCCTGTAAGCTTGTTAATGCGAACCACCAATTCTTCTCTTGACATCATATCAATATCATTTTCCGCTTCATATTGGGCTTTGGCAGTGTGCCATTCCCAATATTCTTTGCTTACAGGTGGCCCTGGAATGGCCAAATTTAGTTCACGAAAATTCCCTTCTGCATCGCGCTCGGCAAAATCATCTACCCAATGCTCGGCTGTGCTGCCTGGGTATTTTACAGTTAAAAAATCCTTTACCTCCTTCTCATTTACTTCAGCGGGAAGTGTTACAAATAGTGCCATAGTTGAGTTATTTTAAAGCTAATCTAGTGCTATTAAAGGAACTTTCAAATAAAATAAAGAGCTATTACCTCCTGCCTTCTACATAATACATATCTATTTCTCCCTTATTCTTGGCCGATATTTTACCTCTATATTCGCAGAAGAAACTATTTCTTAGCAAATCGAAGGTTTCTTTTGAAATATTAATCTTATTGTTTTCGCAGCTCGATTCCATCCTTGAGGCTATGTTTACAGCATCGCCCCATATATCGTAGGCAAATTTATGCTTTCCCACCACACCCGCCACCACTTGCCCGGTGTGAATGCCAATCCGCAATTTCCAATTGTGTTCGAAGGCTATAGTTTGCATTTCAATGGCCGCATCTACAGCATCAATGGCATTAGTATGGTTTGCAATGGGCAATCCACCTGCCGCCATGTAGCAATCACCTATAGTTTTTATTTTCTCAAGCCCGTTTCTGAGACATACATCATCAAAACGCTCAAATAGTTTGTCTAGCTTTTCAATTATGTCCTGCGGAATATTTACCTCAGCATACTGCGTAAAGTTTACTAGGTCAGCAAATATCACAGTTACACTATCAAAATGTTTTGGCGTGGCTTCCCCTTTAAGTTTAAGCTCAGATGCTACTTCCTCAGGCAAAATATTGAGTAGCAAATTTTCCGATTTTCGCTTTTCTTCTCCCAATTCGGTAAGCGAGAATTTCAGTTCGGTATTTAACAACAGCAGTTCTTCAGTTCGCAGTTTCACTTTTTTCTCTAAGGTCTGTTCGCTTTGTTTCAAAAACTCAATGGTACTGAGTTGGGCTTCGTTCACCAATATTTTTGCCTGATTTATTCTATCGGCCAGCCCCATGGAAAGCAATAGCATTTCCAGTACCGAACCTATTTGTGAAGAGTATAAGGTGAAAGTATTAACAGGCAAAAAATCCAGCTCCATCAATGTACGAAATACAACCCCACACAGCAACATTGCCCACGCAATCAGAAAAAATCGAGCGGCCCTTACCCCTTTCACATACGCATATATACCAAATGCGATTATAAAAATAATGCTTGCCAATATCACAAACAGAATAAATATATTCAGGAATGGATTGAGCCAATCGGTAAAAAAAGTAGTGAGGCTACAGATAATTGTACATGAAACCATCGCATCTACTAGATACGACACATTATACAGCTTTAAATTCAGCAACTTAATCTCTAAAAAACTCTTTGAAAACCGCAAGGCGAAAAAACAAGTAAAGGCTAGCAATATCAAATTAATGGAAAAAGTATGCCAGCTCACAAAAGGCAAAACTCTAATTACATACCCTTGCAGGCTTATTTGTACTATCATAAACGAGGCCATGTAGCTCACATAATATAGGAATGCTTTTTCTCGGGTAGATAAAAAAAGGAAAAGATTGTACAATATCATGGCTAAGAAAAAGCCCGCATACAAGGCAACGTACACATCTATTTTACCTGATTCTACCAAAAAATTATGATGCGAATCGGTGGAGATAGGTAGAAATTTGGTATCTCTGCCCGTCATGTACATATAATGGGTAAGCATTCCAATCTGGGCATGTTTCACAAAAAAAACAATCGAATTGTGCGAAACCAACCTATTTTTATAAGGCACTTTCAAGCCCTGTATTTGGGTGGAAATTAACTTCTGATTTTGTAAAGTAAAGAGGCTCAGGCTGTCTATCTGCGGATTATCTACTACTATCAGATAGTTTTTATTCAAGCAATCTGGCTCTACACAAGCCGTTTGAAATTGAAACCAAATTCCATAATACATTTGTCCCAAATTTGGCACACTACTTTCTATGAATGTGTTGAATAACTTATTTTGGTATGCTGATTGTATCGTCTCAATATTATAAACCGTGTTAGTATCTATCAAATACATTATTCCCATGCCATCTGCGTCTTTCTTATCATTCAATAAAAAAGTCTTTTCACCATGTGTGGTAAACACCAATAAAAAAACGCAGCAAAAGAGTGAAAGTAGGAATTTCAAAAATTATAATTTTATGCCAAAATACAATATTTTGCTTATCGCAAATTCAGCCCATATAAAATAATGTGGCAATAATACCCCAAAACAGTAATGCAGGATAATAAAGGTAAAACAAACCATTGAAACAGTTAATTTTGTGGATTACATAAATATAATATGCACGTTGGTTTATTTGTCCCTTGTTATATCGATCAGTTTTATCCTCAAGTAGCCGTTGCTACTATGCAATTGCTAGAAAAACATGGATGTGAGGTTGGTTTTCCTACCAATCAAACCTGTTGCGGGCAACCAATGGCAAATTCGGGTTGCGAAAAAGAAAGCATTGATACCGCCAAATTATTTATAGAGAATTTTAAAGAATACGATTATATCGTTGGCCCTGCTGCTAGCTGTGTTTATTATGTGAAAAAGCACTATAATATTTTGGAGCAGACCAACGAAGTAGCTGCTGTTCGCAATCATATTTATGATTTGAGTGAGTTTCTTATAGATGTTTTAAAGATAGATAAAGTAGACGCCAAATTTCCATACAAAGTTGGCTTGCATACCAGTTGCCACGGTCAAAGAGGCTTGCGAATGTCGCAATCGAGTGAAATAAATGCACCTGATTTCTCTAAACAAAGGGAATTGTTGCAAATGGTTGAGGGTTTGGAATTGATAGATTTAGACAGGAAAGACGAATGTTGCGGTTTCGGGGGTACATTTTGTGTAAGCGAAGAAGCTGTATCTTCTAAAATGGGTAAAGACAGAGTAGCCGATCATGAGCGACATGGAGCAGAAGTGCTCACTGGTGGCGATGTATCGTGCCTCATGCACATGGAAGGCATTATTCGCAGAGAAAACAAAAACATCAAAGTGATGCATTTAGCGGAAATATTGAATAACTCTGGATTTTAATCCAATCAACCCAAGAATTAGTTACCAGATTAAAAACTATATTTCCAAGTACTAACTATAGAATAATTAATTAAGATATGCCGGAAGTATTTAGAAAAATGGGATTTGTATTTTATTTTTATGCAAATGAAGGCAACGAACCTATTCATGTTCATGTGCGTAAAGCTGGCGGTTTTGCAAAATTTTGAATAGAACCATTGGAACTTGAACATGCAGAACATCTGAAAGTTAAAGATCTTTCAGATGCTGAAGAGCTTATAAAAGAAAATATTGAGGAAATAAAAACAAAATGGAATGAGGTACACGGCAACTGAATTGACAATAAAAGCCACGAAAGTATGGGTAGAGAAGGATGAAATCTACATTCTTCTCAACGATGAAAATGAAATACACTTTCCTATGGCGAATAATAAGAAACTTAGATTCGCAACGCAAAGCCAGTTAGCTAATGTAGAAATAATTGCTGGTGGCACTGGGCTGCATTGGGCAGAATTAGACGAAGATTTGTCGGTAATCGGCATCATGGAAGGCAGATATGGGTATAGTGTATAAGTAACACCTAAAACCATCTATTATACGGGCCCTAAATCTTAAATCCCAAATCTTCATGGAACACGCTGAACTGGCAGAAAAATTTATAGAAGACGAAGCTCGCACCGATTGGCACGATGGCGCATTGTGGTTTGTGCGTTACAAACGCGATGTACAAATCAAAAAAGTGCCAGAGTGGGAAGAGTTGCGTGAACTAGGTTCACAAATCAAAGCCAATGTATTGTCAAATTTGGATAATTGTCTAGTGCAGTTTGAAGAGAATGCCATCAAAAACGGAGTACATGTACATTGGGCTAGAGACGCAAATGAACACAATGAAATTGTACTAAGCATTCTTAAATCAAAGGGGGCGAAGAAACTGGTAAAGAGCAAATCGATGCTCACGGAAGAATGCCATCTCAATCCGCATTTGATTGAAAACGGTATTGAAGTGATTGATACCGATTTGGGAGAGCGAATTGTGCAGATGCGAGACGAAACACCCAGTCACATTGTGCTACCAGCCATTCATTTAAAGAAAGAAGATGTGGGGGAAACTTTTCATCAATATTTAGGCACAGAAAAAGGAGCTTCAGACCCAATATATTTGGCTGAAGTGGCTCGAAATCATTTGAGAGATAAATTTTTAAATGCAGATGCGGCATTGACAGGCGTAAATTTTGCAGTGGCAGAAAATGGCTCAATTACGGTTTGCACCAATGAAGGCAATGCGGATTTGGGTGTGCATCTCGCCCCCTTACATATTGCCAGTTTCGGTATGGAAAAGCTAATTCCAAGGCAAGAAGATTTGGGAGTTTTCCTCAGGTTATTAGGCAGAAACGCTACTGGGCAGCCTATCACGGCATTTTCTTCTCATTTTTTAAAGCCCAATAAAGGGCAAGAAATGCACTATGTGATTGTAGATAATGGTCGCACGGAGCAATTAGGACGACCAGATTTCCGAAAATCATTGTATTGTATCCGCTGTGGAGCTTGCATGAATACCTGTCCGGTATACCGTAGAAGTGGCGGACACAGTTATGAATATACCGTTCCAGGACCGATAGGAGCTATTTTATCACCGGGAATAGACTTGAAAAAACACGCCAGCCTTCCTTTTGCATCTACACTTTGCGGTTCGTGTACCGATGTTTGCCCTGTAAAAATAGACATTCACCAGCAATTGTATAAATGGAGACAAATTGTGTCTGAAGAGGGTGAATTAGCGGTCAGCAAAACCACTGCCATGAAAGGTATGGGTTATTTGCTTTCACATCCGAAATTATACCGATTAGCAGGCAGAATAGGCAGAAGGATGCTCGGAATAATGCCCAGATTTATGATTTACAACCATTTGAATGCTTGGGGAAAGCACCGGGAATTGCCAATTGCACCCAAAGAGAGTTTCAGAGATTGGTATTTGAAAAATAAAAAAGCAACAGTATAATGAGCTCCAGAGAATATATTTTACAACAAATTAAGAAAAACAAACCAGAATTAGCTCCATTACCTTCGCTACCTTCATTTGAAAGAAATGACGTTGATTTGCTTACCCATTTTAAAGAAACATTAAAGTTTGTAGGGGGAATGGCAATAGAATTAAGAGATGACCAAAATATCAACAAAGAGATTTCAAAAATATACCACGATGCCAAGCAAATTGTGAGCAATACCGATTTTGTTTCCCTTGCTAATTTTGATTTGACATTTGTAACCGACCCACACGATTTAAAAGATATAGATTTAGCAATTTTAAAAGGCGAATTTGGCGTGGCTGAAAATGCTGCGGTATGGATTCCGGCCAATACGCTCGCTCACAGGGCTTTGCCATTCATTACCCAACATGTAGTTTTCATTCTTGAAAAGTATAAGCTGGTGTGGAATATGCACGAGGCGTATAAAAAAATAAACCTCCAAAATACAGATGGCTATGGTGTTTTTATTTCTGGGCCATCAAAAACTGCCGATATTGAGCAATCGCTGGTAATCGGAGCCCATGGAAGCAGAAGTCTTACAGTGTTTTTGATTTAAATCTACTTTAGCACATTCATACTATTGATAAGTATTCATCATTATTTTTGTGTCGATTTATGTCTTTCTGCCGTTTTTCATGCCTTATTTTTATTCTTTCTTCCAGATCAAGATCTTTTTTTGAGGTATTCAGTTGCATGTCTATAATCAATTCCCCCTGTGGTTGGTGGCACACCAATCACCACCAAGCTGTTATCCACCCTGTTATTTATATACAATTTGAATGTAGTAATACGTTGATATTTAATAAACTAAAAAAAAACACTAGCGTATGAAACCGATTATTATATTTGCTTCGCATGAAGTCGGTCGATTTAGTGCATTGCCTCACGTATTCTTTAAACTTTTAAACTAAAAAATGAAAAAAACAATTTTAGGCTTGCTCTTTATCGTTCCGATATTGGCATTCAGTCAAAACAACAAAGCAAAAGTATTGGCAGGTTACACCGTAGATAATTACGAAGTGGCATGTATTGGCGTAGGAACTGATGGTTCGAAACTCATTAAAATATGGGGCTATGGCAAAAAACCTGAGAAAGCCGTGTTACAAGCCAAATCAAATGCACTTCATGCAGTGATATTCAAGGGGGTAACTGCTGCCTCTGGTGGTTGCCAAGGTATCAAGCCTATTGCGTCAAGCTATTCTGTTGAAGAAGAAAATCAAGAGTATTTCAATAATTTCTTTGCTCCAGGTGGTGCATATTTGAATTATATTTCAATGTCAGGCGAAGGTGGCAATAATATGGATGTGGTGAAAACCGATAAAAAAATCTATAAAGTGGGCATTATTGTATCGGTAATGTACGATGCCGTAAGAAACGACCTTGAAAAAGCCGGTATTGTAAAAGGATTAAATTCTGGTTTTTAATCTATTAGTAATGAAAAAGATAATCATTCTAGTCCTTGTCTGTCTGATTGGCACATATTCTTATGGGCAGTTGGGTAGAAAAATAAGGAAAGGAAACGAAAGGCGTGTAAATCGTATAGGAAATTTTGAAATGGGTACGCAGTGCTTAGGCATCAAAATGGGTACTACTTATACCATTCGTGCATTTGGCGAAGGCGATTCAGAAAAAGAAGCTACAAAGGATGCCAAGTTTCGTGCTATTTCCGATATTTTATTTCGTGGAATAAGCAAAGGAACAGGCGGATGTGCTGAGAAACCCTTGGTATTCAACCCCAATCTGGAGGTAGAAAAAGGAGCTGGGTTGGTTGGCGAACTTCTTGCCAACGAGAAAGACAGCGACAAAATCATAAAAAATGCCGATGCTGATGGTAGAGTTAATTCAAAAAAGCAATCAGATAAAGTAATTGCTTTTGATTATGAAATAGATGTGGCTGCCTTGAAAATCTACTTTACAAACAAAGGATTGATAAAAACTGCAGAATAATTAATCACTAAAAAAAATAAAAAAAGAAATGAAAAAAGTAATAGTAGCTGCTTCGCTCGTAATTGCAAGCATATTTGTATTTGCTCAAGCAAAAAAACCAACCATTATGGTAGTACCCAGCGATGCCTGGTGCAACATCAATGGCTCAATGATGGAGTTTAACAACCAAGGATCGGTAGTAAAAATATCGAACTACAAACAAGCTCTTTTGAATCCAGATTTGTTATTGGTGATAGGCAAAATCAATTCATTAATGGCAGACAGAGGTTTTCCTTTGAAAGATTTGGGAGCTTCGATGAAAAGCTTGGAATCAGAATCGGCTGAAACTGCCATGACTACAAGCAAATCTGGTGCTGGTATTCAAGAAAGCCCAATTGATAAATTGAAGAAAACAGCTAAATCAGATATCATCATTCAATTGACTTATACCGTAAATCAAACTGGGCCTAAAAAATCAATTACCTACAATATGCAAGGTTTTGATGCCTACACCGATAAGCAAATTGCAGGTGCACAGGGAAGCGGAGCACCATCATTCAGTGCTGAATTGCCATTGCTGCTTGAAGAAGCAGTATTGGCCAATCTCGATAATTTCAATGCCCAATTACAAAAACATTTTGACGATATGTTTGCCAATGGCCGTGAAATTACCATGAAAGTGAAGAAATTTGACAGTTGGGACAAAGACTTAGAAGACGAAGTAAGCGGAACCCCAATTGGTGAAATTATAGAAGGTTGGTTCGGTAAAAATGCAGTAAAAGGCAGATTTAGCACTATGGATGCTACTGAAAATATGATGAATATGGAGCAAATCCGTATGCCGATTTACGATGAAAACGGGAAAGCAATGGATGCCAGATCATGGATACGCCAATTGCAAAAATATCTACAAGCTCCGCCATATAACTTGCCTTCTAAGCTTACAATGAAGGGTTTGGGACAAGCCACATTAATCATGGGAGAAAAATAATTCTCCTTCTTTTTAACTCACCTCACAACGTTCCATTTTAAACAATAAAGTGGAACGTTTTGAGTTTTATCATTTCATAAAATAAACTTTAATCAGATGAAAAAGACAATTCTAATACTAGGAATGCTTGTCGCTAATCTATTTTGCTTTGCTCAAAATAGTGGAGGCAAAACAGATGATATTGGGCGTATATCACTTACACCAATTATGCCAGATCAACTTGGTTCAATTACCCCAGCAGCCTTAAAAATGCTTGAAAATAAACTTGGGCAAATTGCTACACAAAATGGACTTGGGGGCTCGGCAAACAAAAGATTTATCATTACAGCCAATGTAACTGAACTTTCCAAGGATGTAACGCCAACTGCTCCACCAATGATTGCTTATACATTAGATGTTACTATATATGTGGGCGATGTAATGACTCGTACTAAATATGGCAGCACAAATGTGCAGGTAAAAGGTGTAGATGTAAATGAAACAAAGGCCTATATTTCTGCTTTGAAAAATATCAAGCCTAATTCACCCGAGTTGCAATCTTTTCTTGATAAGACTAAGGGTAAAATCATAGAATACTATAACTCGCAATGCGATTTTATAATCAAAGATGCACAAGCTTTAGCCGCACAAAATAAATACGAAGAGGCCATTTATCGTCTTACAAGCGTGCCAGATGTATGCAAAGATTGTTATGAAAAAGCCTCTGATGCTGTAGCTCCCGTCTACAAAAAATACATTGACAAGCAATGTACAAGATTGCTTTCCGATGCAAAAAATGTGTGGCAAGCTAACCAAAGTGTAGAGGGAGCCAATGCTGCTGCTGCCTTTTTATCAGGAATCGACCCCGATGCTGCTTGCTTTAAAGATGTAGAAGCTTTTACTGCCACCGTTGGAAAGCGAGTAAAGGAACTGGATCAAAGAGACTGGGATTTCAAATTGAAACAACAACAAGATGGTGTAGATGTTCAAAAACTACAAGTGGAAGCATACCGCCAAGTAGGAATCGCTTATGGTACAAACCAACAGCCTAATTCTACCATATTTACTGATAGGTGGTTGTATTAAAACTGAATTCTTTTGCTAAAAAATCCCTTAAATGTTTATTTAAGGGATTTTTTAGTTTATATATCTTTTGCTAATTCCAACTATATTAAGATAGGCTTTCATCTGTGTGGAAAACGTATTTTAATGATTAATCTAATTCCCTTCCTTAAATAATATAAGTTTACACCTACATTAATACGATAACATTGGAGAAATATGCAATTATAGTGGCCGGAGGTTCAGGCAAGCGAATGGGTAAAGGTATTCCCAAGCAATTTATTGAGATTTCCGGTTTGCCTATTCTTATGCACACCATTGGGAAGTTTTATGATTTTGACAATACAATTTCAATTGTGGTAGTACTTTCAAAAAATGAGTTTGAATATTGGGCTAAGTTATGCGTAAAATTCAATTTTTTAATAAAGCATACCCTAATTGAAGGTGGTATTACGAGGTTTCAATCAGTAAAAAATGCGTTGCAAATCATTGATAATGAAGGTATTGTAGCCATTCATGATGGTGTTCGTCCTTTTGTGTCCGATTTCACTATCAAAGAAAGCTTTGCCATTGCTGGGGAAAAAGGAAATGCTGTTGCCGCTGTTAAAGTAAAAGATTCTGTTCGAATAGTAGATGGCAATAATGAATCGAAAGTATTAAATAGGTCAAAGTTGGTTCTGATTCAAACGCCACAAACATTTCAAATTTCACTTATAAAAAAAGCATTTGAAATTCCAGAAAATGAAAGCTATACAGACGATGCTACGGTGCTTGAAGCTTTAGGAGAAACAATAAACCTGATAGATGGTTCTTATCAAAATATAAAAATTACCACTCCAGAAGATTTGTTAATTGCAAATGCGTTCTTGAAGAATGGGTAAAGGAAAGCTTTGCTATATTTATAAACGACTACTAAAAACATAAAAAAGCCCAGACAATTATATCTGGGCTTCTTCATTTTTGAATTTCATGAGAACTAATCCATTGTTAATTCCAATGCCAAACCTCTTAACTCATGAACCAATACATTGAAAGATTCAGGAATATTTGGCTTAGGAAGGTTCTCACCTTTCACTATAGCTTCGTAAGCTTTAGCACGACCCACCACATCATCTGACTTCACAGTCAATATCTCTTGCAAGATGTGTGCAGCACCAAAGGCTTCCAATGCCCAAACCTCCATTTCACCGAAACGTTGTCCGCCAAATTGAGCTTTTCCGCCCAAAGGTTGTTGCGTAATCAATGAATAAGGTCCGATAGAACGAGCGTGCATTTTATCATCAACTAAGTGACCCAGTTTCAGCATATAAATGATACCCACTGTAACTGGCTGATCAAATTTCTGACCAGTAAGGCCATCATATACATCAGTTTTAGCAAATAGACCTGCTTTTTTTAATTCGTCAAATACTTGGTCTTCAGTAGCACCATCAAAAATAGGAGTAGCATATTTTTTACCTAATTTTCTGCCAGCCCAACCCAACAATGTTTCATATATCTGACCAATATTCATTCTTGAAGGTACACCTAATGGATTCAAAACAATATCCATTGTGCGACCATCTTCTAAGAATGGCATATCTTCATCTCTTACTATTCTTGCAACCACACCTTTATTTCCGTGGCGACCAGCCATCTTATCACCCACTTTCAACTTGCGTTTTTTAGCGATGTAAACTTTGGCCAATTTCACAATACCAGTTGGCAATTCATCACCTACTTCTATAGCAAAACGCTCACGTTTAAATTTACCAGCAATCTCATTGCGCTTGATATAGTAGTTTTTCACCAATTGAATAAGCATTTTATTCAGCTTATCGTCAGCAGTTGCATTTTCCAATATCAAATCGGCAATTAAATTTACCTCTTCAGGCACATTGTAGTTGCTTTCATCGCGATACACGTTTTTCTCTGGAAATAAATTCTCAGTGATATTTTTACGACCAAATTTTACGCCTTTTGAAAGAATCTCGTCACCAAATTTGTGTTTGATTCCTTGTACCGTTTTGCCATCTAACACCAACACCATTTTCTCAATCATTTGAGAACGGAGGTCTAAAAGATCAGCACTGTATCGCTCACGCAAACCATCCAATTGCTTTTTAGATTTAGTTTTAAGCTCTTTGTCTTTTCTAGCTCTTGCAAAAAGCTTGGTATCAATTACCACACCTTTTAGCGAAGGATTCGCTTTCAAAGAAGCATCTTTTACATCTCCAGCTTTATCCCCAAAAATTGCTCTTAACAATTTTTCTTCTGGAGTTGGGTCGCTCTCGCCTTTTGGGGTGATTTTACCAATTAATATATCGCCTTCTTTTACATCGGCTCCAACACGAATTATGCCATTTTCATCCAAATTACGCACCATTTCCTCGCTTACATTTGGAATTTCAGATGTCAATTCTTCTTCACCACGTTTGGTATCGCGAACCTCCAACTCAAATTCTTCAATGTGAATTGATGTGTAAATATCTTCACGTACTACACGTTCTGAAATTACAATTGCATCTTCAAAGTTGTAACCTTGCCATGGCATGAAAGCCACTTGGAGGTTACGTCCTAAAGCTAATTCGCCATTGTTTGTAGCATATCCTTCCACCAATATTTGTCCTTTAGTCACTTTCTGACCTTTGGTTACGATTGGAGTCAAATTGATACAAGTATCTTGATTGGTTCTTCGGAATTTAATCAATTCATAAGTTCTGAATTCGTTATCGAAGCTTACAAATTTTTGATCGTCAGTTAAAGTATATTTTACAATAATTTTCTTAGCATCCACATAATCAACTACACCATCGCCTTCAGCTGTTACCAAAGTTCTAGAATCTTTTGCAATTCGAGCCTCAATACCAGTACCTACAATTGGAGCTTCTGCTCTCAATAATGGCACCCCTTGGCGTTGCATGTTCGACCCCATCAAGGCACGGTTGGCATCATTGTGTTCCAAGAAAGGAATCAAAGAGGCGGCCACAGATACAATTTGATTGGGAGCTACATCTAAATATGTCAATTTTGATGGATCAACTACTGGAAAATCTCCTTCAAAACGGGCTTTGATTTTATGCAATTCAAAAGTGCCATCATCTTTAATGTTTGAGCTTGCAGTAGCAATATAATGTCCGTCTTCTTCTTCTGCCGATAAGTAATCAATTGGCACGCCAACAGTTACTTTTCCGTTTGCTACTTTTCTATATGGAGTTTCAATAAAACCCATGCCGTTAATTTTAGCATGTACACATAGCGAAGAAATCAGACCAATATTTGGACCTTCAGGAGTTTCAATAGTACAAAGACGACCATAATGAGTATAATGCACATCTCGCACTTCAAACCCAGCTCTTTCGCGAGAAAGACCGCCCGGTCCTAGTGCCGAAATTCTACGTTTATGGGTAATCTCAGCCAATGGATTGGTTTGATCCATGAATTGAGAAAGTTGATTTGTTCCAAAGAAAGAATTGATAACGGAAGAAAGCGTACGAGCATTGATCAAATCAACTGGTTTAAAGTCTTCATTGTCACGCACATTCATTCTTTCTTTGATGGTACGAGCCATTCTTGACAAACCTACGCCAAATTGGCTATACAATTGTTCGCCAACGGTACGTACGCGTCTGTTGCTCAAATGGTCAATATCATCTACAACCGCACGGCTGTTAATCAATCCAATCAAATATTTAACAATGCTCACAATGTCCTGAGTTGTAAGTACCCTTACATTCATTCCAATCTCTAAGCCTAATTTTTTATTTACTCTGTAGCGACCAACTTCACCCAAATCATAACGCTTATCTGAGAAAAACAAATTATGAATTACTTCACGAGCTGTAGCTTCATCAGGTGCTTCTGCATTTCTTAGTTGGCGGTAAATTTGCTCTACTGCTTCTTTTTCAGAGTTTGAATTATCTTTTTGAAGTGTATTGTAAATGATAGCGAAATCAATCACGTTCACATCTTCTCGATGCAATATGATAGATTTTACACCTGCATCTAATATCACAGCCAAATCTTCTTCTTTGATTACATGGTCACGCTCAAGCATGATTTCGTTTCTATCGATAGAAACTACTTCCCCTGTATCTTCATCAACGAAATCCTCTGTCCAGGTTTTAAGCACCCTTGCTGCCAATCTTCTACCAACTACTTTTTTAATCGTATTTTTATCGGCAAGAATTTCTTCGCTCAAGCCAAATAAATCTAGTATATCTTTATCAGAGCCAAATCCAATGGCTCGCAATAGTGTAGTTACTGGGAATTTCTTTTTACGATCAATATACGCATACATCACATTGCTCACATCAGTTGCGAACTCAATCCACGAACCCTTGAAAGGAATAATTCTGGCAGAATATAATTTCGTACCATTAGTGTGCTTGCTTTGGGCAAAAAATACACCAGGCGACCTGTGCAATTGAGATACAATTACACGTTCAGCACCATTGATAACAAACGAACCACGCTCAGTCATATAGGGAATATTTCCCAAAAACACCTCCTGCTCTATGGTTTTAAAGTCTTCATTGTCTTCATCATTGCAAGACAATTTTAATTTGGCCTTTAGAGGCACAGAATAAGTCAAACCCCTGTCAATACATTCATCAACTGAATATTTTGGAGGATCAATATGGTAATCAATGAATTCAAGAACAAAATTTTCCCTAGAGTCAGTGATTGGGAAATTTTCCGCAAACACTTTATAAAGTCCCTCTTTTGTTTTGTACTCAGCGGAAGTTTCTAATTGGAAGAAGTCTTTGAAAGACTGAATCTGGATGTCTAAGAAATCCGGATAATCTACAGTGTGTTTTACTTTTGCGAAGTTTAATCTATCGCTTGAAACAATATTAGCCAAAGCTGTAGGGGTTTAATTTGGAGAAGAAAAAGAACTTAAAGGCAGTAGAAAATAAACAGAAAATGGCCTGACATAGTTCTGCCAGGCCTTCTTCGTATGCTAAAGATTGAAATTATTTAACTTCAACTTCGGCACCAGCTTCTACAAGTTGTTTCTTCAAGCTTTCAGACTCTTCTTTAGAAACACCTTCTTTAACTGGTTTTGGAGCACCATCTACTAAATCTTTAGCTTCTTTCAAGCCAAGTCCAGTTAAGTCTTTTACTAATTTCACTACTGCCAATTTGTTAGGGCCAGCAGCTTTAAGAATTACATCGAATGCAGTTTGTTCTGCAGCAGCCGGAGCAGCAGCGGCACCTCCACCACCTGCCATCATTACAGGAGCAGCAGCGGCAGGTTCAATACCATATTCATCTTTTAATATTTGAGCAAGCTCGTTCACTTCTTTTACTGTCAAGTTTACTAACTGATCAGCGAAGGCTTTTAAATCTGCCATTTTTTGTTTTTAATTAAATTGTTAAATAAATGTTACTATATATAGTTGGAAGCTAGGGTAACAATTCTCTTTTGGAAAATTAAGCTGCCGCTTTTCTCTCTTGGATGGTTTTTACCAATCCTGCTAATTTGTGTTCGCCTGATTTAAGGGCAGAAATCACATTTTTAGCTGGAGATTGCAACAAGCCTATAATATCACCGATAAGTTCATGTTTAGATTTAAGCGTAGCTAATGCATCTAAAGTATCTGCTCCAATGAAAACAGCAGAATCTACAGATGCTCCTTTAAACTTGATTTTATCGATTTTTGTAGTGCTTTTAAATTCTTGCAATAGTTTCGCAGGCAGATTTCCTGATTCTGAGAAAATAATGCCTGAAGCACCTTTCAATACTTTCGTATTAAACTCTGTGTAATCAGTAGCCAATGATTCTAAAGCTTTGGCAATCAAAGTGTTTTTAATCACTTTGTATTCAACACCTTTAGTAAAACAAAACTTTCTGAATTTATTGATTTGATCAACCGTGAGGGCTGAAGTATCAGTAACATAAAAGTAATTATATTCCTGAAATTTCTTTGTTAGCGCATCAATAACAACGCTTTTTTCTTCTTTTGTCATTATATTATATACCAGATACGGTGTTAACGTCTACTTTAATTGATGGACTCATTGTGCTCGACAAATAAAGGCTTCTGAAATAAGTCCCTTTAGCTGTAGCAGGTTTCAGTTTCGACAAGGTTTGCAAAACTTCTTGAATATTGTCGGCAAGTTTCTCTGGAGAAAAAGAGATTTTACCTATAGAAGTATGAATAATTCCAGTTTTATCTACTTTAAAATCAATTTTTCCGGCTTTTACTTCTTTTACTGCTTTAGCTACATCTACAGTTACCGTGCCTGATTTAGGATTTGGCATCAAATTACGTGGCCCAAGAATTTTACCTAGTTTACCAACTTTAGCCATTACAGCCGGCATTGTGATAATTACATCGACATCTACCCATCCACCTTCAATTTTTTGGATATAGTCGTCAAGACCTACATAATCAGCACCGGCTGCTTTTGCATCGGCTTCTTTATCGGGTGTACAAAGTACTAATACTTTTACATCTTTACCTGTGCCATGTGGCAGGGCTACTACACCACGTACCATTTGGTCAGACTTCTTTGGATCTACACCCAAACGCACATCTACATCAACTGAAGCATCAAACTTCACGGTAGACAATTCCTTTACTAAAGCTGAGGCATCTTTCAAAGAATATTCTTTATTCTTATCAACTTTTGCCAATGCAGCTTTATACTTTTTTGTTAATTTAGTCATTTCTTGCTAACGAACTTTTATTAGGTTCTCAGAATTCGGGCTGCAAAAATAGAAATAATATTTTGTTAATAAAAATCTTGCAGAAATAATATTGAAAAAATAAGAGGAACTATAAATATTGTAGTATCAAACTTTTTGTATATACAAGCAACCTCATACCTTAAAATTAGATAAAATGGAATTAAGGCATAAAGATAATTAGTTTGATAAAAAATATCTGTTTTTCATTTTGTGATACAATTAAGCCTGTTATCTTTGCAATCCAAATTTAAAACTGACCGATGGTGTAACTGGCAACACGTTTGGTTTTGGTCCAAAAGAGTCGAGGTTCGAGCCCTTGTCGGTCAACAAAAAGCTTTTACAAGCATTTTAAAAGCGACTTGTCTACAACATAGATAAGTCGCTTTTTGCATTTAAGCCAATCACTCTCCTATTTATTGTAATCTGCCAAATCAAATCAGTTCGCATTGCATTAAAAATATGCTTAGGCTATTTTCGATTCTATTTCTTGGTAAATTAGCCTCACGCTTTCTTCCCAAGTGTGTGATTTGGCAAATTTTTTACGCTGGCAACATATTTCACTGTCATTTTCATGCAAAGCGATTTCTATATAATGCAAATAGTCTTGCTCATTATCAGCCAAATAGGTGTAACCTGAAAATATTTCCATTGTTTTTGTAATTGTAGCTACCACGGGTTTACCTAAGGCCAAATACTCGTCTATTTTTCTTGGATAATTGCCAATTGTTAAATCATTTACCAATTGTGGATTGATGCATACATCAAATCCTTTTATATAATTAGGTACAGTTTCAGTTGCTACACTGCCTAAAAAATGAATATTTTTTAATTCGCTGAGTTTACTTTCTTTGAACTTCTGATCCGTAGGACCTACCAATACTATATTCCAGTTAGGTTTGCTAATAGCTAATTTTCTTAGCAATTCAATATCCAATCTCATGGAGGTGATAAATCCAATATACCCGATTATAGGAAACGAGATTGATAGCAAGTTTTCAGGAATGTTGAGCATATCGCTATTTTCAAATGAGTCTAACTCACAGCCTTGCCCTACATAACTAGATTTTGAATTGTATTTTAAAGCATATTCTTGCAAATAAGTAGAATTAGCAAATACAAAATCTGATTTTTCGATAATTTGAGGTTCTAAATAACTTCCGTGTCTCTTGAAATAAGGTTGAGAGATCAAATTGTCCCTTATATAATATAAGTGAAGAGCTGGCACTAGCATTTCTTTCAAAAATAATCCACTAAACATATTGCTATCGTTAAATATCACTATATTGTTGAATGACAGCATTTTAGATGCTTTTTTTATCTGTGTAGCAAGTCTCCTATTGTTTATTTTATTGAAGAATTCATACAAAAAACCTGGTTTTAGCCAATTAATTGATTCTATAATGATAGATGGGTAAAGTGTCCAAATATTATTCCCTATTTCATGCAAATCATTATTCTTGGATTTCAACCACTCAAGCCTTTTTTTTACAGAAGGCTCTTTATATTTTTTAAAGATTGTAATTCTGTCGAGAGGGGGATTTACATAAAGTACCCGGTTTTGTTTGGCAAATTCAAGGGCAATATTCTTACAATTGCTGCCAATTTCAATATCCCATGCTTGTGAAGCTATTATTATTATATCCCTATTTTTCAAAAGTTACTGTTATGGGTGTGTTTAAGTTGAGTTATTAGGGTTCAACCTCCAAATTTTTTATCACTTTTGCGGGAACCCCCGCCACAACAGTATAGGGAGGCACATTTTTGGTAACTACAGCTCCGGTTGCCACTACACTCCCCTTCCCTACTGTTACTCCTTTTAATATTTTGGCATTGGAAGCTAGCCACACATTGTCTTCAATAATTATTGGCATTTTTTTACCCAAACCCGAAAAATGATCACTAATATCGTGATAATCATCATCCATAATCAACACATAAGGAGCAATACGGACATTATTACCAATCATTACTTTTGTGCTTACAGATATATGTGCCCCATTAATTCTAGTATTTTGTCCGACTATGAGTTGTGCATTTTTCTCTACAAATATTTTAGCTCGGTTTATGTTCGACCAAATTCTAACATTGGCCCCCAACTCAATTATGCCTTTGTTTTTTAATAAAGGTTTTCCATTGCAGGTTACTAATTTACCTACTTTATTGCAATTGCGAAGGTATATTTTCGCTTGAAGGAGTCGCCAAATACCACCCATAGCTTCCGCTAGCAGCTCAAAAATGCTGCTCTTTTTATGCTTATTTCTAAATTCAGTTATTTTATTTGAAAAACTTTGGAGTGGCGACATTATAAAAATTAATTATAATTTTTGAACAGAAGAAACATTAAAATGGGTGAAATTCCAAAATAAAGCTTTATAGAAACTTGCCAAATGATCCAATTTCAACTTGACCAAAAATTTTAAGGTGTTGGCTGGAATAGAAAATAATATAAAGAATAAAATACTTGCAAAAAATTTAAATCCTTTTGTATTCCTGCGAATAAAAAGCAATCGGTTTCTGGTTATATAGTAAGTTTTCAAGGTGCTTTCTCTGCCTACCGATACCGATTCTTTATGAAATATGGTAGATTTACCAACGTAAAAAACTTTGTAACCTGCTCTCTTTATCATTTCGCACCAATCGTGTTCTTCATAATAGAGAAAGAAAAGTTCGGGAAGCATTCCTACTTCTTTTATTACTGCCATCGGCACTAACATGGCAGCACCATGTGCAAGTGCGGTTTCTCTAATCTCATCAAATTGGCCTTCATCTTTTTGCAAATGTCCGATTTTCGAGCCTCTGCCTGTATATTTATTTATGCCGTCTGATCCTGCATATTGTATCAACCCTCTAGTATTAAAGTAAATTATTTTCGGAGAAGCGATACCAATGGCTGCATTTTGCTCAAAAACAGATACCAATGGATGTAAAAATCCGGCATCTACTTCTGTATCGTTATTTAAAAACATGCAATACTTTCCTGTTGCTTCTTTTATCGCCAAATTATTTCCGCCTGCAAATCCTAAATTTGTATAGCTTACAATTACTTTTACCTCAGGATATAATTCTTTTAAATATTTTTTTAAGCTTTCCCCCGAACCGTTATCAACAATTATTATTTCAACATTTTTATAGCTAATATTTTTTAAAGAATCTAATAGTTGAGCTGTAATAGCAGCTTGCTTGTAGTTTACAGAAATAATAGAAACTAAAGGTTGAAAATCCATTTACAAAAATTAAGGCTATACATTGTCTTTTTGAAACAACGCAGGGATTGTTTTCATTAGAATCATCAAATCGTGGGTAAATGAGCATTTTTTAGCATAGTAAATGTCCAGCAAAACTCTTTCATCTGCCGACACCGTTTTACTGCCTCTTTTAGTTACTTGCCACAACCCTGTAATACCTGCGGGGGCGAAAAATCGCCTGATTTGTTGATCGTTTGTGAGTTTTTCAGCTTCGTAAAGCGGCAAAGGTCTATTGCCTACTATCGACATATCGCCTTTCAACACATTGAACAATTGGGGTAATTCATCGAGACTTGTGTTTCTTAAAAAGCTACCCAATTTGGTAATTCTAGGGTCGTTGGAAATTTTTACAAATGCCTCTTGGGTGTCCTTTTTCTTATTTTCAACATACAATTTCTCACAGATAGTTGAATTATCTAGGAAAAGTAAATTTGTGCAATCCAAACTACCTTCAAAACATTCTTTGCATTTGTTTTGAACATCAATTGTTTTTTTAGGGCTACTGTACTGATTCAAATGCGACATTTTACCAAGTTTTTTGTCAGCATCTACCTCCATCGTTCTAAATTTATAAAAGTCGAACACTTTATAGTTCATGCCTACCCTTTTAGACTTATAAAATAAAGACCCTTTAGACCAGATTTTCATCGCAATAACGATAGATATAAAAACCGGACTTAAAAATAATATAGCCGAGGATGCCACAAAAACATCAAACAGTTTTTTACCAATCGGAAGTTTATAATGAAGGGTGGCAGGTCTAGTGGATGTCATATTCTAACAACTAATTAAATTCTAAATGAATTCGCTTCGACAAATTAGTTATTTTCCAATAAAGTTCTTCTGGATTAAAAGGTTTTAATACATAGTCATTTACACCTAGTTTCAAAAACTTAATTTTCTCTGAACTTGAATCGGCATTTGACAGCACAAATATTGGAATTGAGAAAAAGAAAGAACATTTCTTAATTAATGATATAAATTCATAACCTCCCATTACTGGCATATTTACATCTACGATAATAATATCAGGTATATTTCCTTCTTCAATCCAATCTAAAGCCTCTTTGCCATTATTCTTTTTAATTACTTCATAATCTTGATAAAATACATTTTCAAGTATTGAAAGAATAGTAAGAGCATCATCGACAATCAATAATTTGTTTTTCATTTGGTTTATAATTAAATAGTGAATTGTACTAATAAATTAAATTCTTCTAAGGTTAGTTTTAAAGCGATTTATTGAATCTAATATAATAATAAAAAGTGGAATGTCATAATAATGAAGTGGTTAACTGAAATAATATTAAGGGAGAGTCCATATATTCATTGATATTAAAATGACTTGATACAAATATAAATAAAAAGATTTTGTATTATTTTAATACAAAATAGGTTTATCGCAATAAATTAGTAAACGTCAATAAAATTAATTTTCGGTATCTTTACTATAACATATTTCAAAAAAGTATTTTAAAAACACTTTTTGTAATTGTGTTAACATCTTAAAAAATCGTACCATAGATTTCAAATCTGAATTATAGTATTGGTAATTTGATTTAATACAAAAAATAAGATCAGAATGAGGCAAATTTAGATGTAACAAACTTAACAATTACTTAACATGAAAGATAATTAACTCGTTTATTTTGATAATTATAT
This sequence comes from uncultured Bifidobacteriaceae bacterium, assembly GCA_964565665.1. GTDB lineage: Bacteria > Bacteroidota > Bacteroidia > Cytophagales > UBA9547 > CAZMFZ01. The sequence continues at coordinate 711 of CAZMFZ010000029.1, read as the reverse complement.
GGATAGATTGCTAATAAACTTAGATGAAGTGACAAGGCAAACTTGTGATGGTACGGTTTGCAATAAATTTGGCAGGAATCAATAAAAATTAATATCCATATTTATATCATAAATTAGATTTTTTCAGAATAAAATCTACCCACTACATATTTTAATTATAGATTGTGTATCATAATAAATCGTAGTATAGATATTAGATGCGATGTGCAAATGTTGTGGTTGTATATCAAGTAAAATTCATATTTATATGGTTCAGAATGAATATTTTTGACATTTAAACTAAAATAAATAATATTTGATATAATTTTGAGGTTATTTACTATGAATTTACAAAAGCACTATGGAAAGCAATTTTTACACTAAAATATTACTGAAACTAAAATATTTTATACTTGCGGCTGGATTTGTGTCTGCTTTGGTGACAGTAGTATTGCTTACCTATAAAGATAAAGTGTATGTATCGAAAGCACAATTAGCTACCGGAATCACTTCAAAAGAAGAAGTGACAATGAATATAGTGGAAACGAATTGGAATATAATTAACAGCAAATACAATAATTTTCTAGAGTTCATTAATTCCAAAGAAATATACAGTTTGCTCACTTACAAGTTGATTTTGCACGACCTCAACTCCGAAAAAAAATTCAGACCCAAACAAATACAACAACTTAAAACCCAATTAAAACCCGAAGTAGATGAAGTAAGTAAGCA
>CAZMFZ010000028.1:10099-32669 GCA_964565665.1 uncultured Bifidobacteriaceae bacterium | reverse complement strand
TCTCCTTAGAAGCAGTGCCAGGGTTTGTAATAGATTTTCTGTAGTCCAAATCTTCTACACGACCAAAACGTATGGCATTTGCTGCATCACAAGCCGCATTGACTTGAGCACCTGTTTTGCCAGTAATTGATGTGATTTCTACAAATTCAACATCATACTCAGTAGCTCCCATCATTCCTCTTTCAAAACTAGCTCTTTTCAAATCATCGCCTGTTAAAGTACTGAAATCAAAACCTGCTCTTTTTAAAGCATAAACTTTTACTTTATTATAAATTTTGGCTTTAAAATCTACTAAGTCGCCTACTATTAATACCACTTGACCTTGTGCTTCAAAATCATCATCACCTAATATGATTACTACTTTACCTGGATAGGCATCTTTATGTAATGGCACTGCATTTTCAGTCGACCATCTGCCCCAAGCACTCATATAGTTTCCTTTAGCATCCCAATACAATGAATCGGCAGGGCTCAAATTTGTAAAAGCAGGTGTTTCCATAGGGTCAACAGCCAATACCAAAGACTCAGCACCAGACTCACCACCGCTAAAGAATACAGGGCCAAAGCCATGTTCTTCTTCAGTAGCCATAGTAGCAGAGCACAATCTCCAATATCCGGCATTTGAGTTTACGACCCAATCACCTTTTACAGCTTTGAAAGTTTGATCGTAATATACACGAGAAATACCCAAGTTATCTTCATGGTTTGTTAAGAAAATATACGTTCCCTCCGGATTGTGCATTCCAGAAACGGTAGCCATTGTACCTTTTGTTGCAGTTACATTTTTAGAAACTACAGCCGCTCTGTTTATTACAATACCCGAACCATCGGCCATACCACCAAATTTGAAATTAGGAGATTTGGCCAATTGATCGTCAGAAGAGATTAAGCCAAAAGCACTTACGCCAGACATAGACACAGTAACCAATGAAGGGGTTACAGAAAATTGCTTAGGCACCACAGGATTTTGTGCCACAGCCACACCAAAGCCCAGCATAGCAAGCCCTAATGTTTTGTACATTTTTTTCATAAAGTTTGATATAAGATTAATTAAAATAAATTTGGATAAATTCAACTACCAAAGGTATCAAACCCATGTTACCACATTATTAATGGTGTATTAAGCCTCTATTATTATTAGGTTAATTTGCCGTTAAGGCTTAGAATGGATATGAATAATTTGGCATCAAAAAACCAACGTGCATAACTCATATGAATCTGTAATTCGATATTGCAAATGTCGAATTACCTGTTTGTGATGGAAATTTTTTATAAACATCTGACCAATGACTTACGCTGATAAAAACCAAATTTTCTTGACGCTTTTTCATCCCAATCCTATAAGAATACCAATATTAATTGCGTAAACAACTTTCTGCCTCTATGCCTTACACTGAAAAATATCATTTATGGTCACTGCTTGTTTGGCATCATCAATGGAATTTAGAACTAATTGCCGTACTTCAATAGGCAGCTTCTTGTATTCTTTCTTATATCTCTTCCCAAAGACAACTTTCATTTCGAGTTCTCCATTTCTTTTCAGTATAAAATCTATCGCTTTCAGCTTCTAACATAGTCCCTTCCTTCTCAGCCTCTACCGTCATCACGTAAAAAAGTATTACCTTCTACTTCGTCAATATCTACCACTTTCATTTTCAGAGCAAATCTAAATGCAAGCAAGGCATTATGTTGTTCTTTAGTTTTATATTCAATCATTGCTTTCATAGTAGTCTTTTTTATAAATTTATTATTGCTCAGATACAATTTAGATAATCATTGTAAGCCAGTAGATTTTTTAAAGTAGCGTTGCCAAGGGTGCAAACTTTGGCATGCCACCCTCGGCCAGTACTTGGTATACCTTCCTTTAGGAAAAATATATTTTATAAATACATGGTCGTTATTTTTACTCTTACATACTAAAGATAAAAACATCAACGTTTAATGTAGCTTATTTTATTCACATTAAACCCTCTATAGTTATGCTTAAGTATGCCCTTTACAAAAGTAACCTTCCAGTAGGAAGCACTAAATTTTACCGCCATTACCCAAGTAGAAGTAACCGCCACGCTAGACGACCTAATCAGCGACATGACTAGCCGCGGCTCTACACTCACACGAGCTGAAGCACTTTCCAATTGGGAAGAATTGACTTTGGCAATAAGCAACAGGCTTGCCAGAGGCGAAAACATAAGTATCCCTCTATTTTACATAGGGCAAGATATTCAAGGGGAATACGACAGTGCCGATGATAATTTTAAATCGGGCCGCAACCAAGTAATATTCAATATATCTGCTACTGATGCCTTAAAAAGTATAGCCAGTAAAATAACTGTGCAAAAAGTAGAGGCTATCAAAGTAGTACCTGTAATAAAAAGTGTGCTTGACTTTGCTACCAATACAAACAACCAAATAACGGTAGGGAATACAGTCCGCTTATTAGGCTCTTCGCTCAAAATCGATACTGCCGATGTGGAACAAGGCGTATTTCTAATTCCCGTATTAGGGGGTGCTGAGGTAAAACTAAATACTTTCATCGACAACCAACCTTCTACACTTACTTTCATGATTCCTTCCACCTTGCCTAAAGCTGCCTACAGGATTGAAGTAAGGGCAAAAATAAACAAGACTAAGGAATTGCGTATTTCCTCTTTTGCTGAGGTAGTCACCGCAATTTAAACCATTGTGCCGTTTGTAGTAGCTAGTATAGGTAGCCTTTACTAGCTAGTATAGCCTATGATCGCTAAGTAGTATATACGATATATAGTACTTAGTATGGATGGTCATTACTAAGTAGCATCTACTGCATAATGTAGTTGCTATATACTCCGGTTGCTCTGGTAATGCTACATTGCAAATTTGAATAGCGGGGCAGTCTGTGAGTTTTTCATTTCCCAAGTTTAAGACTTTGGAAATGATAGTGTGATAACATAATTTTTGCTTTTCGCAATTTTTGCTTTCAAATAGTAGGTATTCTATAGTGCTTTGAGTGCCACAAAGCTGTGAATAAGTTACAAAAAAAGGGATTCCGAAACCCGGAATCCCTTTTCAATTGAATGGAGGGTTAGTGAAGCCACTAACCATAGCATAAAACTTAGAAACTACAATTAGTTCACTACCAATTTCAATGTTTTCACACTAGAAGTTGTAGCTACTTTAATTACATATACACCTTTGCTTAAGCCTGCAATAGGGTATGTAGCCACACCTGATACGGTAGCGAAGAACGAACTAACTTCAGTGCCAGCCATATCATATACATTAACTGTGATAGTTTCAGTACCTGCAAATTCTACAGCCAAAGTAGCAGCACCTTCTGTGGGGTTAGGATATACTACTACTTTAGAAATAGCAAGTGCGTCAGTAACAGCATCTGTACCAGAAGCGTAAACCAAGTTAATTACAGAACTTGTAGCACCGCTAGCAGCAGTAATTGTACCTGCAAAACCTCGTGCAGTACCTTTGTATTTTGCAAAAATAGCTTTAGGAGCTACATCACCAAAATCAGAAGGATCTGGAGAGAAAGAAAGGCTTGAAGTGTAAGTGCCATCTATAGTTTCAGAAACTTCGAAATCAGTAGAAGCTGTTACAGTCAATGCAGCAGTTAAATAGCTACCGCTTACAGTAGCCATAGTAATACCGGTAAAAGAAACTGTGCTTGCACCACTAGCCGACACAAAATCTACCAAAGTTGCAAAACCGATAGATTCGCCACTTACGCCTACTGACAAAGCAGCTATACCTTCTGTAACAATGCTAATGCTACCATTGTCGCTTCCTACATCTGCACGCATATATTTTACATTAATGTCTAAACTTGGAGTCAAACCAGCAACAGTGGCTGGAATTGTCAACGTATTGCTAGCACCCGTAAAATCAGCACTCGTAGATAATAAGAAATTAGCAGGAGCAGAAAGCATTATATCTTTTAAAATTCTGCTACCAGAAAGATTAAATTTCTGTATACCCGAACTTAAGCCTCTGTAAGTTACAAACTTAGCTAAGGTAGTCTTGATGACAGTCAAAGATGATTGTGAATTACCTCTTAAGTTTATAGCGATAGTAGCTCTTGGATCAGATGAAGATCTACCAGAAGCTAAAGCTCTGTTGTTACCTAACACCAACAACTCCGTTGAATGTGCCGCATTGATATTCAAACCAGGAAGGCCAAGAGAAGTAATGTTACTTGGTACATATCTGATAGTTACCACTTGGTTCAATTGACCATTTGCATTTACAGGAGCTACAACAGAGAAAGAATTACCTGAGAAAGTAGTTGGAGCACCTAAATACACCTCAAACATATAGCCAGAAGCAGAAAGAATAGGGTTGATACCTACATTCACTGGGAAATCGTGGTTATCGCCTGTAAGGGTGGTAACAATAGTAACAGGAGTTGGAACACCAGCAGTAAAGCTAGAAGGGGTGAATGCAATTGGCGAACCAGCTGAGTTAGAGACAGTAGCCTGTGAACGTTTGTAGAAAATAGCAGATGTACCAAATGAAGAACCAGTCATAGATGTTACCAGAGCATTGGCTTGCAACGTTAATTTATCTACAGCAGTTACTGTTGATACATATCCTATTAAGCTACCATCACTGTAATGCAAAGGCAAGCCAGCTGGCAGTTTCATATCATCAAAGGCTGTTCCAGTTCCTGTAATCTCTACAGAAGCGGCATCGGACATAATGGTACCCGCAAAAGTAATGGCAGTGTTAAATGTGTTGGTAGCAACTAAAGCATTAGCTCTTAACGTAGCCACATTTGAACCCAATACGGATACTTGACCAATCAGTGCATTTCCGTTTGCTTTATATAGGAATGGAGTACTTCTCAATTTAGAGGTGAAAGTAAACCCTACAGCTGTGATTTCTCTTGAAGCTGCATCTGTTAATATATAGTTGCTTTGAATTACCGCACTAGGAGCATTCAAGCGAATAGATACTGGAATTACTTGGCCTACACCAGTTACGGAAACAGTACCAATTTGAACACCGTTTGTAGTCGGAGCTATTGCACCTAAATACCTTGCCCAAATATTAGCGGAAGTTGAAGTGATTCTTCCTGTGGTAGTTAGCGTTACTGTAGATGCCCATGGACCGTTTGCACCTACTAAAGACAATTCCACATCAGCAGTATTAGGTGTAAGTAGTATGCTTGCAGGCAACCTGTCGCCTCTTACGTTTACTACACCAGTTCCTACAGTTGAAACCACTTGATTTGTAAATACATCAAGCGTGATAGAAGTACCTGTAACAAATACAGCAGCAGTATTGGCACTCAAAGCAACAGCAGTAGAAGCACTACCACTTGCAAAAGTAAGTGAACCTGCATTAGAGCTGCTTTGTGTTGTTGATTTCAACTGTACGTATATGTTAGTTGCAATCGATTTATTTGCTGCAATTGGCAATACTAAAGGCGTAGTAACATAACCAGAAGCAGGAGTTAAAGAAATTTCATAGCCTGCTGGTGGCGTAACTGTTACATCTGTAGCAAGGTTTCTGCCAGAAATAGCTATGATTTGGTTATTGGAAGTGTAGGTAGCACTTGTAGTCAATTCACTGGCCACAAAGCTCAAACTAGCTGCATCTGTTACCAATATTGGAGCAGCAGGATTTACTAAGCTAGCCGTAACTGGTACAACTACATTTGAAATACGGCTATCACCAAAGTTTACAGTGATAGAACTAGATTCTGCACCTGCAGTAGTTTTAGTATAAGCCACAGTAGCAGTACCACCAATAGAAGTAACATTAGAAAGTGTAGCTGTAAAATTGCTATTGCTAGGAGTTAAAGTAACACCAGCACCTGTTAGATTAGCGAAAGTTAAGCCAAATGTCAAAGTTGTAAATGTTTCACCTACTTGTTTTGTACCAAACGCCAAAGAAGATTTGCTTACAGATGCCGATGGCAAAGAAATAAACACTTCCGGAGCGGCAGTTTTTGAAGCAATTAGGCCAGGGAAAGTAGCAACTACACCAGCAAGGAATGAACTAGTTTTTGGAGCATAAGAAATTCCAGTAACAGGAGTATTGAAATCCGAAACCGTATTTTCAAATATGTCACTTGTCGCGAAACCTACACCTGATTTGAATGAATTCAAATTTGAAGTCATATAGGTAGCAAAATTAAAAACAGGAGATGCTGGCTGATTGGAAGCGCTAGTGAAAGCAAAACCAGAAGCAGTATTAACAGCTATCAAATGTGTATTCACATATTCAGCAGGTGTAATGCCAGCTTCTTTCAATAATCTCATCCCTACAGAAGGGACAATAGAAGGAGTGGCATGCACCAATTGAGCTAAGCTATTGTAGCCAATTACCACAGAATTGTAAACCGAAGTAGCAACTGCAGAACGCATTTCCATACCTCTGCCAAATTTGTTTCCAGTTATTACTGCTCTATTAGCCCAAGGCCCAATTAAAGTAGCATTAGAAATAAAAGGAGTAGTGTTAGGCGATGGGTCGTTGTTGCCTGGTACCACAGCACCAGCAGTACCTACACCTGTGTTGTTGTCATGCTCAAAACCATTTGAAGTACCGCCAGCAGCAGTTTCATATACAAATGGGTTTCTAACACCTAGTATAAACTGTGTATTACCAGCATAGCCTTCATCCATATCAAAATCATCATCTACACCAGCGTAAGCTACTAAATACTTATGCGAAGAAGTACCACCAAACCATTCAAAACTGTCATCTCTTGCATAAGAAACTTGAATAAAGTTAACTTTCGTACCACTTCCGACAGCACCTAATGTTAAACCATTCAATTCTTGATCTGGCAAATAATTGTATCCAGCAAATTCAATACGTACAAACCGCATTTCACCAGAGTTATCAGCAGTGTTTAAGCTACCGCCTCTGCCACCGCCATACAGTGCCAAAGGATCTGAAGGCAATGCTTCGTATTGTCTTGTACCGTTGGCTGTATTTACTTGAGAATTTCCGATCAATAAAATACCAGCCCAGTCGCCAGGTTGTCTTTGTCCTACTGGTTTTTCAGACGTAAATACAATCGGATTAGAACTTGTACCTACGGCACTTATTTTTGAACCCTTAGCGATAATAAGAGTAGCACCTAAGCCAGCTCTAATAACGGTACCAGCAGCAATAGTTAAAGTAGCACCGTTTGTAACATGAACAGTACCTTGCAATTTTACATTGCCACTAATTGATCTATCGCTAATAATATCGCCAGAAACGATATTGTTGGCATCGGGCGCTGCATAAGCGACAAAGTTAGGAAACCAGTTTGCCCAACCAGTAGTCCAGTCGCCAGTAGAGAAAGTTTCAGAAAAACCACCTTCTATTTTGGCAGTATAAGAAGTTCCAGTGGGTGCAAATGCCCCAGTGAAAGTAACGGCTTCAAAAAAAGCCTGCGCGCTAGCACCTAGAGTTAACCCTAGTGCCACAGATACAGATAATAACGTTTTTTTCATTTTTAGATATAGTTTGGTTAAACAAACAATTGGGCAAAACTACATTCAAAAAAAATGGGGAAGGTTAAGGCAGTTTTAAGTTTGTGTTAAGAGAATGTTAATAAGGGCACATTAATTCAATACATTATCCTACACTACTATGGTAAGCTATTGAAGCTAAACCCTACACGCCAACAAAGCAATTGTGAAACACAACACCTATTTGACCAGAAAAATAGACCATACCAATCTAATAAGTAGTGCGAATGGGAATGTATAAAACCCCTTCCCGATCGCTGCGGTGAAATGGTGAGAAAAGGTCGCTTCTTGCTGCCTTGAGCACTGCAACCCGCGGCTATAAGCTTGCCTGCTAAGACGAGAGAAAGCCCTTAAAAATTATAACCCGCTGTAATTGCTACGTTGTAACCCCTTCTGTATTTTTCAAAAGTTTCGTCTCTATTCTTATCAAATGCTCCATTTCTATCCAAGTCGTAATAAAAGATCAAATCCTCCGCAATTAGGTCACCTATTGTTCCTTTGAGATTAAACTTTTTATTGAATGTTTTAGAAATTGAAAAATCCATTACTAAGCGGGGTGCTTCCCATACTTGAAATTTATTTTCCTGACCTACAAAGGCAATGCGCCTTCCATATTGATTGGCGGTTAGTGTTATGTTGAAGTCTTTGAGGGTATTGTATTGCACACCTAAGTTGAACACATACGGTGATTGACCCTGCAACGGCCTAGATTTTACATCATCTGCAATGCTTTCGATATTTGATTGATCGACTAAAGAAGTGATAAGGGTATAATTACCAAAGAATGTGATATTTTCCAATACACTACTTCCCTTTTTCAAAAATGCCAAATTGGTTCTGGCTTCAAATTCCACGCCCCCTACATAAGCTCCTTTGGCGTTTTGAAAACTAATTTGTGCTAGTCCACCTTGGCTTGGTTGAATAACGGTTTCTACTGGGTTGCTGAATATTTTGTAAAAAGGATTTATGGAGAATGTTTGCCCGCTTGATGGAAACCATTCCAATTTGAAGTCGAAATTATCGATTCTGGCTCTAGTCAAATTTGGATTACCCACAAAGATTGAGTTTCTGGTAAAATCATAAAACGACAGCGGGGCAAATTCTCTAAATTCAGGCCTTGAAAGCGTCCGAGAATAGGCAATTCTGGCATTGATCCGTTCGGTAACAGCCCATACCAAATTTATGCTAGGCAAAATATCGTTCCATGTAGTATCTTTTTTAATGTCTGCCCCTTGCGTTGACGATGAAATTGACTGGGAATAAGATTCCAATCTGGCGCCATATATAGCTCTCAAACTAGGTAAAAATTTGGTTTCGCCCATTAAAAAGGCGGAAAACAATTGAGAAGAAGCGATATATTTATCTGATTTCTGAGTGGTCTCTACTTGGAAATACCTACCTGTGTCTCCACCTAATGCAGAAATGTTTGAATCAAGCACATACGATTTAGACAAATCATTTTTTAATTCCCCCCCACGAGCAGGGTCTGTAAACCAAGGGAGGTTATTGGTAGTAAAATTGTAGTTTCTACCTTGGAACAGTCTATTTCTCAACTGAAAAGCTCCCCCCGCTTTCACAGTGGTTCTTGTAGCCTGAGACAATATAGATACATCAAAATTGCCGCTCAAGCTATTTTCCTTTAAATCAAAGAAAAAACGCCCGGGATTGTTAGGACTTGCTGGCGAGAAAGGTATGCCGTTAATTTTTCGTTTGGTCGCACTATCTGCCTCCATTCTCGAGTTCCCTGATGCGCGAGAGAAATTTCTTTTGAAATCTGGTACCTGCATAAATATATCAGTAAACCCAAACACATAGTTTAATTTTAGTTTTGAAGTAGGGTTCAATACACTTTCCCCCCCAAATTGACTAAAAACGGAACGATTCGATTGGTAAAAATACGCAACGTCTTTGTCATTTGTGTATTTGCCTCCTGCAGGAAAACCATCTTGATATATCTTTCCTTCTCTCAAAATAGTTTGATCAGTGGCTACTTGGGTTAGCAAATTTTTAAAAAAGAACTTGTGATTTTGACCTATTTTGTAGGTGAGGTTCAAAATACCTCCCAAATTAACAGTGTTTCTGTATCTCCTATTTTCATAAAAAAAGCCTTGTGTAGTATCCGTTCTTTGGTAGGTAGCAGCATTTCCAATTACAGGTGTATTTCTTTCATAAGGCTCATACACATTGTTATTGGCATAAGTTAAAGCGGCTATGAGTCCAAAATCATTGTTAAGAATTTTTGCTCTTTGGGATATACCTGCTTGAAGCGTAATATTTGGAGCAGCACTGGTTTTTGTGGGTGTAAAATCGTTGTTGAAAAGCTTGGTTTGCTCGGTTAATAATTGCCCGTTATTAAACACATCGTTTCCGGTTTCAATGGCTCTTTCCTGGCCTGATGCCCCACTTGGCAACTGCCTTGCTCCGTTTTCTATCCCTAAAAAATCTGTACCCCCGCTTTGAGGGCCTTTGTAAAACTCTCTAAAAGTTGTAATCGAATTTGCACCTAAGCCTACATTTAGAAATCTAATGTTCTCATCTGGAATATCTCTGGTGTTAATTTGAATAAGCCCTCCTGCAAAATCGCCTGGCATGTCAGGAGTTGCGGTTTTAGATATAATCATATTGTCAACCACTTGAGCTGGCACCAAATCAAGAGAAAATGCTTTCCTATCTGGCTCAGAGCTAGGCAATGGCGATCCGTTTATCAATCCATAATTGTACCTGTCTTGCATACCTCGAATAATCGCAAATTTTCCATCTTGTATAGTGGCACCACTTACGCGCTTCAGTACATCAGCAGTAGTTCTATCTGGCATTTTACGAATAAGATCGGCAGAAATACCACTTGAAACAGCCATTGCATTTTTTTGTTGCAGCAATAAACCAGCTGCCGATTCCTTCTTTGCCTCTCCTACTATTACTACTTCGTCTAATTGTTTGGAATCCTCCTCCATAGTTACGTTTATCGAATTCAACTCGGCTTCTTTTATCTCTATATTTTCCAGCTTCTTTGTTTTATAAGAAACATAGCTGATTAACACAGTGTAAGTACCTGGATTGAGCTTTAAAAAATATTTGCCATCCAAATCTGTAGCTGCACCTGTGCTTGTATTCTCTACCAATACAATAGCACCTATTATCTCTTCGCCTGTTTTGTTATCTGTTATTTTACCAGCTAATGTCCCTTTCTTCACATCTTGGGCAGATATATTTCCGATGGCAAAAAAACAGATGAGAAATGTTGAGATGATACTTAGTAATTGCTGGCGCATGTTGTAAAGTGTTTGGCTAATTAATTCTTACCTAAGCCGCAAAACTAGTGCTAGCAAATTAAAAAGGTTGCTTAAAGCGTGTTATGAAATTGTTAAATTTTTGAGAAATTAATATCCGCATCGCCATCATTTACAATAAACATTGCCTAAATCGATTGATATTATAATTTTGCAATTCCAATGCCCGATTCGCATTTCGTATGTGGCCAAATAGATTGAATTTGAATATCAAAATTGCTTTTACCATTGTATCGCTTTTTACTTTTATTGTTTTAATTCCATTGCAAGGGGCAAAACGATACAATCTCCCCGAAGCTTATTTCAGAAAAGACAGTGTAAAAATTGGCGAACAAGTGAAATTAGCACTTATATATAAGCACAATCCTGCTGCCGAATTTCTATTTCCCGATTCTGCTTACAATTTTTTTCCCTTCGAGTTTGTAAAAAAAGATTTCTACCCCACCCACACCGATAGTGTTGAAAGTACCGATAGTATAGTATATACGCTTACTACTTTTGAACTCGAATCTAATTTTAGGCTGTCGCTGCCCGTATACTTGTATGAAGGGGGCGACACATTGCCTTTGTATAGCAACGATGCGGAAATTTTATTAAGCGAGGTAATTACACAAACATCTGGCACTGACTCTCTAAGGGTTAATACCCAATATAAAGTACTTTCAGGCAAATTGAATTACCCTTATTTGCTTATTGGGTTGGGTATTTTATTATTAATAATTGCCATTGTTCTTGTGTTTTTCAGGAAAAAGATACTTAATAGGTACCGATTGTATTTGATTGGAAGAGATTATAAATCATTTATCAGAAATTTTGAAAAAATAGAAATAGCGTATATTTCCCAAACAACCACTTCTGAACTAGAATTGACACTTAGTACTTGGAAAAAATACCTGGAAAAATTGGAAAAATTGCCTTATACAACCTTGACTTCCAAAGAAATATCTAAATTATTTGACTATAACCAACTTACCTCTTCGCTTCAAAACTTCGATAGAGCAATATATGGCGGTTATGTAAATGAAAACCTGACCAACTCTATTGTTAACTTGCGAGAAACTGCCACACTGAGATACCAACAAAAACAGAAGGAATTGGAAAATGCTTGATGAATTTTTAAACCTAGACAAAAATACTTTTCAATGGCTCTCTCTACAATGGTTTCGCCCCGACACCTTGAAAAGCTTTACCTATGAAAATCCCTTGTTTTTATATGGTGTGCTTGGTATCCCGTTGGTTTTTTTGGTGCGATGGCTTATTCATATCAGCTTTAGAGACAGACTTGATTTCGCCTTCCCTGAGAAAAATGTAAAAACATCGTGGGTGGTTTGGCTGCGATTTATTCCCGATATTATATTCAGTATTTTCATAGCCTGCATACTGGTAGCATTGGCTCGACCGCAAAAAACCAATGAGAAAGTAGAGCAATACACCGAAGGGATAGATATAATGCTCGTGATGGACATTTCAGAATCGATGCAGATTGAAGATTTTACGCCCAATCGATTGGAAGCCGCAAAAAAAGTAGCCGAAAGCTTCGTAAAAGGCAGATTGCATGATAGAATTGGGGTGGTAGTTTTTTCTGGCGATGCGTATTCACTTTCGCCACTCACTACAGATTATGCTTTATTACAAGGCTATATTGATGAAATAAGATTCGATTTGATTAAAAAAGGCGGAACAGCCATTGGCAGTGCTTTGGCTGTGGCTGTAAACCGATTTCAGGAATCTGAAAGTAAATCGAAAGTGATAATACTTTTGAGTGATGGCGATAACACCGCAGGAAATATCAACCCAATTACTGCAGCAGAATTGGCTCACGCATTCAGCATTAAAATATACACCATAGCTGTAGGCAAAGATGGGCAAGTGCCTTTCGGCAAAGATCCATTTGGCAACGTGCAATATGTGCAAAACGCACTTGACGAAACTACGCTTAGGAAAATTGCGAACATTGGAGAAGGGCGATTTTACCGTGCCTCTAGCAACAGTGCTTTGAAAAATATTTTCGCTACAATAGACAAATATGAGAAAGCCGAAATAAAGGAAACGAGATATAAGGACACTCGTGACTACTACAACATATATCTGATTTGGGGAATGTTATTCTTTTTGCTTTGGCTATCGACAAAAGTCACTTTCCTCACTAATGCGTTAGAGGATTGAAAAAGGGGAATTGGAAATTCTATTAGGTGTATTCTAATTTGAGTTTGAATAATTTCCATAATTGATCAACTTTTGAAGCGTTGGCTACCATGATAGATCCAGAAAAAATAAAGTTTTATCTCGCTCTTTTTAAAAATCTGGATTTAGCAGATATAGTCAAAATGTTCAATTTGGTTCATCAGAAACAGCTTGAGCCAGGCGATATTTTCATCAGCCAAGGGGAAAACCAAAAGAAAATAGCCTGTATCAAAAAGGGATTTATTCGAGCCTATTTAATTCAGGACAATGGTGATGAAATCACAACTTTGGTGCGTTGGGAAGTCCAATTTGTGGCCGCCTACGACAATATTATTTTCAACAAACCTTCTCGGTATATCTATCAGGCCGTTGAGAAAACCACCCTTTTGGAAGTTGATTTTGAAACGGCCCAATCGTTTGGCAAGCAAAATCCAAAGCTGGAAGAGGGTAGGAGGCATTTTTTGTTGCACATGCTAGGGGAATCCATCACCCGAGTTGAATCTTTTATTTTGCTATCGCCAGAGGAACGGTATTTGCAGTTTGTAAAAGACAAACCCAACATTGCAAACCGAATTCCTAACAAATATATAGCTTCATTATTGGGCATCACGCCCGTATCCTTGAGCAGAATCCGAAAGCGGCTATCAGAAGGAAAAAATCATTAATTATCTATTGTTAATTTTCTCCTCCTCCCAACTATCTAGTTTTGTATTCAATTACTCAACAAAATAAGTCATGGAAATAATAGCCCAATACGCCAAGATATATGGCATCAGTGTTCTCAGATATGCAGTACTTTCTGGCATCCCTTTTATTGTGTTTTACTTTTTATTTTCTAGTAAATTTATCAAGTCCAAAATACAGGAAAGGGCAGCTTCAAGTAAAGATTTTGTTGGGGAGATAGTTCATTCGTTGCAATCGCTTGTTGTCCTCACTTTGATGGGTTACATAGTATTGTTCAGCCCATTGCGTACTTATAGTCTTATTTACCATGATATTGCTCAATTTCCTTTGTGGTGGTTGCCAGTTAGTTTTATGCTTTCATTGGTAGTTCACGACACCTATTTTTATTGGATGCACAGGCTACTGCACCATAAAGCCATTTTTACATTCACACATAAAGTTCATCATAAATCTGTAAACCCTTCGCCTTGGGTTTCCTATTCATTTCATTTTATAGAAGCATTTACTGAAAGTCTGGTTTTGTTGGTAGCCGCATTTATCATTCCTATGCACCCAATATCAATTTTATTATTTACTGTTATTGGTTTTTTAATAAATGTGTACGGCCATTTGGGCTTTGAACTTATGCCAAAGAGGTTCAGGAGTTCGGTTTTATTTCAAATTTTCAACACTTCTGTGTATCATAATTTGCATCATTCCAAATTCAAAGGCAACTACAGTCTTTACTTTAGGTTTTGGGACAAATGGATGAAAACCGAGCACCCACACTATGAAAAAACCTACGATATGATTCAGGAGAAAAGGTTTGGAAAGGCAACCGCTTTAAATCAAGATTTTTCGACATCCAATTATTTGTGAGGCCGCTCAAGCAGGCAATCCTATATTAATTACACTTAAAGCTCGCTTAGGCGTATCATTTTGCCCTTATCTGCATCCCAAAGCTTGAGCTGGAAACATTTATAAATTTCAATAGGATTTAATGAAGTTGTAAATACTTGTTGCAATTCAGGCATGTTTTTCATTGTTTCTTTAAGTCTGTAGAATGGAATTCTAGAATTGAGGTGATGCACATGGTGGTAGCCAATATCGCCCGTAAGCCAATGAAATATGGCTGGCATTTGCATAAAACTTGTAGATGTAAGAGCAGCATTGTCGTAGGTCCAATCTTGGTTTTCTTTAAATTGAGCTTGAGGGAAATTGTGTTGAGAATAAAACAAATAAGATCCTATGGCGAAAGCAACGAAGAAAGGAAATATCCAGCATACAAAAAAACTCAGTATTCCAAATTGTACAGCTATTAAAGTACCCATTCCTAAATGGAATACAATAGCAATTAGGGAATCAACATGTCTGCTAGGGCTTTGGAGAAATGATTTCACATTCAACCAATAAATAAACAAAGTGAAATAGCCAAAAATTACCGTTAGCGGATGCCTGTTGATAAGGTATAAATTCTGCTCGGCTTTCGACATTTTCAGAAATTTATTTTTACTTATCGTTGGGTATGAGCCAATTGCCGCTGTAGTGAGTTTTGAATTGTGACCATGATGGTGGTCGTGCGAACGCTTCCATATATTTTGAGGAGCAAGAATATATATGCCGAAAGCCACCATTATAAATTCGGCAATTTTCGATTTTTGAAGAATGGCATGGTGCTGGTAATCGTGGTATATTACAAACATTCGCACATACAATAAACCTAATCCGAGGCTGAAGAGCAAACGAAATAAAAGTGGAATAGGGGCAAAAGTACCTGCCATAAACACACTTATAAGTAAAATAGTAATGGCAATTTCGTACCAACTTTGCAGCCTGTTTTCAATGGTGAATGGCTTGGTGGCCAATATCAATTCTTTGCTGGTTCGCATGGGTGTGGTAGTTGGTTTTATTTCAATATCGTATTCACTTGGCCATCTGCTGATCTTTGGTGTTTCCACCTGCGATGCGACCATAGCCAAATGCTAGGGTCGAGCTTTATCTCTTTTTCCAAACGTTGGGTAAAAGTTTCTAGTATAAAATTATCGGAAGTATCTTTTGGCTCAGCCACCATCATTTCAGGAAATATTTCATAAAAGCCTCGTTTGGTACGTTTTACATTCATATATACCACAGGATAATTAAATTTTTTAGCCAATTTTTCAGGTCCGTTAAACACTGCGGTGTCTTGATTGAGAAAATTTGTCCAGTAAGCAAAATCGGGCGAGGCAGTTTGATCGGCAATAAAAGCGGTAGCAGTTATACTACTTCTGTTAGCAACCATTTCGCGGAGTGTATTGTTTACTGGTGTTATTTTTGTGCCAAATTTCGTACGCATTTTCACCATCATTGTTTCAAAATAAGGATTGGTAAGCGGCCTATAAATTACTACCAGTTGGTAATTGGTGTTAAGCGTGAAACTCGGCCCTGCCCATTCCCAATTTCCATAGTGTCCCATCACTATTATAAGGCTTTTCTTTGCTTCATATAATGTTTTCAGCCATTCAGGTTGGTGCAATACACATCTTTCCTTGGTTTCTTTTTCGGTCATTTTCAACGTTTTGAGCGTTTCTAATATCAAATCGCTCAAGTACTGAAAATACACTTTGGCAATGTTTTGTATTTCTTGTTCGGTCTTTTCAGGAAAAGAATTTCTGAGATTTTTCAGCACTATCTTTTTTCGATAGCCTGCCAAATTCAATAAAAAATATAGTACATCTGAAAGGGCATACAAAGCTTTGAAGGGCAATGAGGCTACCAAATATATAAATGGAAATGATAAATAGAACAAAAAAGCTTTCATTAGAAAAGTTTCTACAAAGCTAACCAACTTTTTCAAAACCCGAATATTTGGGAAGTTTCAGCCAAATACCGACATGATAAAACAGGATAGTTGCTACATTTATAATTCATATTCTTGTATAAATTAAAATTTTGCTATGAAATATTATATATTAAAACTGTTCTTAAAGATTTTTATACTCTGCATTGCCTCAATATTGGCCACAGCACAAGCTGTAACAGTGGGCAATTTGCGATGTGAACATTTGATAAACCCCCAAGGAATTGATGTTGTAAAACCACGTTTGAGTTGGATTTTGCAATCAAATGAACGTGGACAATTGCAGACAGCTTATCAACTTATAGCAGCTTCTACTCCTGAAAATTTGGAAAATGGAAAAGCTGATTTGTGGAACTCAGGCAAAATCAATTCTGACCAATCGCTAAATGTGTTATATGCGGGAAAAGTATTGAATGCTACCCAAAAAATATGTTGGAAAGTAAAAATATGGGATAAAAATGGCGTAGAATCAAGTTTCAGTCCAATTGCTCATTTTTCTGCAGGATTGTTGAATACTACAGATTGGAGGGCAAGCTGGATAGGAGCAGACAAGCCTTTGAGTACCGACAAGCCCAATGGCGAACTGCCAGAAATCAATGCACGGTATTTAAGAAAGGAATTTGAATTGGGTAAAAAAATAAAATCAGCAACGCTTTATGTATGCGGACTAGGGCTGTACGAAGCCTATATTAATGGCAAAAAAGTGGGCGATTATGTGCTTGCTCCTGCACAAACCGAATTTCCCAAACGTGTAGCGTACAATACTTTTGATGTAACTTCACTTATTGGAACGGGTAAAAATGCGATTGGCTGTATTTTGGGCAATGGCAGATGGGTAAATTTGAGAAACAAACCCGATTTTGCAGAGGTGGATAAAGTAGTGAAATTTCCCAAACTAATAGCCCAACTTGAAGTTCAATTTGCAGACGGCAGCAAGCAAATTGTAGCTTCAGACAATACTTGGAAGCTTACTGCTGAAGGTGCCATAAGAACCAATAATGAGTTTGACGGTGAATATTACGATGCTACTAAAGAGATGAAAGCCTGGGCAAATGTGGGCTTCAACGATTTAAAATGGCAAAATGCGGAACTGGTATCGAAGCCAATTGGCAAACTAGTAGCCCAAATGAACGAGCCAATCAAAGTGATGGAAACCATCAATCCGATTGCCATTTCTAAAAACTCAGATAGCACCTATGTAATGGATATGGGCCAAAATATGGTAGGCTGGATTCAAATGAAAGTGCAAGGTGCAAAAGGAACAAAAGTGAGATTGCGATTTACTGAAACTTTAAAATCAGATGGTTCTATTTACTTGGCCAATTTAAGGTCGGCAAAAGTAACAGACACTTATATATTGTCGGGCGAAGGTGCCGAAACTTTCGAGCCACGCTTCATTTACCATGGCTTTCGCTATGTGGAAATCACTAACTATCCGGGAACTCCCAAGCTTGAAAACTTTGCAGGACAGGTGGTGTACGATGCTGTGGAAACCATCGGAAAATTCAAAAGCGAAAATCAAATACTTAATCAAATATATAAAAATGCCTATTGGGGCATCAGAGGCAACTACAGAAGTTTCCCAACTGATTGCCCACAACGAGATGAGAGGCAAGGCTGGCTTGGCGATAGGGGGGCATCCTCTAAAGGAGAATCTTTTGTATTTAGAAATATCACTCTTTATGCCAAATGGCTGCAAGATATTAACGATGCCCAATTAGAAAATGGAATTGTGCCTGATGTAGCACCATCTTTCTATAAAATTTACAATGATGGCGTTACTTGGCCATCTGCCTTTGTGATTATTCCTTATTTCTATTATCAGAATTTTGGCGATAAATCTGTAATTGAAAAAAACTACGATGCCATTAAAAAATGGTCAAATCACATGATCTCGTTTTTGCAAGAGGGTCTAATAGGCAAAGATACCTATGGCGATTGGTGTGTACCACCAGAGTCGCTTGAGCTAATTTTTACACAAGACCCTTTACGGAAAACTCCGCCACAATTATTGGCTTCAAGCTATCTATATTACGATTTAAAACTTGCTGCATATTATGCCAAATTGCTCAATAAAGCAGAAGACGAAGCCTATTTTGAGAAAATTGCTGCAGAAATTAAATTAGCTATCAATAAAAACTTATTTAACAGCAACAATTCACAATATGCGAATAATTCGCTCACTTCCAGTATTTTACCATTAGCCTTCGATATTGTAGAAGATAAAAATAAAGAGAAAGTATTTAATAATTTGGTAGATAAGCTGATGACATCACATCAAGGGCATGTAGGTACGGGGCTGATAGGTGCTCAATGGCAAATGAAAACTTTGAGCAAGTTTGGAAGGGCAGATTTGGCTTACAATATGGCTGCAAACACCGATTATCCGAGTTGGGGCTACATGGCAAGCAAAGGAGCTACCACTATTTGGGAACTGTGGAATGGCGACAAAGCCGACCCAAGCATGAACTCAGGTAACCATGTGATGCTACTAGGTGATTTAATTACTTGGCTTTATGAAAATGTAGGGGGTATAAGTTCATCAATCGACAAACCAGGTTTCAAACAAATTATTTGCAAGCCTGATTTGATTATGGGTCTAAACAATGCCTCCGTGGCTTATGAATCCATGTACGGCACAGTTTCATCAAGTTGGAAAATTGAAAGTGGCAGCTATAACTGGACTCTAAAAGTGCCTGCCAATGCCACAGCAGCCATATATGTGCCTGCCATTTCTGAAAAATTTGTAAAAGAATCGGGGAAAGATGCTGTAAATGCGGAAGGAGTTAAATTTATAAAAATGGAAAACGACAGGGCTGTTTTTGAAATCCAATCAGGTACCTATACTTTTGTTTCCAGTGCTTTTGCTTATCCGAAAATAATAGCAAATGTGCTTGCTCCAGTTATTTTGCCTAAAGACACCGCACTTTCTGGGAAGCAATGGATGGCAACTATAAGGACACCCACACCTGGTGCGAAGACTTATTATACTACCAATGGCACAGAGCCCAACGAGAATTCTACTGCATATTTGCAACCATTTATAGTAAGAGAATATACCATTATAAAAGCAAAATCATATAAATCTGATATGGTTGAAAGCCCTACTGCCAGTTCATTTATAGACTTTTATGATGTAAATGCAAATGGATGGAGCTATAAATATTTTGAAGGCGAACCATCGAAAGCCTTACCTGATTTCACAAAAATGAAGCCAATTTCTAAAGGTGTATTCAACACGTTGAATATTCTGAAAATCAAAAAAAGGGAAGATAATTTTGGAATAGTTTTCAATTCCAACCTTAAAATAGAAAAAACAGGCAGTTACACATTTTATTTGGTGTCGGACGATGGTAGCAGATTACTAATCGATGGCAAAGAAGTTGTAATCAACGATTTTGTGCATGGAGCTGAATCAAGATTTGGTGCCGTAACCCTTGCTAAAGGTTACCATACCATAGAAATCCAATATTTTGAAGGCAATTACGGTGAATATCTAACTTTAGATTATCAATTTGAAGGCGAACCTAGGCAGGCAGTACTAGCTTCAAAACTTTTTATTAATCTACCAACTGAAAAGAAAAAATAAACACATTTTTCCTTCTAAATCAAGGCATTATTCAAATATCGGTAATGCCTTGATTTTCAATGCTACAATCGCTCATTAACTAAAAGCAATTATATTTGAATTTAGATGTGTTGGAATAGTTAAATTCTGCTATTTTACAATCGCAATTCTATAAGCTGCTTTAAAAAAACAACCAAAATGAGCGTAAGCAACAGAGACCGACAATTTCTAGGGGTAAAGCAAAAAGCACTCGCCATTAATCTTGATAAAAGAACATATGGCAGCTTTGCCGAAATAGGAGCAGGGCAAGAAGTAGCAGCAAATTTTTTTAAAGCCGGAGCAGCCTCTCACACCATTGCGAAAACTATGTCGGCCTACGACATGACATTTAGCGATGCCATTTACGGAGCCGAAGAAAGCGGCAGATACGTGGTGGAATCTAGGCTCATAAAAATGTTAGCCAAAGAATATTCGCTTTTGGAAATCAGATTAAAAGAAAAGCGAGGCGATTCAACGCTGTTTTTCGCTTACGCAAATACCTTAACTACTATCAGTTTCGATAAGAGCCGTGAAGGTCAAGGCTGGATGGGAGTCCGGTTTCAGCTCACACCCAATTCTGAACCCAACGAAGCTGTAATGCACTTTCGTTTGCTCGACAACGATGCCATATTGCAGCAAGCTGCGGTGGGAATATTGGGTGTAAACCTAATTTATGGATGCCTATATCGCCATGAAAACACTGAAGACATTGTGCTTACACTCATGGAGGAGCTTTCTAGCGACAGGGTTGAAGTTGATATGCTACGCATTACTGGTCCTGATTTTATGAATTTGGATAATAGACTCATCAGCCTCATGCTGGTAAAAAACAAACTCACCAAGGCAGCACTTTTTGGGCCCAAGGGCGATGTGCTACAGCCTTCTGATTTTTTTTACAAAAAAAATATATTGGCTTACCGTGGCCGATTTCGACCTTTTACTTTGGTAAATCAAGATATGTACGAAAACGGTATTCGCCAATTTAAAGAAGAACTGGGCGATGATGAAAGCAATTTGGTAACAGTTGCAGAGCTTACATTATTCAATTTATATGCTGCAGGCGGTGGCGAAATCGATTTGAAAGATTTCATCGATCGGGTGGATATTGTATGTTCATTGGGGTATACCGTTTTAATATCCGATTATCAAGGGTATTATCGCTTGGCTTCTTATTTATCCAAATTCACAAGAAATAAAATAGGCATAATTTTGGGTATTTTAAATATGGAAGAAATATTCAATGCCGAATTTTATAAGCGACTTCCAGGAGGCATATTAGAATCATTCTCATCGCTATTTGCCGACAATATGAAGCTGTTTGTATATCCAATCAAAAAAGAAAATGGCAAATTCTACAATTGTCTCAATTTTGAAGTTGCTGAAAATTTGCGGTATTTATATATGCACTTTATGGAATCAGACAAAATGGAAGACATTAAGCGATTCAATGCCGATAATTTCAGCATCACTTCCGATTTGGTTTTTAAGATGATTTCAAATAGGGAAGCCGGTTGGGAAAATATGGTGCCTTTGGAAGTAGCCAACACCATTAAGGAGAAAAAGATGTTTGGGTATCACAGTTGATGGTTATCCAACTTGCAATTAGATCAGTATAAACATCTGTGCTAATTCAAAGCTATAAAAAAACTACCTTTGAATAAAAAATAAACTATGGTAATAGCCAATCCCATATATGATGTAGCTTTTAAATTTCTTATGGAAGACAAGCGAATAGCTATGTTTTTCATTGGTACACTTTTAAATGAAGTAATTGAAGAAGTAACTGTAAAACCACAAGAATATGTATATACAGACTTGTTAGCAGGTTTGGCAGTTTTCAGACTTGATTTTGTGGCTACAATTCGCACAGAAAAAAATGAATTAAAAAAAGTACTAGTTGAAATTCAAAAAGCTAAAAACAGCATTGACTTAATGCGTTTTAGAAACTATTTGGGAGAACAATACAAAAAGGAGGACGAAATAAATGGACAGAAAATCGCTTTGCCTATCGTTACCATTTATTTACTAGGTTTTAAACTACAAGAAATAGAAAGCTCTGTAATAAAAGTTAACAGACACTATACTGACTTGCTCACCAATAAAGTAATAGACAAGAAAAGTGAGTTCATTGAAAAACTAACGCACGATTGTTTTGTAGTTCAACTAGGAAGAATAGAAGCCAAGGTAGAAACAAAGCTGGAGAAACTATTAAGCATATTTGAGCAACATTATTTTACAGACGACAGCAATATAATTAAAGAATATAACTACAAAATTGACGATGATAACATCAATAGAATGGTAGAAAAACTGCATTATGTGGGAACAGAACCCTCGGAAAGGAAAAAAATTGAAGATGAAAAAGAAGCCTGGCGAACTGTAGATGCGCTTACCGATGGACTGAAAGAAAAAAATCAAAAATTACAGAATTCAATTGAGCTGAAGGAAAAGTTGATTGAAGACAAAGACAAGACAATTGAAGACAAAGACAAGACAATTGAAGACAAAGACAAGACAATTGAAGACAAAG
>CAZMFZ010000028.1:0-9999 GCA_964565665.1 uncultured Bifidobacteriaceae bacterium | reverse complement strand
ACAAGACAATTGAGGAACTAAAAAGGAGGCTTGGAGAAAAATAGAGATTATTGAAACTTCAACTATGGCAAACAATTTTTTCTGCCATTTTCATTCCTAACTACTAATTTTGGTCTCTTTTCTTTTTATTACCCCATACCATGCAAATTTCATACAACTGGCTCAAGCAATATATCGATTTGCCTTTTTCACCCGATGAAACTGCCGAATTACTCACTAGCACAGGCTTGGAAGTAGAAGGTATTGAATCTTTTGAAAGTGTAAAAGGAGGGCTGAAAGGTGTCGTAATTGGCCAAGTAATCACTTGCGAAAAACATCCGAATGCTGATAAACTAAGTAAAACCACTGTTGATGTTGGCAATAGTATTATTTCACCCATAGTGTGCGGTGCACCAAATGTTGCTGTAGGTCAGAAAGTTGTAGTCGCCACTGTAGGAGCAGTTTTATATCCCATTGATAGTGAATCCTTTACTATTCAAAAAGCAAAAATAAGAGGAGAGGTTTCGGAAGGAATGTTATGCGCAGAAGATGAAATTGGCTTGGGAAAATCGCATGAAGCTATCTTAGTATTGCAAACCGATTTGCCAAATGGAACTCCTGCCGCACAATATTTTAAAGTAGATAATGATTATACTATTTCAATTGGTCTCACTCCAAACCGGGCAGATGCTGCTTCACATTTAGGTGTGGCTAGAGATTTGTATGCAGTGATAGGTGAAAGGTTGGGTAAAGGAATTGATTTTAAAAATCCAGATATTTCCCAATTTAAGATAGATAACACGACTGAAAAACCAATTCTTGAAATAAAAAGTAAAGTCGATTGCCCACGCTATGCAGGATTGGTAATCAATAATATAAAGGTAAAACCATCACCAGATTGGCTACAGTGCCGATTGAAAGCCATTGGTTTATCGCCTATAAATAATGTGGTAGATGCCACAAACTATATTTTGCACGATTTGGGGCAGCCACTTCATGCTTTCGATTGGAGTAAAGTAAAAGGCAAAAAAATTGTAGTTAAGAATGCCGAAGCAACTCAAACATTTGTAACACTCGATGGAAAAGAACGCAAACTAAATGCTAGCGATTTGTTGATTTGCAATGAAATCGAACCCATGTGCATTGCTGGAGTATTTGGCGGTTTGCATTCGGGAGTATCAAACGAAACCACATCAATATTTTTAGAAAGTGCCTATTTTTCACCCGATAGTATAAGAAAAACCAGCCAAGCGCATGGATTGAAAACTGATGCTTCATTTCGATTCGAACGTGGAATCGACCCAAACATCACAATTATTGCACTTAAAAAAGCCGCACTATTAATCAAAGAATTAGCTGGGGGAGAGATAACTTCTGAAATTGTAGAATCATATCCTTCCAAAATTGAAAATTTCCGCTTTTGGGTCGATTTTGAATATATCGATACATTGCTAGGCTTTAAACTTTCTGCCAACAAAATATTCAGCATTCTCGATGCGTTGGAAATCGGCATTTCAGACGAGACAAAAGATGGGTTTTATTGCTCTGTTCCACCTTACCGTGTTGATGTATATCGTCCAGCTGATATTGTTGAAGAAATTGTGCGGATTTACGGGTTTGACAATTTGCCACAGAACGAGTATTTGGGAGCAAGCTACTTAGCAGATTTCCCTTTGATGCCGAAAGACAAAATTGAAAACAGCATTGCCAATTTCTTGGCTGCCAAAGGTTTCAATGAGCTAATGACTAATTCGCTCACAAAGCCTGAATACGCGGCTAGTGTTGAAAGTCTGAATTCAGATGAAAGTGTAGATATTCTCAACAAATTAAGCCCTGAACTGGGTGTTTTACGCCAACATGCCCTTTTTTCAGGTTTGGAGGCTATTATTTATAATATTAATCGAAGAAATAAAGATCTGAAGTTTTTCGAAATTGGCAAAACCTATCGGAAAACTGGCGATACTACAAAAGCAGAAGGCTATGAAGAGAAATCTGTTTTGGCTTTGTATTTGACGGGAAATACCGCATCAGAAAGCTGGAATTCGACAGCAGAAAAGAATACATTTCACGACATTGCCTCTGCGGTGCAACAAACTCTGCTTCATCTCAATATTTCAGGGTATAAAATTCTAGAAAAAGAACAAACTGATGTAGTATTTGCTCAATCGATCCAATTGGAAAAAAACACAAAGATTATTGCCAAAATTGGTCAGGTAAAATCGAAATTCACTAACATATTCGACATTAAGCAAACAGTTTTTTACGCTGAACTTGATTTAGATTATATCAATAAAATAGTGACAAACAAAATGCAGTTTGTGGAGATTCCTAAATTTCCTGAGGTGAGAAGAGATTTGTCGCTGGTGCTAGATAAAACAGTGAGTTTTGAGGAAATTCAGAAATTGGCTCAGAAAACAGAGAAGAAAATACTAAAAGAGTTAAATGTTTTTGATGTTTACACGGGCGATAAAATAGATTCGGGCAAAAAGGCGTATGCCATCAGCTTCACTTTGCAAGATGAAGAGCAAACCTTGAATGACAAACAAATAGAAACCACCATGCAAAGGCTTATTCAGACGTTTGAAAATGAGCTGGGAGCAGTAATTAGGATGTAGTCGTTTAAAGAATGAGGAAGGTTTTTTTATAATCTTTTGGGTTTAAATGAGCCAAAGTTTCAAGTATAATAAAATTATAACTAACAAACTAAGGTTTGCCCTTAGTTTTGTGGCCTAATTTTCTAACAAAGTGGCAATCAATTTAGCGTATACAAAAAAAATCAGCATTCTGACTTCAGCTTTTATGGCAATCATAGTCACCATTCAATTTGGCTGGCCAATGCAAGCCATTCTCAATCCTTATATATGGTACATATTGGCTTATGTGGTAGCAATTATGTACTTAAGCCACATTACCATCACTTATGGTTTTGGCAAATCTCCCTTTGATGTACAAAATTTCTTCATGTTAGGCACCGGAATTAAGCTTTTGCTATCGGCTGTGGTGTTATTTTTATACTTTTATATAGTGAAGTCTAATTCAGTTTCCTTCTTGCTCAATTTTTTTGTTTTATATTTTGTATACAGTTTTTTTGAAATTAAAACCTTATTACTAAGTTTGCACCCACATTCAAAAGGAGGCAGCAGTCAATGAAGGATTTAGTAAAAATGTCATTTTTTCACACATTGAAACTCAGCACATTAGCATTCATCTTTTTAATCGGCATTTCGTTTGCTCTTGCAAATGAAGAAACGAATGCGGAAAATGCTACAAATAAAAGTGCCGCTCACGATAAATCAGCTCTTAAAGAATCGACTAGAGAATCAATCGAGGAGAAGTTCAATCCGAGTGAGATGATTATTCACCATATCCAAGATTCTTATGATTGGCATTTGGCCGATATTAATGGTGAATCAATTTCTATTCCGCTTCCAATTATTATTTATTCATCTACTAAAGGCTTAGTTAGCTTCCTTTCTAGTGAATTTCATCATGGTCATACTGCATTCAACGGCTATAAACTAGAACATAATCATTTGGTGACCGAAAATGAAGGCGAGAAAATATACGATTTCTCAATTACGAAAAATGTAGCGTCATTATTAATATCAGCTTTTGTGCTTGTAGTAGTATTCACAGCCGTAAGTGCTGGATTCAGAAAAAACTATGGCAAAGCACCCAAAGGAATTCAATCATTTTTTGAACCATTGATTGTATTTATTAGAGATGAAATAGCCGTTCCCAACATTGGGCCTAAGTACGCAACTTATATGCCTTTTCTCCTTACTGCTTTTTTCTTTATTTGGTTTAATAATATGTTGGGGCTTTTACCTCAAGGTGCAAACGTGACCGGAAATATTGCTGTTACGCTTACTATGGCAGCTTTTACATTAATTTTAACCCTTTTTTCTGCGAATAAAAACTACTGGAAACATATATTTGCTACTCCAGGCGTACCAATTGCGTTGCTACCTATTATGATTCCTGTAGAATTAATCGGTATCTTTACCAAGCCTTTTGCTTTGATGATTCGTTTGTTTGCCAACATCACCGCAGGACACATCATCATACTTAGTATTCTGAGTTTCATATTTTTGTTCAAAAATTTGGGGGTCGCAGCTGTTTCAGTGCCATTCGCCATAGTTATGAGTTTAATGGAAGTGTTTGTAGCTATACTGCAGGCCTACATTTTTACTTTACTTTCAGCCCTGTTTATAGGTCAGGCAGTGGCTGAACACGAACATGATGACCATCATTAACAGAATAAAAACTCTTTTTCTTTCAACTAAATCCTTATAATCAAATGCTTTTAAATGTTCTTCTTGAGGTAGTAGGTAATTTCAGCACTTTGGGTGCTGGTATTGGTGCTGGTCTTGCTGTTGTTGGTGCCGGTTTGGGTATCGGTCGTATTGGTGGTAGTGCAATGGAAGCTATGGCTCGCCAACCTGAAGTTGCAGGTAAAGTACAAACAGGTATGTTGATTGCTGCAGCCCTTATTGAAGGCGCTACACTTTTCGCTATCGCTGTTTGTTTCTTGATAGCCGGAAACGCTTAATTAATAGTGATGGCATCGCTTAAAGTGATGCCATCACTAATTTTTTAGATAACCCATTACCCTCATCATCATGGAATTAATCACCCCCGGTTTAGGTCTGTTAGTTTGGACTACTGTTATTTTTCTTTCTGTACTTCTTATCTTGTCTAAATTTGCTTGGAAACCCATTGTTTCTGCGTTAAAAGAAAGAGAAGAATTTATTGAAAATGCACTCAGTTCTGCTGAAAAGGCGAAAGCTGAAATGGCTCAATTGAAAGCTGATAATGAATTATTGTTGCAACAAGCCAGGTTGGAAAGAGACAAAATGTTGAAAGAAGCCCAGGCTGTTTCGGCATCTATAGTAAACGAAGCTAAAGAAAAAGCAAGTGCAGAAGCGAATAGATTGGTAGAGTCGGCTCGTTTGCAAATCAATAATGAAAAAAATGCAGCGCTAGCTGAAATTAAGAATGTGGTGGCTGAAACATCAGTAAATATTGCAGAGTTGATTTTGAAGAAAAGCCTTGGCAATGATGCTTCACAAAAAGAGTTGGTTGAGAAATACCTGAGTGAATCCAAATTCAATTAATATCTTATCTAAATAGAATAAAGTGTCGTTATACAGGGTAGCATCGGCTTACGCCAAATCAATCTTAGAGCTTTCTTTAGAGAAAAAATCTTTAGAAAAGGTATATGAAGATATGGTATTTGTGAGCAATACTTTAGAGGGCAGTTTTGAATTGCGAAATACACTCCAAAGCCCCGTAATAAGTAATTTGAAAAAGTTATCTATCATCGAGGCTATTTTCAAAGGCAAGCTTACTGAGATCACTTTGGGATTTTTTACCTTGCTTACAAAGAAGAAAAGGGAAGATTTGATTTTTGCCATTACAAAAGAATTTATACTACAATACAAAATATACGAAGGCATTCAAGTGGCTACTGTAGTTACAGCCATTGCAGCAGATGATGTGCTCAAGAAACAGATAGCGAAATTGGTAAAAACCATTTCGAATAAAGAAATTGAAACCATCTATAAAGTCGATACCGACATTATAGGTGGTTTTATATTGACAGTTGGCGATAAACAGGTTGATAATTCTGTGAAGAGCCAATTGAATAAAGTGAGAACACAATTTAGTAACAATACATTTATACCAAAATATTAAGCGATGACAGCAGAAATCAGGCCAGATGAAATATCGGCAATACTGAGACAGCAGCTTTCAAACTTCAAAACCGAAGCTGAACTTGAAGAGGTTGGAACAATTTTAAGTGTGGGAGATGGTGTGGCTCGTGTGTATGGATTGACACAAGTACAGTCAGGTGAGCTTTTGGAATTTCAGAACGGCACGAAGGGGCTGGCTTTAAATCTTGAAGAAGATAATGTAGGTGCGGTAATTTTAGGCACCTCTGCCGGGTTGAAAGAAGGTGATGCTGTAAAACGTACCAAGAAAATTGCTGAGGTTTTGGTTGGGGAAGGGTTATGCGGACGTGTAATCGATACTTTAGGAAACCCAATTGATGGAAAAGGTCCGGTAGAAGGGGAAACTTTTGCAATGCCATTGGAGCGTAGAGCGCCAGGCGTTATTTATCGTCAACCAGTAAATGAACCATTGCAAACGGGTATCAAAGCGATTGATGCCATGATTCCGATTGGCCGTGGACAAAGAGAGTTGATAATTGGCGATCGCCAAACAGGTAAAACTACCGTAGCGATAGATGCTATTATTAATCAAAAAGAATTTTACGATGCAGGAAAACCTGTATATTGTATATATGTGGCCGTAGGGCAAAAAGCAAGTACAGTAGCTGGAGTGGTAGCTGCCTTGGAAAAAGCGGGTGCAATGAAATATACAGTAATAGTGGCTGCCAATGCCTCTGATCCTGCTCCATTACAATTTTATGCTCCGTTTACAGGAGCTGCCGTGGGGGAATATTTCCGTGATACCGGTCGCCCCGCATTGGTTATTTATGACGATTTGTCGAAACAAGCAGTAGCTTACCGTGAAGTTTCTCTATTGTTGAGAAGACCACCAGGACGTGAAGCTTATCCTGGTGATGTATTTTACTTGCATAGCCGTTTGCTTGAAAGAGCTGCGAAAATCAATGCGAATGATGCCATTGCTCAAGCCATGAACGATATTCCAGTATCATTGAGAGGAAAAGTAAAAGGTGGCGGTTCGTTAACAGCCCTTCCAATTATTGAAACTCAAGCGGGTGATGTTTCTGCTTATATTCCTACAAATGTAATTTCAATTACAGATGGGCAGATATTCCTAGAGACCAACTTATTCAACTCAGGTATTCGCCCTGCGATCAACGTAGGTATTTCAGTATCGCGAGTAGGTGGAAACGCACAAATCAAATCGATGAAGAAAGTAGCTGGTACTTTGAAATTAGATCAAGCTCAATTCAGAGAGTTGGAGGCTTTTTCCAAATTCGGTTCCGATTTAGATGCAGCTACTAAGCTTGTAATTGAACGAGGAAAAAGAAATTTGGAAATGTTGAAGCAATCTGCCTTCTCTCCAGTGTCGGTTGAGTGTCAAGTGGCAATGATTTATATTTCTACCAATGGTTTTCTCGACAGAGTTCCGGTGAATAAAGTAAGAGACTTTGAAGGCAAATTTTATGATACCTTGAAAGCATCGCATAAAGATACCTTGGATTTGTTGAAGGCCGGGAAAATTGACGATACCGTAACAAGTGTATTGAAAACAGTTGCCAAAGATTTAGTAAAGAGCTATTAATTAAGACATTAGAGATGAGAATACAGATTTTGCATTTGCAAAATCTGTATTATTAGTCCTAAATCTACATACAAATGCCAAGTTTAAAAGAGGTCAGAAATAGGATAAAGTCGGTTCAATCTACCCAGCAGATAACTAAAGCCATGAAAATGGTAGCGGCTTCTAAATTGCGTAGGGCTCAAGAGCAAGCCATGCAATTGAGACCTTATGCGGGTAAATTAAATGAGATTTTGAGCAATTTGGCTTCAAGTTCCGAGGCATTGGTTACCAATCCTTTCACGCAAGTGAGAGAAGTCAAAAAGGTTTTAATAGTTGTAGTTTCAGCCGATAGAGGTTTATGCGGACCTTTCAACACCAATGTGATGAAAGCTGTAAACTCACTTTTAGTTGATAAATATCCTTCACAATTGGCTGCCAAACAAGTGAGTTTTTTGACTATTGGTAAAAAGGGATTTGAATATTTTGGCAAAAGATATTCCAATATTATTGGCGATTATACAACACTCTTTACAGGCCTATCTTTCAATAAAGTAAAAGAGGCTGCAGAATTTGCAATGAATGGCTTTGTAGCTGGCGATTATGATGTGGTTGAAATTATTTACAATCAATTTAAAAACGTAGCTACGCAAATTGTACAGACGGAGCGTTTTCTACCTATCTCATCAGAATTGCCTAAAAATGCAGTGGCGACCAAGCAAGTAGATTATATTTTTGAACCTTCTGTAGATGAAATAATCAACGAACTTGTGCCTAGTTCATTAAAAATAAAGTTTTATACAGCAGTTTTAGAATCAAACGCTTCTTTTTTCGGAGCTCAGATGTCGGCAATGGACAAGGCTACAGAGAATGCAGGCGAGATGCTGAAAAATCTGAAAGTACAATATAATAGAAGCCGCCAAGCAAGTATTACTAATGAAATACTGGAAATTGTAGCGGGTGCTGAAGCACTTTCTGCCTAGTGAATAGTTTGATAGTTTAAAATTTTAAGCCCGTGGATAGCGGGCTTTTTTGTTTTAAATCATATATTCAATGCTTCTGCAACATCAGCTGGAATCCTATTTACCGAAATAAAATATAAACGATTATGCCCTCAAATTCATTGCAAACCAAAGTTAAAGCATTTGAACGTCTGCTGATAATAATGGACGAATTAAGAGAAAAATGCCCTTGGGACAAGAAACAAACCATAGATACCCTTCGCTACCTTACTATTGAAGAAATGTATGAGCTTTCTGATGCCATTTTGGAGAAAGACATGTTAGAAATAAAAAAGGAACTGGGCGATGTATTGCTGCATTTGGTGTTTTATGCCAAGATAGCCTCAGAAACCAACGATTTTGATATGGCTGATGTGCTCAATTCGTTGTGTGAAAAACTTATTATCAGGCATCCACATATTTACGGGGAGGTAAAAGCTGATACTGAGGAAGACGTAAAACGCAATTGGGAACAAATAAAATTAAAAGAAGGGAATAAATCGGTTTTGAGTGGCGTACCCAGCTCATTGCCGGCTTTAGTAAAAGCTATTAGAATACAGGAAAAAGCCAGAGGAGCCGGTTTTGACTGGGATGAGAAAAGTCAAGTTTGGGAGAAAGTGCAGGAGGAATTGCAAGAATTTAAAGATGAGGAAAAGGCAACGCAACCAAATTTGCAAAAAATGACCGCTGAATTTGGAGATGTATTATTTTCCCTTGTGAATTACGCCAGATTTGTGGGCATAAACCCTGAAGATGCGTTGGAAGTCACAAATAGAAAATTTATAAAACGCTTTACTTATTTAGAGATAGAATCGAAAAAAGACGGGAAGCAATTGGATAAAATGAGCTTGCATGAAATGGACGAATACTGGAATAGGGCTAAGTCTCAATAGCTATCAAAGATTTACAATTAATTCTTTATCTCTAAGGCAGGCACACCAAATACAGTTTGTCTTGCTTTTACTGAGGCCATTACTACCGAACCAGCCCCTACTCTAGCACCTTTGCCAATAGTAACACCTGAAATAATAGTAACCCCCGAGCCTATGAATGCACCATCTTCTATGGTTACTCCAGAGTTGATAACTGTTCCTGCCCCTATTTGTACAAAATCGCCAATTTGACAATCGTAATCTATTACCGCGTTGGTATTTACCACATTGTGGCTGCCTAATTTTACGTTGGCTTGCATTGATGAACCAGCATTAATGAGATTTCCATGTCCAATTTGAGCCAATTTCGATACGTAAGCTTTGGGATGTATGCCATTTACGGGCATTACTTTTCGGGTTTCAAGTAAAAATTCTGTTAAAGATTCTTTTTGTTTTTGATTTTCAATGGCAATAAAAGCATCGCATTTTTTACCTATTAGCTTTGTAAAGCCTTCGTCATCAGTACTCCCAAGCACAGAAATTAGGTTTATTTCTTGCCCGTGCAGTTTGGCATCATCGTCTAGAAATCCATATACGAGTACATTGTTGCTTTGAAATACTTCAAGAGCAGCCAAGCCAATGCCTTTAGCTCCAAATATAATGATTGGATTTTCCATTTGTGGTTTTTAGGCAAAGATAGAGTATAATATTTCCAGTTATGTATGAATCTAACTTTGTTAAGACAGGTTTGATTCGATAATACTTAAAAATTCAGCAATACTATCGCTTAATTGTAAATGCTCTTTCAATATAAGTTGCTTTAACTCATATACTTTTTTAGGATCTAATTGATAATTATAAGCATGTCTAAATAGGTGTCTAAACTTCAGAAT
>CAZMFZ010000027.1:12102-32771 GCA_964565665.1 uncultured Bifidobacteriaceae bacterium | reverse complement strand
GGAAAGAACTGGACTTTGGGGGTACAAAGGAAAAAACCTTTCAAGGCATTACCACCTTGCGGGTGGGGTACCGAAATATGAATAAAGATAAAAAAGTAATGCTCAGAATAGGAGTTATGTTAATGTGGAGGTCTGTATTTATTAATCATGACCAACAAAGAATTTTCTTCTATGAAAAACGCAATTACTACAGCCCTGCTACTATTTGGGATGGCATTGGAGATAATATACAACCGTGGATAGGGGTAAGTTGGGGTAAAATATTCTAAAAATTTTATTATGAGAAGTAGAAAAAATGGTAGGATCATTGGATTGAGCATTTTTTGTGTCGCTGTAGGCTGTGTAGAGCAACCAAAACCTCCCGGCCCATGCAGCAATGTGCCTTTTAGTACTGCTGAGTTTGTGACTAAACCTGATACTATAAAGATAACAAATTATCAAGGTCGATCCACTACACCCAAAGATTGGGACCCGTTTATATTGCCTTTAGCACCAAATCAAACTCATTTTCTTGCTTATGAGGCTGTCAACTTGGTTCCAAAAATGCAAGATGCTGACAGCTATGAATGGACTATACCTAAAGCAGGAAGAACTGAAACGGTTAAAAACCTTTTTAGGGAATTTCAGATTAAGGAGACAACTGAAAACTGGGAAATTAGGCTAAAGATCAAAAAAAGTAAAACTATTTATACATGCTTTGCAGATGACGATAGCGTGAAAACATTCATCAAAACCATAACCATTCATAAAAAACCGATTTGGTATGGTTCTTGGCGAGGAGTAGATATTGATTTACCTTTAGATACTTTTATAGTAAATTTTACCCCTGTAGCACAATGGGATTATGTAAATGCAACTGCTACGAATGATTTATTCAAGCACTACACCAACTGGCGCGACACATTGTTGTACCGTGCATCTGAAGGGTATTATAATTTCAGCATGCGTGAGAATGATCGGTATGTTTGGTATCCTGAAACTTTTCCATACAAATCATTGGATTGATTTCGCCAGAAGAGATAAACACCATTACATTATACTATTTACTAATAACTGAGAAAGGATTTAAAAGCAAAAAATTTATTGGCAAAAGATTATGAAAAAACGTTTTGCAACCTTTTGTATATTTCTGGCAATTACAGGTAGCTATGCATGGGTAAACCTCCATGTATGGTTTTACTCAAATCGGGTTGCTTAGCCTATGTTTGTATTCCCATCTTGCCTTTGCTGTGTGTTTTTCACCAACAAACCAACACAGCATGATACAATTTTACTATATTAAAAAAAGTTACAGAGGTCAATGAGTGGCTGCTTGTTGGTCAGAAATTAAGACCAACAAGGGCAAACAAAACAAATTGAAAGATAGTCAAAAAGCCCCCTTCGGGGGTTAGAGGCTTTTTGACTGCACTTCCTCTACATGATCCTGACGAAAACATTTTTGTATTTTGAAAATTCCGTAATTACTATGTGATCACAAATAAGGCAACTATGCAACTTTCTGTCATTAACATTGGAAACTCTAAAGGAATTAGACTTTCTAAAACAATTATTGAAAAATATAGCATCAGCGACAAGGTCGAAATAGTGTTTGAAAAAGACTATTTCATTTTAAAAGCCATAGAAGAGCCAAGAAAAAACTGGGAAACTGCTTTTAAAAAAATGCACCAAAGTGGCGATGACCAGCCTTTAATAAATGATATTTTTGAAGATGAAAATTTTGAAGAATGGAGCAAATAAAACAATATGAAATCGTGTTGGTAAATCTTGACCCAATGATTGGCAACGAGGTGAAAAAGACCAGGCCTTGTGTTGTTTTATCGCCCAACGAAATGAACATGTATCTACAAACAATTGTGGTTGCGCCAATGACAAGTAGTTCTAAATCTTATCCAACAAGGGTTGAAGTAAAACACAATGCAACAAAAGGTTGGCTAGTGCTCGACCAAATACGCACAATTGACAGAACCAGAATTGTGAAATACTTCCAGACTTTGACCAAAAAAGAAATTGAAAAAGTTAAAAAAGTAATTCAAGAGATATTTGTATACTAAAGATTACCTTCAATTAAAGGTCTCACCTCGTTTTTGAGTCTTCATAGAGCGAAACCTTAGAAGCAGGAATTGTAGACAAAACAAAACAATACTTATGTGCTAGTACCCGAGATTATTATGAAGGAAAAAACGTAAGTTTGTCAAATATGGAATGCTTGCAAAGAAATGGAACTAACTGAGTTGCCAATGCAGGACAGCTTTTAACATTGCTTCGTATGCTAAACTAAGAGAAATATCCGCAACTGCATTAGACACATAAAAATCTGCACCAAGCTTCATGATAGAATGACTTAGTAACATTAATTTAATTGCCCTTTGTTGTTTGCCCTTTTTTTTAGTATTCAAAAACTTATTTTCTGCTGATCTGTTTTGCAACTATCCTTACGTACACTTTTCTACTTTTCTTTTTTCCTAAAGTCTGTTACTTCCTTCTCTTCCCATATCGTAGGTGGGCAAATGGAGGCAAGGCATATAGATGTCAATACGTATGAGGTAAAGCTGGTACTCTACTTCGATGCGGTAAATGGCAACCCCAATTCAAAAGACACCAGTATTCAAGTGGCAGCCTATCAAAAATCAAACAACAGGCTTATTGATTTCTTTGAATTGCCATTGACAACAGATTTGGCCGTGCCTTACACCAATCCGCTTTGCCAGCAAGGCAATATCAAAACAAGGCAATGGGTGTACGTTGATACTATTGTATTTAAAGATGCCAAATATACCGACCCACAAGGTTTTTATCTGGCATGGGAGCGTTGTTGCCGCAATAGTTCGGTTCGCAACATTGCTAATCCAGCGCAAACTGGCACAGTATTCTATATCGAATTGCCGCCTACCAACATCCCCAATTTCGATTCCAGCCCCGCATTCAAACCCATCATTGGCGACTATGGCTGTGTAAACCGCCTTTTCAAGCTCGATTTCAGTGCTACAGATGCCGATGGCGATTCGTTGGTGTATAAGTTGGCTACGCCTTTGGCCGGAAGTGCAACCGAAGATAATCCTACCGCTTTCCCTTCAAGTGCCCCATACAAGTTTATCAATTGGAGTGCTAGCTATTCCGAATCAGTGATGATACCAGGAGTTTTGCCACTACGAATCGATCCTAAACTAGGCGAGTTGCAGGTAATTGCCTCATTACCAGGGCTCTATGCCTTTGCTATAGTGTGCGAAGCATATAGAAATCAAATAAAAATAGGGGAAGTAAGGCGTGAATTTCAGTTGCCAGTGTTGGTATGTCCCATCAAACCTGGGCCGCATCTTAGTTTGGAAAACAAACTAGGCCGAGCAGATACCATCACTTACAAATCAGGCACGCAATTTTGTACCTCATTTGTAGTCACCGATACAGTGCAAGCAACACCCCTAAAGTTCTCGATTTTGTACCCTACCGGTATCAATCGTGCCAGCGCCTCAGTTAGTCCATCGAGTTACACTGTAAGCGATGCCACCGATACTAGCCAGGTGTCGTTTTGCATCAGTGGCTATTTGAAAGGCCGCGACAAGCCTTACAGCTACAAAGTAATTGTGGCAGACGATGCCTGTTCGACCCCCAACACAGACACCCTTACTTGGTATGTAAAGGTTAAAGACACTTTGCTCATCAAACCCAAGCCCATCGTGAACACA
Organism: uncultured Bifidobacteriaceae bacterium; assembly: GCA_964565665.1. GTDB lineage: Bacteria > Bacteroidota > Bacteroidia > Cytophagales > UBA9547 > CAZMFZ01. The sequence continues at coordinate 29,088 of CAZMFZ010000027.1, read as the reverse complement.
CCTATGCCCGATAGTGGCTTTGTAAGCCCAAACGAACCTGTGGTAATTGAGGTAGTTATTCGCCCACCTTCTTCAATCTCTGGCGAAAATCCAATGGGCGGCATACCTATCGATTCAAGCTGCAAGGCTAAAATAGAAGTCTCGGTAGTAGGGCTGGCTTTAAATGATAATGTGCAAATAGATGTAGTAGATAATAAGGTTGTGATAAAGTGGATACCCGATTGCAAAATTGCGGTAGATAGCACTATTACTTTTAAAGTATTTGTTGGCGATCAAGAATGTATCACCCCCTACCGCGATTCAGTTCTTTTGACATACAAAGTGAAAGACCAAGATATGGCCCAAAATAAACTTATTCCCAACATCATTACGCCCAATGGAGATAATATCAATGAAGAATTTGCGGTAAGTGACTATTTGGTTGAAACATGCAAAGGGGGCTTTGAAAAAATACACATCTATAATAGATGGGGAGCTTTGGTGTTTCAATCTTCTGATTATGGGTTTAGGTGGGCAGCAAGTTCAATACCAGATGGATTGTATTATTACGCTATCACATACCAAAAGAAGGGACTCAATGGCTGGATATTAGTAGTAAGGTAGTAATTAAATGGTGAGCCTCTACAATTATTAAGTTTTCGCAGTATATTTAGATACCTTGTAACTACACAGCCTACCTATACATTTATTATAAGCTGCTAAATGAAGTGCTATATTTGCAACAAACGCCTTCTTAGTGATATCTCTTAAAAGTTTAAAAAAATCGTATAAAATAGGTACCAACAGTTTAGAGGTCCTAAAAGGAATAGAATTAGACATTGCAGATGGAGAATTTGTGTCTATAATGGGTTCGTCAGGCTCCGGAAAATCTACTCTATTAAATGTAATTGGAATATTAGATACGTTTGATTCTGGCGAATATTTGCTTGCTGGCAAGAAAATAGACAGCAAACTTTCAGAGAAACAAGCTGCCTATTTTCGCAATCAAATGATTGGCTTTGTGTTCCAATCTTTCAACTTGATTAATTTTAAAAATGCAATTGAGAATGTAGCTTTGCCATTGTATTACCGCAATATTGGTAGAAAAGAACGCAATAAAATTGCCCTACAATATTTAGATAAAGTGGGCTTAGCCGATAGAGCAGAACATCTTCCAGGCGAGCTTTCAGGTGGGCAAAAGCAACGCGTGGCCATCGCCAGAGCCATGGCTTCGCAACCCAAAATCATTTTAGCTGATGAACCTACAGGTGCTTTAGACACCCAAACCACAAGCGAGGTAATGGAATTGTTCAAAAACTTAAACAAAGAGGGAATGACAGTGATTATAGTAACACACGAAAACGATGTGGCTCAAACGACCAACAGAATAATCAGGTTGAAAGATGGGCTAGTTTTACCATAATTATAAATTAATAATACGTAATTATTAATTATTGGTGTAACAATGTGGTGAAATATTTATAGTGATATTTTTGCAATTAATAATTACTCACACATAATTCAATGTCGGTTAGTTAAGCAATTCCGTTTATACCCTTCCCTTTTGGGGAAGGGCTAGGGATGGAGTCTTATAAAATGATTTTGCCTATCTAAACGACATTGACTCATAATTACTAATTAAATATAGTGTTCGATATAGATAAATGGCAGGAGATTTGGCATAGTCTCACAAAACATAAGCTCAGAACTTTACTTACCGCATTTGGTGTGTTTTGGGGTATTTTTATGCTCATTTTGCTATTAGGTGCGGGCAAGGGCCTTGAAAATGCTGTCTTAGATATGTTTTCAAGCTACGCCAACAATTATTTCTATATGGGATCGAACAAAACGAGTATTGTTCACAATGGGCTAAATATCAATCGAATCGTAGAACCTAAAATTGATGACCTTATTTTCTTCCAAAATAATTTTCCTGAAATAGAATATATATCGCCCAAGCAAGGAGCTGATGGAGAAAACAACATTACCTACAATTCTAAAAGTGCCGTTTACAATGTACAAGGCATATATCCCGAATGGAGATTGATGGAAAAAACAAGTGTGATTTTCGGGCGGTATATTGATAGGCTCGATTTGGCAGAGCGGAAAAATGTAGCCGTAATTGGCAGAAAAGTAAAAGAGTATTTCTTTGATTCTACTGAAAATGTGATAGGAAAATACATCAACGTGAAGGGAGTCTATTTCAAGATTATTGGCGTAAATGAGCCTTTGGAACAAGGCTGGCGTGCTCGACAAGAACTTGAAACCATTCTTATTCCTTATTCTACCATCAAAGTATTTAACCAAACCAATAAAGTGTATTATTGGGCTTGCAGCGTGAAACCAGGCTACGATGTAGAGGCTACTATTAAGAAAATAAGGTCTTATTTTGCTCGAAAATACGATTTTAATGAAACAGATGAAGTGGCAATATGGTCGTGGAGCATGTCGAAAGAAGCTGCAAAGTTTCAAGGCCTATTTGGAGCAATAGGTATGTTTATTTGGGTGGTTGGCTTTGGCACTATCGTAGCTGGTATAGTAGGGGTGAGCAACATCATGCTTATTATTGTGAAAGAAAGAACCAAAGAAATAGGCATTCGCAAGGCTTTGGGAGCTACTCCAGGGTCTATAATTTCGCTCATTATTCAAGAATCTATTGTGCTTACTACTGTGGCGGGCTATACTGGTTTGATGCTTGGAGTTGGGTTAATTGAAGGCCTTAATTATATATTAGTGAAAAACAATATACAGTCCGACTTTTTTAAAAATCCGGAAGTAAAGTTTTCCGTAGCTATCTCTGCGGTTATTCTTTTGGTAGTTTCAGGTACATTGGCAGGTTTGATTCCCGCCATAAGGGCTGCGCGAATAAGCCCGATTGAAGCCTTGAAAGACGAGTAAAATTAGTATTGACCCATTAAAGATTACAATTTATTTCCTGCTTCTCTAATTATACATATAAGAAACCTATCTAACTGTGAAGAACATCTTATTAATTTCCGGTATTATTATTTTTATAGGCCTAGCAGGAGGCACTACTTTTTATTTGTATCAAAAGGAACAAAAGCCACCCATCACCTATCAGCTCGATAGCAGTTTTACCGCTACTATTTATAAAAAAACACTCACTACTGGGGCAATTGAGCCTAGAAAAGAGGTTTTTGTAAAGCCGCAGATTTCTGGTATACTTCAAAAATTATTTAAAAAGGCGGGCGACCAAGTAAAGGCTGGAGAGACAATAGCCCTCATCAAAATTGTGCCTAATATGCAGCGAATAAATGATGCTGAAACGTCATTGAAAACTACTACTATAAATTTTGATATTTCTGAAGCAGAATTCAAAAGGCAAAAAGCCCTGTTTGAAGATAAGGTAATCTCCCAATTTGATTTTATAAAATACGAGCAAGATTACAAATTGAAACAAGAGCAGTTGGAAGCTGCGAAAAATAACCTGCAATTGGTGATGAAAGGAAGTTCGAGACGAATATCAAATTCCACCACCATAGTAAAAGCCACTATTGAGGGCATGATATTAGATATTCCCGTAAAAGAAGGCAGTATGCTCATTGAAAGCAATAACTTTAATGAAGGCACAACTATAGCTACCATTGCCAATATGAATGACATTATTTTCAAAGGTAAAGTAGTAGAATCGGAAGTTGGCAAACTGAAAGTGGGTTTGCCATTGTTGCTTGAAATTGGAGCTATTCAAAGTGAGAAATACAATGCTACTTTAGAGTTTATTTCTTCGAAAGGAGTAGATGATAAAGGCACCATCAAATTTGAGGTGAAAGCGGGATTGAAAAATTTCGGCACTAAATATCAAATTCGCTCTGGCTACAGTGCTAGTGCCGATATTATTCTTGATAAAAGAGATTCAGTGGTGGCTATTAGGGAAAAAAATATTGAGTTTACCAAAGATTCTGCTTTTGTTTATTTGCAGAAAAGCGGACAGGATTTTGTAAAAACACCTGTAAAGCTTGGTTTATCAGACGATATTAATATTGAAGTAGTTTCGGGTTTGAAATTGGGAGATAAAATAAAAGTGTTAGATAAAAAGTAGTTGTCTGTTTGGCTTTTATTCAAATTCAAAATCTCTTTATCAACTACTGATACAGCCAATTATTCAGTTTAGTAAGCCATTTTTCACTTAGTGGGCTTACCGCAATAAAAAACCAAGCCAAAGGGATAAAGTTAAACAATCCTCGTTTATACGAAGCATTTAAGTAGGCCTCAATCGACCCTGCAAATCCGTAATCAATCTGATAATAAAGCAGAGTGTAGAGCAACCAAGTTGATAAGATAAATATCACCAATCGGTTGGCAGTGAGTACAATAGGTACAATATTTAAAGCTATAAATATTACAAATGCGTAAAATGTAATTCCATATAGAGTACCACTTCCCAGCATTAAATCAAACGATTTTGAGAATATTTGTGTGAATTTATTTGAATCCCAAAACAATGATTTTACAAAAAAATCAGAAGAATTTGCACCCACATTTACTTTAATAAACAGATTCCAAATCATAAACATGGCAAAACAGCTACTTAAATATATCAAGGGTTTTATCCATTCTCTGGTTTTTACAAATTCAATCAAGAATAGCAATCCATAGCCTGCCACAAATACTATACTATCACTTCTTGACCACATACTGCCCGCCATCAATATCAATGAAACAATGAAATAGCTGTTGGATCTATTTTGAAGCCAATAGTAGAAGCATATAAAGGATAGCGAAGTGTAAATGGCATTTGGCAAATTGGTTAATCCCAAAGAAACATGGGAGAAAAATTCTGGTGTTACCATCATCAATAAGGTGATAAAAATAGCGATCGTGTCTGAAAGTCTATTTTTAAGCAAGCCATAGAATGCGATTATAAAACTCACGAAGAGACAAAGGATATAGATTTTTGCATTATCAGCACCAAATATATAGAAATAGGCTAATCCTGAAGCTACTAAAGGAGGATATATAAAGCGGGCTATTTCATAAGCAGTAGCAAAGGGGTATTCAAAAATACTTACTTTGAATGTGCCTTCACTGGCTATCATTTTACCCATCAAATTGTAGCCTGTCATGCTGTCGTATTCGGCTATAGGCCAGAAAAGGCATTTTACTGCCGCTCCATACATCAAATAACTAAGTAACCCAAGTAAAACCACCCAAGCAAAAGTTATTTTTACTTGGTCAGCTTCTCGAAATATTATTTTAAGTAGTTTTTTATCCCTTTTAAAATTGAAATATGTGAAAAAGAGAATTAATAGCAACGATATACCTAGAACACTAATCAAATTAATTTCTAACCCGACAATATTTAGTAAAAAAAGCACAAACCATTGAAAAAATATGCCGAGGATAAAGCTTAAACCAACTTTTTCATAAATATTAAATCTAGGGGCTACAAAATGCAAAAATGTGAAGCCTATTAAAACACTTAAAATTATACCAATAATTATCATTTTATAAGCTGTTAATTTCTTGTGGGGTTGAATAATCTATTTTATTGGTTATAAAACTATTTTTATAAAATCTAAATTCTCGTTTGTTAAGTTTTATCTCCTTCATCTTCACTATTTTCTAATTGCCAACACATCAAAATTATTTCTAGTGTCGGGAATGTAATTTAGAAATTCGAATCCCCATCCATCCATTACTACAATATGTGATATTTTTGAATAGAACATGTTTTTGTCTTTTTCATCAAAATATACTAGTTTTCTAGGGTAAAGCATATCTAAAGCCCAGTTGCGAACTTTTATTCCACCCAAGTCTTTTTTAAATTGGAATGAGGCCGAATCCGCCATCAGTATGGCCCCTGGTGGCATTAGAATAATAGCATTTTCAGGTGTATGTTGCTCAATATAATCAAGTGCAGCTGCATCGATGCCAAATTTAGATTGAAATTTTTGTGCTTCCGTTAGGTGGCTGCTTCTGTTTGCAAATTTCAAATTTTCACCTATTAAACTTTCCCAAACCCAATTATACCCTGTATTTTCTCTGAATACAGTAAAAATAAAAGCCGATATTACGGCTGCCATTAATAAATTTTTGACGAATGGAATGCCTTTTTTCGCAGCTTTTGGTTCGGCTGCTTTTTGTTTTTTGCTCATCCTAATCCGATTTTTGTCTATTTATTTGCATAAATAACTAAAAATTAATTTCGGAAAAATTCTTTTTTTGTACTTTCGCACCCTAATTAGAAAAAAGAAACTAAAACAATCAATATGTCAACAATATCAGCAGCGGATGTAAATAAATTAAGGCAGATGACGGGAGCCGGAATGATGGACTGTAAAAAAGCCCTTACAGAAGCTAATGGCGACTTTGAAGTTGCCACAGATTTGCTTCGTAAAAAAGGACAAAAAGTGTCGGCAGCCCGTGCTGATAAAGAAGCGAATGAAGGAGCAGTATTTGTGAAAACAAATGGCGGAGAAGGTGTGGTAGTAGCGTTGAGTAGTGAGACGGATTTTGTAGCAAAAAATGCCGACTTTATGAAATTAGGTGCTGCCATTGCAGAAGCAGCTTTGACAAACAAACCTGGAACTTTAGAAGATTTGAAAGCATTATCAATAGAAGGCAAAGCTGTATCTGAGCATTTAATAGATATCGTTGGTAAAATTGCCGAACGTATTGATGTAACCTCATATACACTAATAAGTGGCGAGAAGGTAATACCTTACGTACACTCAAACTCAAAAGTGGGAGTGTTGGTGGCTTTGAAAAACGTAGGAAATACAGATGTAACTGAAGTTGGGAAAGATGTGGCGATGCAAATAGCAGCTATGAAACCCGTAGCTTTAGATAAAGATGATGTAGACCCAACTACAATTCAACGTGAAATAGAAATAGGTAAAGAGCAAGCGCGTGCAGAAGGCAAACCTGAGGCAATGCTTGAAAAAATAGCATTAGGGAAATTGAATAAATTTTATAAAGACTCTACTTTATTGAATCAAGAGTTTGTAAAAGACCCCTCTAAAACAATATCGCAATTGCTTGATGGTGTTACTAAGGGATTGACTGTAACCTCTTTCAAAAGAGTAGAAATTGGAAGTTAATTCCATATTGTTGATAAATAAAAAAGGGCTTCTAATGAAGCCCTTTTTTATTATAGTGGTGTGCAAGGTTTAGTTATGGTTTACAATCTTGTTGATGGAGGCTGTTTTGGGTTTATGATTTTCCAAAGAATCGTTCCACTTATACGATTTGCTTACAAAGCCAAGCAACACTACAGAAATAAGTACGATTACTTTCCAAAAGAAACCGTCTTTTAATGTTTTTAGTTTTTTTCTCATATGGTTTTGGAGTGGTTGAGGTAAAATTCTTTCACTTTATTCTCCAAAGCTAAATGATGTAACCCAAACTAATGCAATTTCTGGTAACTATTTTTTAGATACAGAAAACATTTACTTATATTTCAAGATATTATGCTGAATAATAATGAATTAATACAATTTTTTGAAAAGATGGAATGGCTCATTTCAAGAGACGAGCTTTTATATTTGAGAAATCGCTATCATATTCCAAAAAAAAATGGACTTAAAAAAATATATTTTTGCGGAAATTCTTTGGGTCTTCAACCAAAAAGTGTTGAATCGCATGTTGTAAAAGAGATACAAAAATGGGCAAAACTGGGAGTCGAAGGTCACTTCGAAGGTGAAACAAATTGGTTTAATTTCCATGCCCAGTTCGATAAAACCATTTCAAAGCTGCTTGGGGCAAAAGAATCGGAGGTAGTAGTTGCCAATGCTCTCACGGTAAATCTGCATTTGCTCCTTTCTACCTTTTACAAGCCAACCAAAACTAAGTATAGGATATTAATTGAAACTCCCTCATTTTCAACCGATTACTATGCCATTTGTTCGCAAATTGAGAATCTGGGATTGAATGTAGCAGATACTTTGATTGAAGTTTCACCAAGAGGCAATGAGTACTGTATTCGCAACGAAGATATTATCGAAGTAATAGAGAAAAATAAAAATGAGCTTGCTTTGGTATGGATTGGGGCTGTGAATTTTTATACTGGGCAATTTTTCAATATCAAATTTATATCAGAGAAAGCCCATAATGTTGGGGCCTTGGCAGGATTTGACTTAGCTCATGCCATAGGCAATGTGCAATTGGAATTGCACAATGAGAAAGTAGATTTTGCCACTTGGTGTTCGTACAAATATTTGAATTCGGGCCCAGGTGGTGTTTCAGGGTTGTTTATTCATGAAAATCACCACCTAAAATCACCAGCATATAAAGGCTGGTGGGGAGCAGACGAGCAGGAGAGATTTAAGATGGGAAAGATATTTAACCCTATGCCAGGGGCAAAAGCTTGGCAATTAAGTAATGCACCCATATTAAGTATGGCAGCTCATAAAGCAGCCTTAGATGAATTTGAAAACGTAGATTTAGATAAATTAAGAGAAAAAAGTATTGCACTGTCTTCCGCATTAATTGAAGGTGTAGAATTGATAATGAAGATATTTCCACATTGTGGTTTCCACATTATCACACCAAAAAATGAGAAGGAAAGAGGGAGTCAGGTATCTATTCTCACTAAAAATAATGGTAAAAAACTTTTTGAATATTTAACATCGCAAAACATTGTGGTGGATTGGCGGGAACCAGAAGTGATACGAATGGCACCTGCAGCGATGTACAATAGTTTTGATGAAATAGGTACGGTGATAAAAGCAATCGAAGCTTTTTTCGCCACTGCTACCTAAAATTATTTACTCAAATACAAAAGGTTGTGGTGAGAAACAAAGTATAAATACTACTAGCATTAGCCAGCCCAATACTTGCCTGCCAATACTAAGAGGTTCATCTTTAGTAGCTGTGGGATGATAAATGCCCAAGAATCTACCTAAAATTAGGCCGAAAAGCATCCAGCCATTGTACCCTTTCAAGTTTGGGAAAAAATAACTTATCGAAAATTGAGCTACCAATATTGCCATAGCTATTAGTAAAGCATTTTGGAAACTACCACTCACTTTGGCAAAAGCAAAATATAGAAATAGTAAATATAGCAACACATTGGTATCGAGTAAGTCTTCTACTTTAGAAGGGGTTACAATCCCTAGTCCGGCATAAAACATAAATCCAATGAAAAGGGTGAGAGAAACTATGCGATGGGCTGGGTTGCCAATTAATCCATACAAAATATGTCCACCATCGAGCTGGCCAATGGGCAATAAATTTAAAGCCGTGAAAAAACAAGCCAAATATCCAGCAAAAAGGAATGGATAGTGCATCATTTCATATTGATTAGGCACTAAAGTAGGGTCGGCAATGTATTTTTCAAATAAAATAAAAAGCAGATTTTTACCAATGTAAAACGAGCCTTCCATGCCTTGGTACACGTAGGTGGCATAATCTAAACCATATTTTTGGTAATCTGGGTGGATGGTAAAAATATATTCGGCAGGTGGCAAATGGGTGAATCCGTAAAATAAAATAGCCAACGCTACGACAAAACCAGCCAATGGGCCGGCCAAACCAATGTCAAAATATTCTTTTCTAGAATTTATAACTTGCTTTATGCGAATAAATGCACCCAATGTGCCAATGGTTGAGCCTAATCCAAACCACATAGGTATATAATAGGGCAGTGTAACATCTATTTTATAGTATTTGGCGGTGAAATAATGTCCAAATTCGTGAACTGTCAGTATGCCGATAAATGCGGTTGAAAATTTGATTCCTTCAGTCAGCATTTCAAGTGTCATCCAATTATTCCAGCCAAAGCCATCTTCATTTAAGAAAAACAGCTTACCATAAATCCATTCTACTCCTGCTAAAGTGGTGGTAATGAGCGTGATAATAAATAATCCTATTTGTAATGCTAATAATCTTTGTGGTTTGCTCATTATGCTTTTGCTAGTAATTCTAAAATGGTGTGAGGTGGTTTTACCAAGATTGTATGAATGCCAACCGAACCTGAGGAAATGATATTTGGCTCATTATCGTCAATAAATACAGATTCAGAGGCCGATAAGGCTTTATCTTTTAATACATATTCATATATTTTTGGGTCGGGTTTTCTCATTCCTAAGTTGTAGGAATAATATACTTTTTCGAAAAGTGATTCTAAGCCTCCAACAATATTATTTTCCCTGGCCAGCTTTGCATTCACATCTAAAATATGGGTGTGATTGGTATTGGAAAGCAAAAATAGGCGGTATTTAATAGCCAATGCCTTTAGTAAATCTATTCTTTCTTGCGGAATATTGAGCAATAGGCTGTTCCAAACCATTTCAAACTCAGTCGTGCTCATGTATTTTGCATTGGCATTATTCGAATTGATAAAGTAGCTATTGAGTTCGCTTCTCAATATTTCATCAGAAAGGCTGCCTACTTCATGCAGCTCCCAAAGTCCTTTTTTAGCTAAAAATTCATTAATTTGAGGCACCGAAGCTCCATAATAATTAGCAAAAGCATTGATAGTTATATTTATATCAATGTTGATAATAACGCCTCCTAAATCGAATATTAGGTTTTTTATGCCTTCGAAATTCAAATGATTCTTTAATTATATGGTAAATATCAGTCGCTAAAAAGCGAATTCAAAACTGGACAGGAAAATTATCTTTTTCAAATTGATAAATGCCATTAAATTCTTTCCGCCAACACTATCTCATTTTTGCCTTCACAAGTCTGAAACCCAATTACATAATCATCGCCTCCATCTTTTATTTTCAGCTTATTTTTTAATTGATTGGCAGTTAGAGGGTAGTTTCTGGTAATCACATTTGCCTTTTTTTCTTTTAAATGTGAGACTATTTCTTTCTCGCTGCCTCTATTTTTTATTTCAAATGCTCTTCCCGGAAATTCTACGATTAATTCATTACTGGTATACAAGTGTGTATTAGGTGCTATCTTATTAATATTGAATTTAGTGGCTATTAGTTTGAAAGTTCCAGATTTTAATATGGAACTATTAGGTTCATACAAATATTTCAATGGATTTGAATAGTTTGTTTTTGCCTCTTTTTCATCATTTCTGTAAAATTCAAATGTTTGATTTCTACTTTTAATGATATTGATTGTAAATACTTTTTCTTTTTCAAGCCATTCATTTTCAAGCAAATACAATACTTCTTTGCACTCATTATCTACCGAAATTATATGCACTTCTTTTACAAATCTTAAATCGGCAATCGTTTTATCAATATCTAGCAACGGTGAAGTTTTTATCAATATTTGATTTGACTTTTCGAATAGAAAAGCAAGATTATCTGTCACATTGGGTTCACAGTCAGCCAATTGAAATACTTTTTTGCCTGATTCGCTTCTTCTGGCAGGGTCAATAAATATAGTATCAAAACTATTTTTTGATTGCCTCAAAAAAGCTAATCCATCACCATTAATACAAACTACATTTCTTGCATTTAGAATATTGAAATTGTGTTTTGCAATCTCGTACAAAACCTCATTTTGCTCTATGTATGTAACTGATTTACAATGTTTTGAAAAGTAATAACCATCTACTCCAAAGCCTCCTGTCAGGTCTATTATGTTTCCCTTTCGCACAATTTCAGCTTTATACTTTGCCGTGGTTTCGGAAGAGCATTGCTCTATTGACAATCGCACAGGAAAAACGATATACCCAATACTGTGCCAACTCGGCAATTTGTCTTTCGCTTTTTGCCAACCTTCTATTTGCTGAACAATCATTTGTAAGGGCAAATTTTTCCCCGAAAGCTTCAAGGCCACTTCCTGCGGATTGTGATTGCGGTAGGTTTTGATTATCTCTAATATGTGAGCCGAGAGCATTGAAATGTTTTAAAAACTTTTTAAAAATACATTGTAAATAGCGATTATTGCGAATATTCACTTAAATCAAATCAAAAGACTTAAACCTCATAAATATCATAAAAATGCTAACTCCGGAAGTACAAGACAAAATAAATCATTGGTTAAAAGGTAGTTACGATGCTGAAACCAAAGCTGAAATTCAAAGACTAATAGACTCAGGCAATGAAGCCGAGCTTACTGATGCTTTCTACAAAGACCTTGAATTTGGCACAGGTGGGTTGCGTGGCATTATGGGAGTAGGTTCAAATAAAATGAACAAATATACTGTGGCAGCCGCTACCCAAGGTATTTTCAATTATTTAGCCAAATCATTTGATGGTGAGCAAATAAAAGTTGCCATTGCCCACGATAGCCGAAACAATAGTCCGTATTTCGCCCAGATTACAGCAGAAGTATTCTCAGCTAATGGTGCGAAAGTGTATCTATTTAAAGAATTGCGACCCACACCCGAATTGTCTTTTGCCATTCGCCATTTTGGCTGCCAAAGTGGCGTGGTAATCACGGCTTCACACAATCCGAAAGAATACAATGGCTACAAAGCCTATTGGAACGATGGTGCTCAAATGTTGCCCCCACACGACACCAACTCCATTTTAGAAGTACAGAAAATCACAGATGTTTCAGAAATCAAATTCAATGCCATTGCTGAAAATATCATTTCTATTGGTGAGGAAATAGACAGCATTTATATGGATAAATTGATTTCGCTTTCTGTATCGAAAGAGGCAATCAGAAGACAGAAAGATTTAAAGATAGTGTACACGCCACTTCATGGCACGGGCATTACGCTAGTGCCCAATTTACTTAAAAAGTTTGGCTTTGAAAATGTACAAATAGTAGAGGCACAAGCTGTACCTGATGGCAATTTCCCGACTACCCCTTCACCAAATCCAGAAGAAAAATCAGCACTTGCATTGGCAGTAGCCCAAGCCAAAAGCATAGATGCCGATTTGGTAATGGCAACCGATCCCGATGCCGATCGGGTGGGCATAGCAGTGAAAGACAATAAGAATGAATGGATTTTGCTCAACGGCAACCAAACGGGTTCGCTACTTATCTATTATATGCTCAATGCTTGGAAAGAAGCTGATAAAATTGATGGCAAGCAGTTTATTTGCAAAACAATAGTAACAAGCTATATCATCGATGCCATAGCCGCTAAATTTGGCGTGAAATGCTACAATGTGCTTACCGGATTCAAATATATTGGTGAAATTATTAAAGCAAAAGAAGGCATAGAGCAATTTATTGTGGGTGGAGAAGAAAGCTATGGATATTTGATTGGTGATTTTTCTCGCGACAAAGATGCTGTGGGTTCATGTGCATTTATTGCAGAAATGGCTGCATATTCAAAAGATAAAGGCGGAACCCTTTTTGATTTGTTGATAGATATGTATGTGGAATTCGGTTTCTATAAGGAAAAGCTAATTTCACTTACTAAAAAAGGAAAAGCCGGACAAGATGAAATAAAAGCCATGATGGATAGCTACAGAAACAATCCACCCGCCAAACTCGCTGGAAGTGAAGTAATTACTTTGATGGATTATGAACTGAGAAAACAAACCGATTTAAAAACGGGAAAGGTAACCGACATTGCCTTGCCCAAATCAGATGTGTTGCAATTTGTGACTGCTGATGGCAGCCTCGTTTCAGCTCGCCCATCAGGTACAGAGCCTAAAATTAAATTTTACTTTAGTGTAAATGAAAAGCTGGCTTCAAAGGTCGAATTTGAAAAAGTAGATGCAGAATTAAACGATAAGATAGACCAAATAATTGAAGATTTGAGGCTAAATTAAGTCGACTTTACTGTTGAATTAATTTCCTTAAAAATGACAACGGCAACAACCTTATGCTGTTACCGTTGGTATTTATTCAAATTTTAAAATAACAAACCGAGTTATTCTTTAAGTTTGAAATGCAATTACTCTATATTTTACTCAGCATTCGGAGCATATACAACTGGCTGATTTGCAGGTTTTTCATTCACTTTAACAGCTTTAGATTTACCTTTAAAATTCGATTTGTAATTGCCACTTGCCGTCATAGGGTTTACTACTATTTCTATGGGTAATATTGGCATTTGTGCACCGCTTGTATTGAATTTAGAAAATGAATTTTTATAATTGGCTGCACTTTGTCCGTTTGTTACCACCTCCGACTTGTGATCGAAAGACTGAGTTTTATCTAAATTATTCTCCTTGGCCACTTTTGCATTTAAAGGCATTTTGTAGTTATGAGTAGAATATACTGAAGTATATTTTGGTTGTGCCATTGCTAAAGAGAATACAAATATGCTACTGATTGCGATTATTAACGTTTTCATGATATTGGAAGTTTAAATTGTTTGTTTTGATTACGATACAATTTTACGGGGTATTTTCATCAGGTTTCTCATGTAAAATGCTGGTTTTTAGGTAAGTATAAATACCGATGGTTGGAGAAAAAGGCGATTTTGATGTGATTGAGCAATATCTGTTGGAAAAATTGGGGAAGATTGCTATACCAATTTCCTATCAATAGCCATACGAATGAGTTCTACAGTGTTTTGTGCTTCAAATTTTTTAAGCAGATTCATTCGGTGTGTTTCTACAGTGCGAGAGCTTATGAAAAGTTTGTCTGCCACTTGCTTAGTACTCAGGCCATCAGCTACACATTTCAATACTTCAATTTCGCGAGGTGTGAGGTCAACTTTGTCTTTTTCTTGATCTCGCATTTCTGTTAGGCCTTGTGCAAGCAAGGCTGTAATATGGGGGCTGAAATATTTCTGACCTGCTGCTGCTTTTTTTATGGCAATCACCAACTCCTCTTTTTCTACATTTTTCATTAAATACGAATACGCGCCTGCTTGCACACACTTTAATATATATTCGGGCTCTTCGTGCATAGAGAGGAAAACGATACTTATAGTTTTATATTTTTCTTTGATAATTAATGCGGCTTCAATTCCATTCATTTTAGGCATTGTTACATCAAGTAAAATAACATCAGGCATAGATATAGCAATTGTTTCAAGCAATTCTAGCCCATTTTCAGCATGAGCTATTATTTCGAAGTCAGTTTCCGATTTCAATAGCGATAGCAATCCATCCCTAACCAAGCGATGGTCGTCTGCAATTATTATTTTTATTTTTTCCATAGATTTATGAATATAAAAAACATTAAACGGGAATATTCACAGTTATTTTAGTGCCTTTGTTCAACTCCGATTCAATTTCAAAAGTACCGCCTACCAAATTTGCCCTCTCTTTCATATTTCTCAAGCCATTAGAGTGGTTGTTTTGTTTTGTTTGAAAAGCATTGAATCCAATACCAACATCCATAATTATGAGGTCTATTCCATTATCCGCAAACTCAATATGGATACGTACCTTATCAGTATTGGCATATTTTTGAATATTTTGTAGGGCTTCTTGCGTAATTCTATATAGGCAAATTCGCTTTTCCAAATCAGGTTCTACACTATTTTCGCCTCTGTTTACAGTAAATTCAATTTGTAAATCAATATTCTTTATCAATATTTTAATGGCGGCTTCAATGCCAAAGTCATACAACACACTTGGCACAAGATTTATAGCCACTCTTCTAACTTCTTGAATAGTTTCGTCTAAAAGATGCTTGGTAGCAAGCACAATGGTATTGTTTGAATCAAGTTCCTGCACTTTAAATTTAAGTGCCGTAAGCATTTGCCCCACACCATCGTGAAGCTCCCTTGAAATTCTGATTCGTTCATTTTCTTGGCCTTCTACCAGCGAAATAGTTTTTAGCCTGTTTTGCTCAGTTACAATTTTCGATAATTCAGCCAATCGATCACGCATTTCCAGTAATGAAAAGCCTAATACATCGCTATTGCTGAGGGGAGTATATACTACAGAAAAATTGCCGGCTCCTATTTCTTTGGCAAATCCGGTTGTTTTTCTAAACTCGTCAACCAGTTTATTGACCGAATTTGCTATTTGACCTATTTCATCTTCATTTTTAACTTCTAAATAATTATCTGGCAATATCCCTCTAGAAAGTAGGTTTATTTTTGAATTTATCTTCTTGATTGGGTTGGCAATTTTTCGCGACAAATAAATAGTAACCAGAACCAGAACATTTGTAAGCAAAACACCTACAATTATCATTTTTCTATTCAAGTTGTATATAGGCAACATGGCCTCTTTCATGTCTATTTCTGAGAGCAATGCCCAATTTACGCTGTCGATTTTCAGGTTTGAAAAACAGCTCAAAACTTCTAGACCTCTGTAATCTTTAAATATACCCCTACCTGAGTTTCCTGCCAAAGCTAAAGCTACACCAGGTGTAGAAACCATTATTTCCCTTGCATTTCGCTCGCTTATAAATCTAGAATTGCTTCGCATGGAATAGGATTGGCTCACCACATACGATTCTCCTGTTTCGCCCATGCCTGATCGCTGCGACAAAATGGAGTTTATATCATCGAAATTGAACTTTACCAGTATAAAGCCCAATACTTCGCCAAATGAATCTTTTATAGGAGAAATTATTACCAAACAAGGATT
The DNA here is from genome assembly GCA_964565665.1 of uncultured Bifidobacteriaceae bacterium. Taxonomy (GTDB): domain Bacteria; phylum Bacteroidota; class Bacteroidia; order Cytophagales; family UBA9547; genus CAZMFZ01. Next base: position 12,775 of record CAZMFZ010000027.1, on the reverse strand, counting down.
TGAATTAATTTGAGATACATAATCCAAATCGCCCATAAATGGGTTTTGATAACTCTGAGTAAATAATTGCTTGAGCATAGGATTATAAAAAACAGTATCATTTACATTTTTGCCTAAGTACCCATTTTGTACAGATGTGTATATTATTTGACCATCTTTGCTTACCATCCACACATTTTTATAATGATTCGATTGCATAAATTGATATAATGAATGGCCGAAAAGCGAATCTGTAAGCAAGTAGGCTGGGCTTTTAGCTCCATATTTACTAAAGGTTTGTTCGAGTTCTGTGAATGTAAATTGAGTAGAATAATAAGTAGTAAAATGTTGAATATATGTTTTTTGAGTAGCAAAATAACTTTCCAGCCACCCTTTTTTCAAATTCATTACCGAACTAAGCTGGTTGTGGGTGCGATCAATAATTGCCGATTGGGTAGAATCAAAATAAAAATAATAAGAGGTTGAAAGTATCACAATGCCTACCAACAAATAGGAAATAATTAGTTTTTTGCCAATTGTAAGTCGTTTGAAAAAAATGGTATTAAATAATGGTAGGCTTGCCATAGCTAAAAAAGAATGCAAAAAACGCACTAAAATACACATAATATCTGCTAATTTGTGTCAGTAATTATACTTAGCTATTTACCAAAGTATAAAATCGAGAATTTACAGA
>CAZMFZ010000027.1:0-12092 GCA_964565665.1 uncultured Bifidobacteriaceae bacterium | reverse complement strand
CCACAAATCCTAACTTTTACCAATGAAAATCACTTTTTTACTATATGAAGGTTGCACCGCTTTAGATGTAGTAGGTCCAAATGAAATTTTAAGTCGATTGCAAGAAGTGGAAATTATGTTTGCCGCCCAATGGAAGGGTGAAATACAATCAGATACCGCTGCTATGAAGCTACTTGCCACCCATAGTTTGGAAGAAATACAAGCGACAGATATACTTATAGTACCAGGGGCTACAGTTTCGTTTCTAGAAATTTTGCAAAATAAAAAAGTATTGAGCTGGATAAAAGGCTTGTACCCTAATGCTAAATATATCTGTTCTGTAAGTTCAGGTTCTATCATTCTGGCAGCTGCTGGGTTGTTAGAAGGTAAAAAAGCTACTTCGCATTGGTATTCGCTTCGTTTTTTGGCCGATTATGGTGTAAAAATTGTGCGTGAACGCTATGTACAAGACGGCAATTTTATCACAGCTTCAGGTTCTACATCAGGCCTTGACATGGCATTGTATTTGGCATCTTTAATTTCAAGCGAAGATACAGCCAAAGCAATTCAGCTGATGCTCGAATACGAAGCCGAGCCTCCGTTCGAATCGGGTAATTTGGCAAAAGCCTCAAAAGAGACAATGGTAGCAGCCAAGAAAAAGCTAAAAGAAGATGCACTTCGTTCTGGGATATTGACTTTAATCTGATATTTTTTGCCATATCCTGCTCAAAAATTATAATTATTGAGGTAATACATCAAAATATAAAACAGTTGAAGTACATATTTTCTTCATCGGAATACGGAAGAAAGGTAGTAATTCTTAGACCTAACTAATTGTTTTAGAGCGTATCGACCCATTTCAATGTAAATTCAATATTATTTTATCAGTAGATTTTTAAAGTATAAAATTTGTTTTGAAAAAAATCGTTAAACTTGCACCCAAATTTTGTATAATAGTTTGAATCAATATGAACAAATTAATAAGCTTTAGTTTAGCCGTTTCCCTACTTTCAATTGCCGCAATAGCAGGTGATAAGAAAAAATCAAAAGATGCCACCATTATTTCAATAGCTGGAAAGCCAGTCGGTGCGACAGAGTTTAAATATGTATATAATAAAAACAATGCCAATTCGCCTGAGGCTTATTCAGAAAAGAGTATCAAGGAATATTTGGAGCTGTATGTGAAATTCAGGCTTAAAGTAAAAGAAGCTGAAGAGTTGGGAATGGATACCACCAAATCATTTAACAACGAGTTGAACGGCTATAAAAAGCAACTGGCTCAACCTTATCTTACAGAAAAAAGTGTTACAGAAAACTTGGTAAAGGAAGCTTACAATCGTTTGCAGGAAGAGGTAAAAGCCGCACATATATTAATAAGAGTAGCTGCGGAAGCCGACCCTAAGGATACATTAGCAGCTTACAATAAAATACTCGACATCCGCAAAAAGATAGCCGCAGGGTTAGATTTTGAAACTGCAGCTAAGCAATATTCAGAAGACCCATCTGCTAAGACCAATGGCGGAAACTTAGGCTATTTTACTTCTTTGCAAATGGTGTATCCTTTTGAAGATGCAGCTTACAAAACTACCGCTGGACAAATTTCACAGCCATTGCGTACCAAATTTGGCTACCATTTATTGAAAGTATACGACAGAAGAAAAGCCCAAGGAGAGATTAAAACTGCACATATAATGATACGATATGCAGCCGGCACAAGCCCTGCCGATTCTATTTCTGCGGTACAAAGAATAAATGAAATAGCTAAAAAATTAAAAGAAGGTCAAACTTGGGAGGCGCTTTGCAATGAATTTTCAGAAGACAATAATTCAAAAGCTAAGGGTGGTGAGTTGCCTGCGTTTTCTACCGGAAATATGATTCCATCATTTGAAGATGCGGCTTTTAAACTCAATACTGTGGGCGACATTAGTGCGCCTTCACAAACGCCTTATGGTTTTCATCTTATCAAATTGGTGGAAAAAAAACCCATAGCGAAATATGAAGATATGGCTTCAACATTGAAATCAAAGGTATCAAAAGACAGCCGTTCTGATTTGAGCAAAGTATATTTAATAAGCCGATTAAAAACTGAAAATAAATTCACAGAATTTCCGAAAGTATTGAATTATGCCTATTCCAAAGCTGATTCAAATGTAATTAAAGCGAAATTTGATTTCGATAAATCTGCCAAACCCAATGCACAGACATTATTTAACATCAAAGCCAAAAAATATACGGTAGCAGATTTCTTTACTTATGTAAAAGCCAAACAAAAAGACAAAGGCAGCCTAAACCCTTCTTTTTACATGAGCCAATTGTATAAAGAATATGTAAATGAAACTTTACTAGCTTTTGAAGAAGCTAATTTAGATGGTAAATACGAAGACTATAGAATGCTCGTGAAAGAATACCGTGATGGAATACTACTTTTTTCACTCATGGATTCTAAAGTATGGACTAAGGCCATAGAAGATACTGCTGGATTGAAAAGCTATTTCAACACAAATAAAAGTAAATACATGTGGGACAAAAGAGTGGTTGCCACCATCCACAATGCCAAAGACAAAGCCACTTTAGATGTATTGAAAGCAAACATCGACAATAAATTTTTCGAAGCCAATTTTGAAAAAAGTGATAATATCAACTACACGAAAGCAGGTTTCGATGTAAAAGGTGAAATATTGAAAAAGGCAGATGAGATAATAAATGTGCTGGGTAGGGATAAAAATTATATAGTTGAGCTTACTGCAAGTGCTGAAAAAGGTGAAGTAGCCACTAAGGTATCGCCTTCAAAACAAAGATTAGATGCTATTGTAAAATACCTGACTTCGAAAGGAATAGATAAATCAAGAATTACTACTAAAGATGAAGGTGCTAAAGCAGTAGTGAAAGGCAAGAATTCAAAATTAGTATCTGTGAAGTATTTATCTACCTCTATTTCAGCGTTAGAAAAATCGTTTAATGCTTCGCAACCTCTTACGCTTCAAATAAAAGAGGGAAAATACCAAAAAGGAGACGATGCAGTAATAGATGCAATAGACTGGAAAATTGGCAAGGTTGAGACTAATAAAAACGATAGATTTTACTTAATAGATATTAAAGAAATTCTTGAACCTAAATCTAAAACTTTGGAAGAAGCCAAAGGATTGGTGATTTCAGATTACCAAAATTTCTTAGAAAAGGAATGGGTAGAAAGTTTGAGAAAAAAATATGCAGTGGTGGTAAATGTTGCTGAAGTGCAAAAATTAATCAAAAAGTAAAAGAATAGATTACTTAAAATAGCCTAGCAATTGCTAGGCTATTTTTTTTATGTCTTTTGTGGAATTTATCCGGTCCACTTTCCCACTTTGAGTATATAGTAAGTGAGGAATAAAAAAAATATTTTTGGGCATCCAAAAGGGATTTTCCAGCTCACTTTTTATTTCAGATAGTATTCTATTTTGAATTTCTTTTTTTAATTCTTCGCCTTCAATAAACAACACTACTTTCTCGTTGAGTTTGGCATCGCTTAACTTAAAAATAAAGAACCTGTTTTGTATCCTCATTTTAAAGAAAACATTTGACACTACACCTTCCAATAGCTCAATATTCACTTTTATTCCTCCGCTATTAATTACATTGTCTATTCTTCCAATCCAAGTAAAAGCGGTTGGAATATCTTCGTAAGTTATCAATTCTACAATATCGTTGGTCTGAATCCATTGATTTTCAGTAACCACCGATTTTACTTTCAGGCAATTACGTTCGTCAATGTCGATTGCCACACCCTCTAAAATTGTATAATAATTCTCGCTATCAGAAATATTTTTCAATGCAAAATGAGAGAGTGTTTCTGTCATCCCGAAGCTGTGATATACTTTTGATTGGAGTGTTTGAAGCTCCTGAGTCAATTTTTCATCGAGTGCTTCTCCACCCACAAGTATAATTTTAAGCTGGTTGAGTCGATTTATATCGCCCTCTCTATTTCGCTCAAAAATTTGTTTTAATTGCATAGGAACGAATGCAGCGAAGTCTATGGCACAATTTTTATCTATGTAATCAAAAGGAGATGAAGAAGGCGAAACAATTAATGCTTTCATATTGGCCTCAATACATCTAACCAGCATCATTTTGCCTGCTGTGTAATTAATATTGAGGCAAATAAGTGCAGTAAATTTATCATTGAGTTGTAATTTCGAGAGGGTAGCCTTAGCAGAGTATTGCAATTGGTGTTTTGAGAATTTGAGTTTTTTGGGCAACCCTGTAGAACCTGATGTGGATAATTCAAAAGTTTCCACTTCACAATTGTATTTGTTTACAAAATCTTCCGCCTCTTTTTTGTAGTCAGCTTTTATGTTTACGAATTCTAATTCAAATGGCATTTTGGTTGTGTTGAAATTTTAAATTTGATTTTCCTATCTTACTTCGTATTTTTGTGCGAAATTTTGAGTAAACCTGATAAAAAAGTGATATGAAGAATACAATACACATGTTTTTTTTGAAACTTTCGTTTTTATTACTTCTAATTTTTTCAGTTTATAAATCGCAAGCCCAAAAAGTAGTATGGGCAAACAAATTGTTTGAATATACCGATATTTATCAATTTGAAAATAACTTTGCCGAGTTGGTGCTAGGTCCGCCTACAATCTACCCCTTAACGAGCCTCGATGCAAAGCACGATCCCTATTCCGAAGGCTATATTTTGAACTATGCGAAATCAAACAAAAGAAATACAATCACTGTAGGCTTTTCTACGCCAACTATTGCAAATCAAATCATAATTGGTGGGATTTTTAATGTTGGTACTATTGAAAGCATATCGATTATTCAAAAAGATAATAAAGAGAAAATTGTTTACCAACTTGATAAGCCTGATTCTAAAGCTAAATTCAGGTCGTTTGCGACTTTCATACCTACTTCTACTGTTTATGGAATAAAAATAATAGCCAATCATAGTAAAATCAATGAGTGGAATATTTTAAAAGGAATAGGGCTTCTAAATGCACCTAAATTATATGCAATTGAGCCTGATTTGATTGAAGATGTAACACACCCTCATGTAAAAGAAGTAGTGGGGGGAGAAATTAATAGCGAAGATTGCTTTGAATTTTCTCCTAAAATAGCTCCAGATGGTAAAACACTTTATTTTGTAAAGGAATGTAAAGATGAACCTGATCAAGATATATTTTATTCTGAGCTAGACTCTAGTGGAAAATGGTCGGAAGCAAAAAATATTGGTATTCCACTCAATAATAAAGGCCATAATTTTGTAGCATCTATAAGCCCAGATGGCAATACACTTGTAATTGGCAACCGCTACAACGAAGATGGTACAGATGCAGGCGAGGGTGTATCAATATCAACGAAATCAGACGATGGAAAATGGGGTAAGCCTCAAACTTTAGATATTCCAAACTATAAAAACAGCAATGAACATGCTAATTATTATATGGGGTCAAATGGCGACATACTTTTGATGGCTTTGCAAGATGACAAGAGCTTTGGAGATTTAGATTTGTATGTGTCAATTTATAATAAAACTTATCACAAATGGTCGGAGGCAAAAAACTTAGGTTCTGATATAAATACCTTGTTTTCAGAAGATTATCCTTATTTGGCCAACGATAATAAAACATTGTATTTTAGCTCCAAAGGCTTAATAGGCTATGGTGGGCATGATATTTTTGTTTCCCGTAGGCTAGACGACAGTTGGGAAAAATGGAGTAAACCGGAAAACTTAGGGCCTTTTATCAACACAAAATCGGACGATAAAGGCTTTGTAATGGCAAGTCAAGGCGACCATGCCTATTTTAACTCTGCTCCTTTCGATGCCAATTTGCATCACATGGATATTTTTAAGGTTGATTTGCCTAAAATGTTGCATCAAATTCCTCGCATATTGTTGTCCGGCACGCTATACGAATCGGAATTCAACCTCCCTTTGCGTGGCACAGTAACTGCTAAAAATGAAAAAGATGAAACTGTTGCTTTTTGTGCATCAAACCCAAAATCAGGCAAATATGTAATGTCGATGGAATTTGGCAAAACATACAAACTGCAAGCAGAGTCGTTTGCCCACTTCAAAATTACTGAAAAATTGGCAATGACGGATACAACTATGCAATTGGAGCAAATCAAAGATTTTGCTTTCACTTCATTTCTTGATTCGGCCAAAGTGCTGAGTTTCGATAATATTTTCTTCGAATTCAAATCTGCAGCTATCAAGGAAGAATCTTATGAAGGTTTAGATGAAATAGCCTCTTTAATGAAACAACAGGAAGGAGCTAAATTTAGAATTGAAGGTCATACTGATTATGTAGGTTCGAGTGAATACAATCAAAAACTTTCTGAAAAAAGAGCGGAATCTATAAAGAACTATTTGATTTCTAAGGGATTGAATAGATTAAGATTTGAAGCCAAAGGCTACGGAAAAGATAAACCTGTGGCAGATAATGAAACAGAAGAAGGCAGAGCCAAAAACCGAAGAGTTGAATTTGTAGTAATTGAGAAAGATGCCTTAAAAAAGGCAACATCTCTCAAAAAGAAAGGCTAGATTTTATATTTGAGAGCACAATGTCATTAACTTAAGCATCTTTAACAAACCTCATCTTAAATCCTTCTCCTACAGAGAAGGACTTTTAGGTGTTAAGTTAATGACATTGCTTAATAACAGTTAATTCTTTTGAATTTTGGCTTTTAAAGTAATTACAGGATTGGAATTTGTAGGGTCGTTGCTATAGATATTAATATGTTTTTCCTGTACTCCTTCTTTACCTTGCGAATCGAAAGTAATGGAAAGCTTGCCCACTTCACCCGAGGCTAGTATTTTTTTATCTAAGTTGGTAACCGTGCATCCGCAACTAGGTTTTACTTTGTAAATCATCAATTGGTTATTACCCATATTTGTGATTGCAAATACGGTACTCACTTTATCGCCTTGTTTTATAATGCCGAAATCGTGGCTCATGTTGTCGAGCTTCAGTTTTGGTTGTGATTTTAACTCATCATCTGATAAAATGGGGAAGTATTTTGATATAGTGCCAGTAACGTAAATGGCCTTCATGGGCAGCACCTTATCATCAGTTACTAATTCAATTTTATCTTGCACATAGCCAAAGTCATTTTTTTTTGCCGGGTCGTATTCAACGGAAATTTTAGCTTTCGATTTAGGTAGCAATACAATAGGATCTATATTGATTTTTAAAAATGAATTGTTGTTGTTCACCGAATGAATGTTAACAATGGTATCCGATTGGTTGTAGAGATTAAATGATTTACTAATAGCTTTTTCAGTAGTTATATCGCCCAAATTCATGTAGCGCGATACCATTCTGAAATTGCCAATCAAATCAGGAAAATCGTCAGTTGGTCTTCGAGGCTTAGGAATTACCTTACCAGTTACATTTAATATCACTGTTTCATTGAGTGCATTTGTAAAAACGGTGAGGGATTTATTGAATGGTCCGGGCTTATTTGCGGGATTAAATTCTACTTTAATCATGCCAGTATTCCCTGAAGCAACTGCCAGTTTCGACCATTCAGGTACAGTGCAGCCACACGAGGCTTGTACATTTTTAATGAGCAAAGGTGTGCTTCCTGCATTAGTAAATACAAATTCATAAGTCACAATTCCACCTTCTTCCTTTATGGTGCCAAAGTCGTGCGTATAATAATTGAATGCTATTGATGTTTTCTTTTCCTGTGCCGATGCAAGGTGAAAAAATAGGAAACAGAAAATGTATGTGAGGGAAGCTTTTGTCATGGGAATTGAATATTGAATCAAAGTATAAAAATGAGACTAATTAATGACACAATGGAGAATATTTTTTTATTAAAGTTGAAACAATTCAGCTGGGTTTATTTTGAACTGTGGCATATTTGAAGTAATTCTTCCTCCATCTCCACTTTTTCTTTGCATCGTAATTCGGCCAATTTTAAAGTTTACACGCTTAGTAATTTTTAACTTCACCATTTCCAAAATAATTAAGACAAAAATTCATTCGCTTTAAAATCCATTTTGAATTTGCTACAGTTTTCTGGGCTACAAGCATCCATTCGGCAGAAAACTGTCCACTTCCTTTCAGTATATCCGAAACTATTAAGGATTTATTTTTACTTAGCCAAGCATGTATTTTGTCTTGTTCTTCAACTGAAAATTCGAAAGCAAACATTCTTCTTTTGTCTTTTAAACTTGTTACTGATGGTGCTAATTCACCTGTATATTGTTTTAAATTAATAGAAATATTGTCTGGAATGTCCCACATTTCTACATATGTATCTATCCATCTTTTAACTATTTGGTTAAATCCTTTTAGGTATCTAACTAATTTTACTTGTAAATTCTGAATGCCGATTGCGCCTTTAAGTTGTATTGTGACTTGTGCTTGAACATCTGTTTTATACCCACTAACTTTAACTGCTTTTACATATTCTATTACTTCTAAGTCGTATTGCATAATTAAAAGCCATTTTTGTGCATCTTCATCTAATAGCCAGTTATTGAATTTATTTACGATTTCATCTTCGTTTAAAAAACCATTTTTTGCAGTTTGGGAACCGAGTAATTGCTGTTTATTCATCAATTTTTAAAATTTTATAAATTTCCACAACTACTTTTTGCAGTACATTTATAGATACACTATTCCCAAATTGTTTGTACGCTTGTGTCACTAATGGATGTATTATAAATTCTTCTGGAAAACCTTGAATTCTTGCACACTCACGGGGCGATAATTTGCGAATTTGCCCATTAATCAAATATAGATCCGTTTTTGAACCTATTCCCCCGCCCTAAGCTGATAAGGTGATAGCCTGCCCTAATGGATGGTATATTCTTTCTCCTTGCCCACCTTTATTTACTATTCCAATCTGAATGGGTTTATTTAGTAATTGCATTTCTCCAAAAAATGAAAATGGCAAGGTATAGTTTTTATATATTTCAATATCGTTTCTTTCAATTACTTTGCCATTGATTGAATTTTTTTCCAAAATGTCTGCTAAGCAAACTTGTTGATTTGTGGGAGTTGGAAATTTAAAATTTGTTGAGTTAATTTTATTATGAAACGCTACTATATAAATTCTCTCACGGTTTTGTGATAGTCCAAAATTACAGGCATTTAAAACGTAGAAAAAAACATTATAGTTTAACTCTTTAAGGGTGTTTTTTATGGTTTTTAATGTATCTCCGTGATCATGAGCAACCAAATTTTTAACATTTTCTAAAAATAGCACTTTGGGTAAATGATGTTTTACGATTCGAGCAATTTCAAAAAATACAGTGCCTCTTACATCCTCAAACCCATTTTGTTTTCCTGCAATTGAGAATGCCTGACAGGGGAATCCACCACAAAGTATATCATGTTTTGGGACTGAAGTTTCGCTTATTTTTGCAATGTCTCCGTTTGGTTTAAAACAAAATTTCGTTCATAAGTTTGTGCAGCAAAATTATCCCACTCAGAAGCAAAAATACAATTAGCACCCATTGAACTCAATGCCGAGTGAAAACCTCCAATTCCTGCAAAAAGGTCTATAAAGGAAAAGCCACTAAGCGTTTATTCATTTAAAAATAACATTTTACAAAATCATCATTTTTAGTAGTTGTTCATAGCTCTTAATTACTATTAGGGTTTTCTAATATCCCACATCACAAAAAAGCCGCTTCTAAAGTGAAGCGGCTTTTTAAAAATTATCACAAAATATAAAATTATTTAATTGCATTGGCACGAATAATATTTAAAGCACCACCTGCTTTAAACCATTCGATTTGACCTGCATTGTAGCTATGTTTAGCCTCAATGGTTTCTTTCAATCCATCTTTATGATTTAGCACAATTTGCAAGTTTTTAGCTGGTGCAAACGTAGTTAAACCTATAATGTCGATGGCATCGTCTTCTTGAATTTTATCGTAATCCGCAGGATTGGCGAATGTGAGAGCCAACATGCCTTGTTTTTTCAAGTTGGTTTCGTGAATACGGGCAAATGATTTTACTAATATGGCACGTACGCCCAAAAAACGAGGCTCCATAGCTGCGTGTTCACGAGATGATCCTTCTCCATAATTATTATCGCCCACTACAATAGAGCCAGTATGAGATGCTTTATATGCACGTTGCACGGCTGGTACTTCGCCATATTCGCCTGTCAGTTGATTTTTAACCGTATTGGCTTTGTCGTTGGCAAAATTGGTAGCTCCAATGAGCATATTATTTGAAATATTATCTAAATGACCACGGTATTTCAACCAAGGTCCAGCCATAGAAATATGATCAGTAGTGCATTTGCCTTTGGCTTTAATTAGTAATTTCAACCCAAATAAATCTATACCTTCCCAAGCAGCGAAAGGAGCAAGTAATTGCAGACGATTGGAAGTAACTGATACTTTTACCTCAATTGCACTGCCGTCTGCTGCAGGGGCATGATAGCCCGCATCTTCAACATCAAAGCCTTTGGCTGGAAGTTTGAAGCCTTTGGGTTCGTCAAATTTTACTTTTTCACCTTTTTCGTTGGTTAAGTAATCTGTCAACGGATTGAAAGTTAAATCACCTGCAATGGCCATAGCTGTTACTATTTCAGGAGAAGCCACAAAAGCGTGGGTATTGGGGTTGCCATCGGCACGCTTGCTGAAATTTCTATTAAAGGAGGTGATAATTGAGTTTTTCTCGGCTTTTTCAGCTCCGTGACGAGCCCATTGCCCTATACATGGGCCACAAGCATTGGCTAAAACCACGCCTCCAATATGCTCGAAAGTTGCCAATACGCCATCTCTTTCTGCGGTGTAACGCACTTGCTCCGAACCTGGAGTAATGGTAAATTCTGCTTTGGCTACCAAATGTTTATCTCTTGCTTGTTGGGCAAGTGAGGCTGCACGCGTCATGTCTTCATACGATGAGTTGGTGCAAGACCCAATAAGCCCTACCTCCAATTTGGAAGGCCAACCTTTTTCCTTTACAGCAGCGGCAAATTTGGAGATAGGCCAAGCCAAATCTGGCGAGAAAGGACCATTGATATGCGGTTCTAATTCTGATAAATTGATTTCAATAATTTGATCGTAAAACGCAGATGGATTGGCATATACTTCAGGGTCGGCCTGTAAATATTGTTTTACAGCATCGGCAGCAGCTACTACATCGGCACGATCTGTAGCATTCAAATAGGCTACCATCTCTTCATCGTAGGCAAATGTGGAAGTAGTAGCTCCAATTTCAGCACCCATATTACAAATAGTACCTTTGCCTGTAGCAGAAAGCGATTTTGCACCATCACCAAAATATTCTACTATAAAACCTGTGCCGCCTTCCACGGTCAGAATGCCTGCTACTTTCAATATCACATCTTTTGCGGATGACCAGCCAGACAATTTGCCTGTCAAGTGAATGCCTATCAGTTTAGGAAATTTTAACTCCCAGGGCATTCCGGCCATTACATCCATAGCATCGGCACCGCCTACACCTATGGCTATCATGCCCAAGCCTCCTGCATTGGGTGTGTGAGAATCGGTACCTATCATCATTCCACCTGGGAAAGCATAATTTTCAATTACCACTTGGTGAATAATGCCGGCACCGGCCTTCCAAAAGCCAATTCCATATTTATTTGAAACAGAAGCCAAAAAATCGTAAACCTCAGCATTGGCTTGCAAGGCAGTATCTAAATCGGCTTTTGCCCCTACTTTGGCTTGAATTAAGTGATCGCAATGCACGGTAGATGGTACGGCAACGGTATTTCGACCGGCTGTCATAAATTGTAACAATGCCATTTGGGCGGTCGCATCTTGCATGGCAACGCGATCAGGAGCGAATTCTACATAATCAATGCCTCTGGTAAATGCCTTAGTTTCGGCATCCCATAAATGAGCATACAGTATTTTTTCGGTATATGTAAGTGGTTTGCCAACTGCTTTTCTAGCCGATTCTACTTTGCTGCCAAAGTTTGCGTACAGCTTTTTAATCATTTCTATGTCGTATGCCATCTTTTATAATAGATTTTAGATTTTTATTTTTAGATTTTGAATGTTTTGGAGTTGCAAGTTAAAAAATAGCATTAATTTTTGTGTATAGAATATATCTAAATTAGTGCAGCTTTGTAGATGTGAATTATCAACCTACCAATCAATGACGAAACTACTTGTTAAATAAATG
>CAZMFZ010000026.1:26262-33429 GCA_964565665.1 uncultured Bifidobacteriaceae bacterium | reverse complement strand
TTCCATTTCTGGTGTTTCAGATTTGGCAAACAATGCCATTAGTCTCAATACTATTGATTTTGTATATACCACCAACTCCCCTCCTATTACCAATGCTGGTAACAACCTTAATTACAGAGACATAACAATCAATGAACTGATGGCAGACATCAATCCGCCACCAAACGGGCTTCCTGCCGTGGAGTATATTGAACTATTAAACAACACCAACCAATCTATCAATTTGCTAGGCGATACTTTATTAGATGGCAGCACGAAACGCCCGTTCACTAGGAATTTTACCATTGCAGGGGGAGGTTTTGGCCTGCTTGTAGGTAGTGAAAATGGCAAAAACCAGTTACGTTCATTATTTCCTGCCTTAAATATTTATACACTTTCGGGCTTGGGTTTAACAGATGGAGGCGAATCTTTAACCCTCAAAAATGCGAATGGCAAAGTGATAGATCAAATAAATTACAAATCTTCGTGGTATAAAGATGCCGATAAAAATGATGGTGGGTATTCGCTTGAGCAGATCAATCCAAAAAATCCTTGCTCGGGTGAAGCCAATTGGAAAGCCACAATTGATGAAAAAGGTGGCACACCTGGATTTCAAAACTCTGTAGTTAGCAGTCAAATTGAAGCTCCGCAAATAAAAAATGTCATTACTAAAAATGCTTTTCAGTTAGAGGTGGTTTTCAATCAGCCAATGGATACATCTAGTTTTATAACTAGTAGTTTTAATATTGAAAATGGATTAACTGCCTATTTACCAGTACCTTACAATTTCAGACAAGACACTTTAAAATTATTCACTTCTCAGAATTTGACTGTCGGAAAAGCCTATCAATTCACAATTTTAGGTATAAAAAACTGTGAAGGCTTGTCCATTGAAAATACGGTTTTCACCATTGGTTTGCCTCGATTGCCTACATCAGGCGAAATTATCATCAACGAAGTAATGGCCGAACCCGAGCCACAGGTACAACTTCCCATTGCCGAATTCATAGAATTGTACAATACCACCAGCGATTTGATAGATGTCTCCAATTTCAAAATTAAAGATGCCACAGCCTCATCTAATGGAAAAATTGCATTTAATGCCATTATACAACCCAAAGGTTATTTGATATTAACTTCGGAATCAAATGCTAGCCTATTTTTTGAATATGGGAATATTGCAATCGTATCTAGTTTTCCATCGCTGAATAAAACGGGCGATTTGATTTCAATTATTAATTTGAACACCCTTACCATCGACCAAATAAATTACAAACCCGATTGGTATAAAAGCGAAGTAAAGGCCGAAGGTGGATGGAGCTTGGAGAGAATAAATCCTATAGAAAATTGTGGTGGTAAGTACAATTGGTCAAGTGCTAAAGATGCAAAAGGAGGCACACCTGGCAAAGTAAATTCTATTTATAATATAACAGAAGATTCAGCTAAGCCTCTAGTAGTCAACACGTTGATAAAATCAAACGCCATGCTAGCTATCGTATTGTCGGAAGGAATAAAAGCTTCGAATCTTCAATCGGCTTTCAGCATTGCAGGGAAAAATATCACCTCAGTTTTGCTTTCCAATGAAGATGCAGACACTGCATTTGTGAATTTATCTACGCCTCTAGATGCAGGGAAAGCCTTTACAATTCAGGTTCAAAATCTATACGATTGCTCAGGAAATAAACTCGATTATTTTGCCCAAACTATAGGCATTGGCAGAAATCCCAAACCATTTGAAGTAGTTGTAAATGAAATAATGGCCGATGAAAACCCTGTGCAAGCATTGCCCGAAGCAGAATTTATAGAACTATTCAATACCACATCAGATTTAATAGATTTGGGTAATTTCAAGATTTTTGATGCTACCACAATTCCTGGAAAATTCCCCTCATCTTCTATAATACAGCCCCATGGATACCTTATTTTGTGTAGTTCAAGCCAAGTAAATAATTTCAAACCGTATGGCAACACATTGGGAATCAGCTCTTTTCCATCTTTAAATTCCTCAGGTGATGTGGTAGATTTGAGAAATGCAGAAGGCATTAGCATCTCGAAAATAAAATATTCAGATGGCTGGTACAGAGATGAAATTAAAAAAGACGGTGGCTGGAGTCTGGAAAGAATAGACCCGCAAAACCCTTGCGGCACTGCCAACAATTGGATGGCCGCAGCCAATGAAACATATGGCGGAACTCCTGGTAAAATCAATTCAAATTATGCCTCCAATCCTGATAACGATGCGCCAATTTTAACACAAGCATTCGCCACAAATAAAGACACTTTGTTACTTTATTTTAACGAACCAATCGATAGTCTTTCAGCTTCAAATGGCATATTTACCCTTAGCTCAAGTACCTATGCTACTATTTTAAGTATTGAAAATGACAAAATTTATTTAAACATAACGCCCTCATTACTAGCTACTCAGCTCTATTCCATTTCCGTTTCTCAGGTAAAAGATTGTGTTGGAAATTTCATAAACGGCTCAGACTCAAAATCATTTTACCTCTCAGAAAAAGCAGATTCATCTGACGTAGTAATCAACGAAATATTGTTCAATCCCCGAACTGGTGGCAGCGATTTTGTGGAAATTTACAATCGTTCGACCAAATTTATCAACCTAGCAAATTGGTATTTGGCAAATTTTGAGAATGATATCAAGGCAAATTTTAAGGTGATTACAACTGAAAACAGCCTAATGACTCCGAAATCTTATAAGGTTCTTTCTATTAACAAGGAAAATATCAAGAATAACTATCCTAACGCAGTAGACTCAAATTTTATAGAAATGCCTAGTTTCCCTGCTTATAATGACGATGAAGGAACGGTAATTTTAACAAATCAGGCATTTAAAACTATTGACTTATTTCATTACAAACACGATTTTCATCTTAAATTATTAGATAATAAAGAAGGTGTTTCTTTAGAGCGAACTAACTTTAATTTGCCTACAAATACGCCCGAAAACTGGGCTTCGTCAGCCCAAAATACTGGATTTGCCACTCCGGGATTTAAAAATTCGCAACAATCTAATATTGAAATGAGCGACAAAGCAGTGGATATAACCCCAAAAATATTCTCGCCAGATGAAGATGGGTATCTTGATTTTACCACTATTACTTTCAATACAAAATCTACAAACAACATCGCCACCATTACTATTTTCGATTTGGAAGGTAGAATCATTAGAAAGCTAGTGAGAAACCAAAATATCGGCAATCAAAGTTTCTTTCAATGGGACGGCACAGATGAAGCTGGTCGGAAAGCCCGTGTGGGCAATTATTTGGTTTATATTGAGCTTTTTAATTTGCAAGGCGATGTAAAAAGCTACAAAGAAAATGTAGTGTTGGCTGCTAAATTTTAGTTAATTTACAATTGACAAAAAACCCCCAGAAAATACATAAAAATATTGATTACCAGTATTCTACCTACTCCTCAGTTCCTCAAAAAAATCGGTAATCAACAGCCTGCATTCTTGCTCCAAAACCCCTCCTATCAGTTCTGTTTTTTGTGGGAAAAGTTTGTGAGTAAATACACTAAATCCTGCTTTCAAATCGTAAGCTCCAAATACTATTGTCGAAATTTGAGCCCATTTAATGGCTCCTGCACACATAGTGCATGGTTCGAGAGTAACGTAAAGTGTGCAATCTGGTAAATATTTTGCTCCCAAACCGTTGCAAGTTGCGGTAATAGCTAGCATTTCAGCATGAGCAGTAGGGTCGTTGAGTTTTTGTACTTGGTTGTAGCCTCTCCCAATCACCTTCCCCTCATGCACTACAACCGCGCCTACAGGTATCTCCCCATCGTCAAAAGCCAACATTGCCTGTTTCAAGGCCAGTTTCATGAATTTTTCATGGAGAGATGCTGCAGCCATTGATTACAAAATGTTTAAGAATTCTTAGGTGGTGTATTTCGGTTACAAATCAAAAGTTTGGCAAGAATGTCGCTATTATATTCGTGATGCTGCCAATATTAATCTATTTGAAGATTCTTCATCATAACTTTCTAAATTATAATTGCCGTATGAAGCAATAATCCTTAATCCTGCTTCTTCAAATAGCAATTTAAAATCATTCAAATGAAAAAATTGTACCTTTTCAGTAAATGAATAAGCTTTGCCTCTGTCTTCAAAATCTATTTGTTTGAGAATATGATTGCCATCAATTCTCTTTATAATATAGAAATTTATTCCTTCAATTTGCTTCAATTGATAGGGAATAAGCTGCTTGAGCACTTTTGTAGCGTTGAAAAAATCAA
Source organism: uncultured Bifidobacteriaceae bacterium (assembly GCA_964565665.1). Lineage (GTDB taxonomy): Bacteria > Bacteroidota > Bacteroidia > Cytophagales > UBA9547 > CAZMFZ01. The sequence continues at coordinate 29,193 of CAZMFZ010000026.1, read as the reverse complement.
TAATAAACACACCGTCTTCTTTCAGACTTTGGGCAATTGAAGCTATCGTTTTCAGGTTATCAGTTTCGGTTTCAAAATAGCCAAAGCTGGTGAAAAGATTAAGTACAAAGTCAAATTCGGCTTTGGCAAAAGGCTCACGCATATCGTGAACGGCAAATTTCAGTGTATCAGCAGCAAATTGCTTGGCATATTCTATGCTGTTATTCGATAAATCAACACCCAACACATTTACTCCCAATGAATTGAGAAATATGGAATGCCTACCCTTTCCGCAAGCCAAGTCAAGCACGTGGTGGCTAGAGTTAATACCAAATCTATCTGCTAGATTTTGAATAAAAATCTTTGCCTCATCATCATCTCTATTTTTATAGAGTATATGATAGTAGGGCGAGTCGAACCAAGATGAAAACCAATCGGTACTCAAAATAACAACTAATTAATTGTCAACTAATTTGAATTCTGAAGTAACATGAAATTGTACTTCAGGATAATTTTCCTGTACTTGGCGAAGCGAATAAGGCGATTCTGCTAAGAAAACAGGGTTTTTGTCTTTGTCGTAGGCTATGTTGTTGAATTTGCGTTTTATAAATTCATCTAGTTTTTTTTCATCGGTTGCACTTAGCCAATAAGCTTTAAAAATCTGCATAGGTCTGAAACTACAAGCAGCACTATATTCATGCTGCAATCGGTATTGAATTACATCAAATTGTAATTCGCCTACCGTACCTACTACTTTTCTATTTCCTATTGCAAAGGTGAATAATTGAGCCACCCCTTCATCGGTAAGTTGCTCAATGCCTTTGTCAAGTTGCTTGGTTTTCATAGGGTCGTTGTTCACCAACTCTTTAAATATCTCAGGCGAGAAACTTGGTATTCCTTTGAATGTGAAGTTTTCACCTTCAGTAAGTGTATCGCCAATTTTAAAATTTCCAGTGTCGTAAAGCCCAACTACATCGCCTGGATACGCCTCCTCAACTATATCTTTGCTCGAACCCATAAAAGTGACAGGCGAGGAAAAACGTAAGTTTTTGTCAAGCCTTACGTGGTGAAAAAACTTATTTCGCTCAAATTTACCCGAACATATTCGTAGAAACGCAATTCTATCTCTGTGCTTGGGGTCGAGATTGGCATGAATTTTAAATACAAATCCGCTAAATTTCTTGTCAAGCGGCTCTACAGGTTTTATGGTAGTTTCCCTACCTTTGGGTTGAGGAGCAATTTGAATAAAAGTTTCAAGCAATTCTTTTACCCCAAAATTATTTACCCCACTCCCAAAAAATACAGGCGCTAGTAAACCTTGCAAATACATTTCTTTATCGAAAGGCTCATAAATACCCTCTATCAATTCTACATCTTCTCTTAGTTTTTTTGCGTTTCGCTCTCCTACTATTTTATCTAACTTGCTGTCATCCAAGTCGTTAAACACGATAGTTTCCGATGTTTCGAGTTTCTTTCTAGGTTCAAAAAGTAGCAAGATTCTATCATACAAATTGTACACCCCTTTAAAATCTGTTCCCATGCTTATTGGCCAGCTCAAAGGGCGAACGCTTATGTTGAGCTTCGACTCCAATTCATCAAGCAAATCGAATGGGTCTTTTCCGTCTCGATCGAGTTTATTTACAAAAATAATAACAGGAGTATCTCGCATACGGCATACTTCCATCAGCTTTTCCGTTTGCTCTTCCACTCCTTTCACACAATCTACTACCAACACCACACTGTCCACAGCCGTAAGTGTTCTGTAAGTATCTTCAGCAAAATCTTTGTGGCCAGGTGTGTCTAACAGATTGATTGAGAACCCTTTATACTCAAAATTCATTACCGAAGTAGCCACAGAAATACCCCTTTGTTTTTCAATTTCCATGAAATCGGAGGTGGTGGCTTTCTTGATTTTATTCGACTTTACTGCTCCTGCAGTCTGAATTGCTCCACCAAATAATAAAAATTTTTCAGTTAAGGTTGTTTTCCCCGCATCGGGGTGGGCAATAATGGCAAATGTTTTACGCTTGCTTACTTCTTCTTGAAAACTCACTTTGACTACTGTTGATAAAAAATATTTTCAAAACTTTCAAATGTTTTGCACTACAAATCTATACAAACCAAATCAATACCGAAAGCTTTCGAAGTAAAGCATATTTTTATATTATGCAAACCATGTGATTATAGTTCTATTGCTCATTAAAAAAATTACCAAAAAAACAGCCCATTTCAGTATAAAATTTGAAGCAGCTAAGCAAGGATTTTAAAATAACTATCTTAATATATAAAACGAGTAAGTTTTCTTGTTAGATTAAGCAAAAATAAGTTTTCTAGAAACAATTTTTTTTAGCATTTTTACAAATTAATATCACCTTACTTTTATAGTTGATTATTTATTGCCACCCATTCTATGAATAACCCTAGCAGAAAACTATTTAAATTTCTATATTTAAGTGTATTTATCACCCTTATAACACCGACTTTTGCTCAAGAACAGCTTATTCATCAACCCAAAGTATTTGAATCGAAAAGTGGAAATATATTTTGGAATAAAAAGCTACCTGTATATTTAAAACTCTCTACCAGCCCAGAGGATACCGCAAAAGCTTATTGGGTAAAAAGCAAGTTTACTGCAAAATATGCCGACCCATTTTTTTTCGATACCGAAGGCGTTAATTTTGTAAAAACAAAATGGGCGGTCGATAAAAATACGGGCAAAACTATAGAACCTAAAATTGAGGTAACTTGGGGCATATACAACGATAGCAAGCCTCCTTTCACGCAAATCAAGTATTTCAATTCCAAATATTTTGAAAAGCAGTTTCGCCTGTATTTTAAAAATGGGTTGAAAATTTCCTTAAGTTCTAAAGATGAGCTTTCTGGTATTGAAATTATTTACTACTCAATAAACAAAAGCGAATACAAAGCCTATAGCGATTCGCTAGCTTTTAG